>JAEWCY010000021.1 GCA_023390395.1 Pseudomonadota bacterium | reverse complement strand
CCCTCCTCGATCTTGCCAAGGCGCCCCACGGCTCCGGTGGTAAAAAGGAGCATTTCGGCCACCGAGGTTTTGCCGCATCCGCCGTGGCCGATCAGGGCATAGGTGCGTTGGCTGGCAAGGTTGTCCGACATTCCCTTCTCCCTTGTTGTCGCGTTCGGTAACTGCTCAACATGCCGACATGTGTGCAACCCAAAGACGCAATTGGCGCATCCGCAGAAAACACGCGGTTTCGTGCGTGGACGACGCGAGGCGCATGGCGGGACGGAACCGCCGGACGGCGGCCCGCAAGCGCCCTATGGCCAGCCGCCGGGGAGGCGGCTTGAGGTCTTTAGCGAACCAAGAGAAAGAACGGGGCGCGATTTCCGGCCAGGGGGGCCGTCTGCGGCCCTTGGCTTTTGCGCGAGATTAGGCATAGTGAGGCAGGCGTCACCCCCTTGTCAAGACGACAACTCCTTGAAATCATAAATTCTACGGAAAAACCGTAATAAAACCGACACCGTGCAGCCACTCTTTTTACACCCGCGCGACCTGGACCTCGATGCCCCTCACCTCTTCTGGGCCGCGCCGCCGGACGCCGCCCTGGCCGACTCCCTGGCGGCCCTGGGCCAGACCACCCCGGCCCTGGCCTTCGCCGGCGAGGGCCGGCCCGTGCTGGCCGCCGGCGCGCGCCGGGCCCTGGCCCTTCGGGAGATGCGCGGCCGCGTCCTGGCCGCCGTGGTCCTGGAGGAGCCGGACATGGAGCCGGACCTGGCCGCCCTGCCGCCGGCGCTGCGCCTGGGCGCGGTCTATCTCGCCTCCAACCTGGGCCGATCAGTCACCGACGCCATGGCCGTGGCCGCCGGGCGCTACTTCGTCGCCGCCGGCGGCCCGGAAGCCTACGAGGCGCTGGCCGCGCCGCGCCTTTTCCCCGAGGGCGACCGCCGGCGGGCCCTGGTCGGGCAGTGGCTGGCCCTGCCGCCGGAGCTGGACGCGCTCCTGGCCTCGGGCCACCTGCCGCTCGGCGCGGCGGGGCGGCTAGCCGGCCTGGACGCCGCCTCCCGCCAGGCGCTTGCGCCGCTTTTTCACGCCGTGCGCTGGTCCCGGGCCAACCTGGACAACGCCCTGACCTGGCTCGTGGAGGCGGCCCGGCTGACCGGCGAACCGCCGGCGGCGGTTCTCGGCCGTTGCGGCGCGCTGGAGCTTCCCGGCCGGGGCCTTTCGCCCAACGACCTGGCCGCCGGCGTCCTTTCGGCGCTGCGCCGGGCGCGCTATCCGGCCACCACCACCCTGGAGGCCCGCTTCGCGTCCCTTTCCCGCGCCGTGACGCCCCGGGGCAGCAAGGCGCGCCTGTCGCCGAGCCAGGGCTTCGAGGCCGACGCCGTGACCGTGACGGCCACGGCCAAAAGCCCCCAGGAACTGGCCCGGATCGCCGCCGACATCGCGGCCATGGCCGCCGCGCCCGAGCTGCCGCGCCTTTTGCGCGTGGCCCATGACGAGGACGCCCCGGCATGACCGGCGCGCCGTGGGACATCACGCTCCTCGCCGTGGACGCGGCCGTGGCCGGCTCGGCCATGGCGGGCAGGGCGGCCGCCGCCCTGCCCGGGGCGAAGCGCGTGGTCCTCGCCCCGGGCGAGGCCTTGCCCGAGGCCCCGGACGGCGGCCGGGCCCTGCGCGTCAAGGCCCACAAGGGCCGGTTCCTGCGCCCCTGCCCGGCCACGCGCCACTACCGCTGCTGCGGCTACCAGATCGTGCACATCGGCGAGAACTGCCCCATGGACTGCTCCTACTGCATCCTGCGGGCCTATTTCCGGGACAGGACGCTCACGGCCTTCGCCAACACCGAAGACATGTTCGAGGAGCTCGGCCGGGTCTTCGGCCGCGACCGCAGCCGGCTTTTCCGGGTGGGCACGGGCCAGTTCGCCGACTCCCTGGCGCTGGAGCCCGTAACCGGCCACACGCGCGAACTGCTCGGGTTTCTCAAGGAGTTCGGCAACGTGGTCCTGGAGCTCAAGTCCAAGACGGCGGACCTGACCTGGATGGAAGCCGATCCCCGGCCCGACCGGGTGCTGCCGGCCTGGTCGTTCAACGCCCCGGACATCGTGGACGGACAGGAGCGGGACACGGCGTCCCTCGAAGCGAGGCTCGCCGCCGCGAAAACCTGCGTCGCCGCGGGCTATCGCGTCTGCCTGCACTTCGACCCGATCTGCTTCTACCCCGGCTGGGAGGCGGGCTACGCCGCCGCCATCGACATGATTTTCGACCACCTGCGCCCGGCGGACATCGCCTACATGAGCCTGGGGTCCTTCCGCTGCCTGCCGGAGCTGCCGGGAAGGCTCGCCGCCGAGGGCCGGGAGCTGCCGCTTTACATGCTCGGGGAATTCACCCTGGGCGCGGACGGCAAGAAGCGGCTGCTGCGCCCCCTTCGCGTGCGACAATTCCGTTTCATGGCCGACAGGCTCGCCCGGCACGGCTTCACCCGGGGGCTGTATTTCTGTATGGAATCCGACGAGGTCTGGCGCGAGGTCCTCGGCCGCACGGCCCGGGACCTGGGCGGATTGTCCGCCCATCTGCTCGACGCGGCCCGCAACCGTGGAGGTGCGCCGTCATGCTCGTGGACTACGCCGAAACCCTGACCAGACTGGAACGGGCCCTGGGCCGCAGCTACGCCGAAACGCCATCGATCCTCAACGTCCCCGGGGCCTCGGCGGCGCTCAAGCTCGACCCCTTCTACTACCTGGCCCTGCGGCCGGTCTTTTTCGAGCTGCTCGGCAAATGGGCGGCCGTGCCGCCGTCCCGGGTCGAGGAGACGCTCGCGCGCACGGGCAACCTGGTGCTCGGACCGGGAAAAACGCGTTATCCCCGGCCCCTTACGGTGTTCGAGGAAGGCACGGGCGCGCGGCTGCAACTGACGGCGGATTTCGTGCCCGCGGCCTGCATCGACCGGGCCGTGGTCATGTACGGCGGCAGTCCCGGGCCGTTGCCCGTGGCCGGACTGCGTCTTGCGGCGGACCAAAGGGAGGCGCTGGCCGCCTTTTTTGCGGACACCACGCCCCTTGCCGCCTTGTGCTTCGGAGAGCCCGCCGGGAACTGAGGCGCGGCCGGGCCTCCCTTGACACGGCCGGCGCTTGGGGTCATGTGGGCAAACATAACGAACGCACGGCTTGGCCGTTCCGGAGGATGCGCGTGAAACGCCTGCTTGCCATATTGCCCATTCTGTGCCTGCTTCTGGCTTCCTGTTCCTCGACGCTCAACTTCTTCGGCTTCGGGGGCAAGGAAGAAAAACCGCAGGAACCGACCATCGTCCTCGTGGACTACGGCATCTACGACGGCTCCGGGGCCCTGACGCTGGCCACCACCTCCGTGCCCCGCAAGCTCGGCACCACCTTCGGCCTGCGCTTCCGCACCCTCAAGCCCGAGGGCGGCGCGTCCAAAGTGAAGGTCGTCACGGCCTCGCCGGGCATCATCGATCCGGCCAAAAACGCCGTGGTCTTCAACACCGAGTCCACGGTCGACGTGGTCACGGGCAAGGAATACAACTGCACCTTCACCTTCGAGAAGGAATGGGAGATGGCCAGCGGCGACTGGACCCTCACCGCCACGGCCGAGGACGGCTCGCAGATCAAGAAGACCTTCCAGGTCTTCAACCCGCAGCAGTAGCTTCGGCTTTGCGGCATGACCCCGGTCATGCCCTGACGCGCACCGACGATGCCCCGCGCGCCGCGCCCCCGACCGGGTGGCGCGGCGCGCTTTCGTTTCCCGCCCGCCGGCCCCGCCGGTCAGCCGTCCTGGCGCAGGACTTCCCAGTCCACGTCCAGGGCGGCGGCGACCTTTTTGAGGGTGGCCGCCCGGGGCCGGGCCTTGGCCGCCTCGAACTGGGCCACGGCCGCCGGGGTCACGCCCAGGCGACGGGCCAGTTCCTCCCGGGACACGCCCAGATGCTCCCGCCAGGCCCGTATGGCCGAAAACCCGTCCCGCCGCAGCCAAGCCACTTCGGTGGGCGTCGTCGCACCGGACGACGCGTCGTGTTCTTCCAAGATTTCCTCCCTGGGCGCGGCCGGCTCACAGGCCGCCAAGGGCCCGCATGGTCGCCGCCGCGCCGACGAACTTGTCCGGCGCGATGCGGATGATGCCGGAATACGGCGTGTCCAGCTCGTAGAGCAGAAAGATGTTGCCGAGCACCATGGCCAGCATCATGAGCATGAAGAAGAGGTCGCTGGCCCGGTGGTCGGTGTCCACGAAGTAGAATCCGGCCACGGTGAAGGCCACGCCCATGTAGATGATGGCCCAGATGGGCGAATAGAGGTTGCCGTTGATGAACAGCAGCCGTTGGTGTCGCAGCTTGTTCAAATTGATCAGCTGGTTGAGCATGACGACATAGATGCTGTGGCTGGCGCCGCCGCGCGGGTCGGCCGCCTGCAGCCGCCCCCAGATGCGCTCGTACAGGGCGTCGGCCCCGTCCGTGGCCTTGCCCTCCCGCATGTTCTTCCAGCCCTCCCCGGCGACGAAGGTCACGTAGTCGAGCAGCGACCGGCGCAGTTCGTCCGTTGCGGGCATGGTCAGGGACAGACGGTATTCCACCACGAGCAGGTCCGATTCGTTGGTGATGGCCGCGTCGGCGTGGTTGTAGTCCTGCCACAGCGAGACCACGGCAAAGCCCAGGAAGAACGTGTACAGGGTGGTGAAGAACCCGAAATTGGTGGCGAAAAGGGTCCGCTGGGCGATGGACATGCCGCCGCCCCGACGGCGGCGGAAGACCTCGAGCAGGGCCACGCCCGCGCCCACGGCGCACAAGACGTACAGCAGGTACTTGACGTCGTCGTACATGAGGCCTCCGGGAACGGTCGGCGACGCCTCCCCGGCCCGGCGGGGCGGGGAGGCGTCGCGTTCGGACGGCGGCCTCGCGGAATCCTAGGGCCGCGTCCGGGATGCGGCGACGAAGGGCACGAAGGTCTCGCCGTCCTGGCGGTAGAGGTCCATGGCCGCGCCTTCCCCGCCGCTGACGCGCACGGCCAGCTCCAGGCCGCCGGCGGTGCGGAAGGCGAAAAGCGGCGTGTAGCCGGCCACGGGAAATTCCCCTCCGTCGTCCTCGCTCCAGGTGCCGCCGGGATCGGCCGTGGCCGGATAGTCCAGGAACACCAGCCCCCGGGAATCGGCGTAGGCCAGGGTGGCCAGCTCGTCGCGGCCCCGGGGCGCGAACCGGGCCAGGGACAGCGCGCCCCCGCCCTCGACGGCGGCCACGTCGCGGCACCACAGCACCGGCCGCCCCGCCCGGGCGGACAGCGCCTCCCGCAGCCGGGCCGGACATTCCCGGCCGTCCAGGGGCCTGACCCCGAGCACCTGCCGCTCGGCCAGAAAGCCGTCCGTGGCCACGAACACGTCGCCGCCCGGCCCGACCTGGCCGCCGGCGGCGAACAGCGCCCCGGGCGTTTCGTGAAAATCCGCCACGCCGTCGCCGTCGGCGTCGCCGCCCCGGCGCACCCCGGCGAACGTCAAGGGCACGACCCGGCCGGGCGCGGCCACGGCCTGGCGAAACCCCTTCATGCCCCGGGCCAGGCCCGACTCCACCGGCACGAGCACCTGCCCGCCCGTCGCGTCGGCATAGCCGAACGCGCCGCCGGAAAAGACCTGGTTGGCCGTGGGGTCGTCCTCGTCGTGACTCGATTGGGCCAGGGCCATGACCGCCAGGGTCATGACCAGGGCCGCCAAGCCGCACGCGACCCGCCAGGGGAAAAAACCCTGGTCGGGCGTCGCCGTCTCGCCCATAAGCGCGCTTCCTTCTCCCGCGATGACGCCAAAAACGGCCGCCTCAGCGCCGGTGCGCCGGCAGCCCCCAGACCTCGGCCACGGCTTCGGCCACGGCCATGATCACCCGATCCTCGGCCCGGTCCCGACGATGGACCAGGGACAACCCCAGGGTCAGCCCCTCGCGCTCCCACAGGCAGACCTCGCCGGCGGCGGCCGCCTCCAGGGCGTCGTCGCGGCGCAGGACCGTGAGCCCCACGCCGGCCGCCACCAGGGTGCGCAAAGTGGCGTCGTTGTCGCCGACCATGACCTTGTTCACGGCCAGGTCGCGACAGGAAAACGACGCCTCGAGCAGGAACTGGAACGGGCAACGCTCCGAGAACCACACCCAGGGCAGGGCGGCGATGGCCTCCCAGTCCGCCCGGCGCATGCGCTCGGCAAAGGACGTGGGGCCGACCACGGCCATGGGCACGTCCTCCAGGGGCTGGGCCGCCACCTCGTGTCCCGGCTCGATGATGTTGTCGTAGACGAACCCCAGGTCCAGCTTCTCCTGGCGCACGGCGTCCAGGATGCGCGGCGAACTGGAGTTGACCAGATGGATCTCCACCCCGGGGTGCCGCCGGCCGAGCACGGCCAGCAGTTCCGGCACCCGCATCCGGGCCGCTTCGTTGTTGAGCCCGATGCGGGCCACGCCCGCGACCTCGCGCCGCAACTCCCCGGCGCGCTCGCGCACGGCGTCCAGGCCCGACAGGGCCTGCCTGGCCTCGCCGAGCAGGGCCCTGCCCTCGCCCGTCAGGCGCATGCCCCTGGGGGTGCGCACGAAAAGCGGCACGCCGAGCTCCTCCTCCAGGCCGCGCACATGGGCGCTGACCGCCGGCAGGCTGGCATGGAGCCGCTCGGCCGCCCTGGTGAGGTGCTCTTCTTCGGCCACGGCCACGAAGGTCCGCAGATGGTAGTATTCCACAACGCCCCTCCCGGCGTCGCGTCGCCCGGCCTTCAGGGAAACGGAAGCGGCGCTTCCGTCATTGCGATTGGATCGCTTCCCCGCCGGCCTGCTACATCCGGTGCTTCCTGGCCTATGGCACACGCCCGGGCCTGCGTAAAGACCGGGCGCGACCCCTTTTCACGGGAGGAAAAGACCATGTCCGTTGTCAAGAAGATCCTGGCCGGCGCGGCCCTGGCGGCCGTCGTTTGCCTGCTTGGGACCCTGGCCGAAGATCCTGCGGCGAACCCGGGCACGACCGGGCGATCCGCTGCCGTCGTCCCGGCCCGGGACGACCTGGCCGAGGCGGTCTTCGCCATGGTGCTGGAAAACGCCAAAAAGGAGGGCATGGCGCTTGGCGAGCCTCTCGGCCTGTGCCAGGCCTGCGCCGCCGCCCACCTGGGGCTGCCGGACGAGGTGGTGCGGGAGCGCTGCGCCCGGGCCTGCGCCCTGCGCTGAAGCCGGCCGGCGTTTCAGGAAAAAAGGCGCAGCAGCAGCCCGTCGAGCATGGCGGCCAGTTCGCCGCACAGCCCGCCGCCGCCCGGCGGGGAGCCGAAAAGCTCCTGGCGCTCGGCGGCCAGGTCCGTGGTCGGGCACTTGGGGCCGTTGACCAGGGACAGGGTGATCTCCAGGCGCTGGGCTGGAAAAAACGTCAGCAAGCGGTCGACGAAGCCTTCCAGGCGCGCGGCGAACTGCGGTCCGGCCTGCCGCCAGTAGTCCCGGGCGGCGTCGCTCGGCGGCAGGGCGGCCGCGCCGGCCAGCATGCCGGCCAGGCTCGACAGGGAAAACCCGGGCATGCCCGGCCGCCAGCCGAGCAGCCAGGCGTTTCGCCGGAACAGCAGCCGGGCGTCCAGGCCGGCGCCCACGGCCCTGGCCAGGACGCGCCGGGCGGCGGCCAGGTGGGGATCGTCGAAGCGCGCCGGCTCCGCCTCGGGGTCCCAGGCCGGCACGGCACGGCCCAGGTGGTCCTCCCGGGTCAGCAGCCCCAAGATGTGGCCGAACCAGGCGTTGGCCCCGGGCGAGTCCGGGGTCTCCAGATGGGCGTGGGACAGCACGTAGCGCCCCTGCCCGAAGCTCCCGCTCAGCACGCAGGCCCCGCCGTCGAGAAAGGCCGGCGGCAGGCGCAGGCCGAAGCGCTCCCGGCAGGCGGCGAGCCGGGCCGCGTCCATGGCCCCCAGGGCCACGTCGGCCAGCATCAGGTCCTTCCCCGGCCCGACGTAGGTCGCGGCCACCATGACGTCGGGATCGACGCCGCCGAGCGGCGGCGCGAACCCGGCCGGCCACCACACCGGAACGGAAAGCCCCTCCGGGGCCGACGGCGGACACAAGGCGGAATCCGGGTCCAGGCGCAGCCGCACGTGCCCGCTGACCAAATGCTCCAGCCGGTCGGCGAAGGTCCGGCGCGTCCAGGAGCAAAGCCGCAGGCCGTCGGCGTGGGACAGGGCCAGTCCCGCTCCGCCGCAGATGCCGAAATAGCCCCCGCCCCCGGAGACGTAGTCGCGCACGGCCCGCGCGCCCTCGTGGCCCAGGGCCTCGTGCTTGAGCCGAGCAAAGCCCCCCGGCACGACGAGCAGCCGGGGCGCGTCGCGCGAAAGCGCGCCCTCGGCCACTTCCCGGCAGGTCACGGGCGAAAAGTCCGCGCCGACGGCGGCGAGCCCCCGGCAGGCGAGCAGACCCCACAATTGCGAATGGTCCCACAGGACCCGGATGGACGCGGCCATGGGAAAAGCCTAACGGGAGAGCGAGCGGTCGGCAACCCGCCTGTCGCCCGGGCCGGGCCGTGACATTGGCCCCGATCTTTTGTATCCAGGGCGGCCGAAGCGGCGCTCTGCGCCGCGTTTTTTCGAAGGAGCGCACAATGACCAGCGAGGCCCTCTCCAAGGGATACGAGCCGGCCGACGTCGAAGCCCGTTGGATCGCGTACTGGCAGGACGAAAAGACCTTCACCCCGGACCCCGACGGCCCGGGAGAGCCCTACAGCATCGTCATCCCGCCGCCAAACGTCACCGGCGCCCTGCACATGGGCCATGCCCTGAACGTCACCATCCAGGACATCCTGTGCCGCTACCACCGCCAGCGGGGCCGCAAGGTCCTGTGGGTGCCGGGCACGGACCACGCCGGCATCGCCACCCAGAACGTGGTGGAGCGGTCGCTGGCCGCCGAGGGCAAGTCCCGCGAGGAACTCGGCCGCGAGGCCTTCGTCGAGCGGGTCTGGAAGTGGCGCGAGGAATACGGCGGCAAGATCCTCAACCAGATCAAGCGCCTGGGCGCGTCCGTGGACTGGACCCGGGAACGCTTCACCTTTGACGAGGGCCTGTCCCGCGCCGTGCGCGAGGTGTTCGTGCGCCTGTACGAAGAAGGGCTCGTCTACCGGGGCGACTACATCATCAACTGGTGTCCGCGCTGCCACACCGCCCTGGCCGACCTGGAAGTGGAATACGCCCCGCACATCGGCAAGCTCTACCACATCCGCTACCCCGTGGAGGGCATGGAAGACACCTTCGTCACCATCGCCACCACCCGCCCGGAGACGCTCCTTGGCGACACGGCCGTGGCCGTGCATCCCGAGGACGAGCGCTACAAGGAATTCGTGGGCAGGCACGTGATCCTGCCCCTGGTCGGACGGCGCATCCCCATCATCGCCGACGCCTACGTGGAGCGCGAGTTCGGCACCGGGTGCCTCAAGGTCACGCCGGCCCACGACATGAACGACTTCGAACTGGGCCGCAAGCACGGCCTGGACGTCATCCCGGTCATGGACGAGGCCGGGCGCATCAACGACAACGCGCCCGAGAAGTACCGGGGTCTGGACCGCCAGGCCGCGCGCAAGGCCGTGATCGAAGATCTCAAGGAGCTCACCCTCCTCGACGACATCCGCGACTACGAGCACAACGTGGGCGAGTGCTACCGCTGCCGCACGGTCATCGAGCCCTACGTGTCCAAGCAGTGGTTCGTCAAAACCGGCCCCCTGGCCAAGACGGCCCGCGAGGCCGTGGAACGCGGGCATACCACCATCCTGCCCGACCAGTGGACCAAGACCTATTACGACTGGCTCGACAACATCCGCGACTGGTGCGTGTCGCGCCAGATCTGGTGGGGCCACCGCATTCCGGCCTGGACCTGCGACGCCTGCGGCGAACTCATCGTCTCCCGCGAGGACCCGACCGTGTGCCCGGCCTGCGGCGGGACGCTGCTCACCCGCGACCCGGACGTGCTGGACACCTGGTTCTCCTCGGCCCTGTGGCCGTTTTCCACCATGGGCTGGCCCGACGAGACCAAGGAGCTCAAGACCTTCTACCCCACCTCGGTGCTGGTCACGGCCTTCGACATCCTCTTTTTCTGGGTGGCCCGCATGATGATGATGGGCCTGCACTTCCGCCACGAGGCACCCTTCAAGCAGGTCTACATCCACGCCCTGGTGCGCGACGCCGACGGCAAGAAGATGAGCAAGTCCCTCGGCAACGTCATCGACCCCCTGGTCATGATGGACCGCTACGGCACCGACGCCCTGCGCTTCACCCTGGCCGCCTTCGCCGCCATGGGCCGCGACATCAAGCTCTCCGAGGAGCGCATCGAGGGCTACCGCCACTTCGTCAACAAGCTGTGGAACGCGGCCCGCTTCGCCCTCATGCACCTTTCCGGCGGCGCGCCGGAGCTGCCGCTCGCCGAGGCGGCCAAGGCCGGGCTGTGCCACGCCATGATCCTCTCGCGCCTGGAACGGCTTAAGGAAACGGTGGCCCGGGCCGTGGAGGGCTACCAGTTCAACGAGGCGGCGCAGGAGCTTTACGCCTTCTTCTGGCGGGAATTTTGCGACTGGTACCTGGAGATGGCCAAGGTGGACCTCGGCGGCGAGGACGAGGCCAAAAAGGGCGCGGCCAAGCGCGTGCTCCTGACCGTGCTTTCCGAAGTCCTCACCCTGCTGCATCCCTTCATCCCCTTCGTGACCCAGGAGATCTGGAGCAAGCTGCCGGGCGCGGCCGACCCGAACCTGGCCCGGGTTCCCTATCCGCCGGCGCGGCCGGAGCTGGTCTCCGACGCGGCCGAGGCGGACATGGAACTGCTCAAGGCCGTGGTGGTCGGGGTGCGCAACATCCGGGCCGAGCTCAACATCAACCCCGGGGTCAAGCTCACGGGGCTGGTGCACACGGAAAACGAGGCCCAGGCGGCGTCGCTTTCGGCCAACGCGGCCATGATCGTGTTTCTGGCCAAGCTCGAGACGTTCACGGCCGGCCCGGAAGTGATCGCGCCCAAGGCCTCGGCCTCCACGGCCGCCGGCGCGTGCGCGCTGTTCGTGCCGCTTTCGGGCGCGGTGGACTTCGACGTGGAGTATCTGCGGCTGTCCAAGGAAGAGGTGAAGACGGTCAAGGAGCTGACCGTTGTGGAGAAAAAGCTCGGCAACGACGACTTCGTCTCCCGCGCCCCGGCCGAGGTGGTGGCCAAGGAACGCGAGAAGCAGGAGGCGCTCGGCGAACGCCTGGCCCGCCTTCGCGAACTCAAGGACCGCATCAAGAAGCTCATGGCCGAGTAGATTCGGCCCTCGCCATATCGCCAACGAACCGCCGGGCGGCTCCGCAAGGGGCCGCCCGGTTGTTTATTAATTATACAGACAATTCGGTCCTCAAAGAGCCTTCGATGCAGGAATTTTAAGCACTCCTTATGTCTTTCAGCACTAGGTGGTCTTCTTCAAATTTTGGAACGTATTCCTTATCAGCAAGGACTTTACCAGGAGGCAGAACATTCTTCGCACTCACGTTATGAGCAACAGTAAAATATGTACGCTGGATTGCACCAAATCCACCAATGACAGCAGAAATAATATCATAAGCACCTGACAAAAAATTATCAGTCGAAATTTTTACTTCTTTTTCACCACTCGACTTTGAGATATCGGGACGATATGACAAATAACGATCACACACTTTGCCTGTTTCCTTATTAATCAACAACGTCAAGGGCCCAACAGGATAAACTGCCTCGACAATCGTTGGTGCTTGACTAATTCCGGTATCTCCATAAAAACCAAGCTGGCTTACATCGACCGCTATCACATTTATATCACATCTTTTGACAACCCCATTCTCAATATACCTGCCAAATTTTATAAATTTTTCTTTAATTGCTGCCGTTATACGCAGTAAGATTTCTTGAAACGGCACGCTCCTACAACGAAACATCTCATCCTTGCCAAGTGGTCGACAGTATTCCTCCAACGAGCCCGTTGGCTTTGGTGAAATAGCTTCGACCCAGACAGTTTTTCCATCAATAGAGAACATAAAATCTGGCCCTGTCGCTTGCGAGCAAATCCTGAATCCGCTTTCCTGTAATCGCTCGGCGAGATTCAATTCCCATAAGCGAGAGAAGAAATTATCTTCATACGGCCCCAATAGTTGACTTTCAAAATCGCTATCTCCCAAACCAGCACTTCTAAATACATTCACACGTTCTTGTAACTTACGAATAAAAGACAAACCTTCTTCAGAATTTCCATATCGTTTCACAACATACGACTCATTGTTTTTCACCATGGCAATTAACTCCGGCCAGCACTCCTCAGAACTGATACATAGTAAATAACAACAAGTTCCATCAGAAGACTAGCTCTCGCTCCTGCACGGGAGGTTCGCCGCGCGATTCCATGAAATCCGGGCTGAACGCGGCCAGGGCCTCGAACAGGCCGTCGAAGGGATCGTCCTTGGGCAAAAGCACCACCGCCTTGCCCACGCGCTTGATGCACACCGTGTCGCCCTCGAAGTGAAACTCCTTGGGCAGGCGCACGGCCTGGCTGCGGCCGATCATGAACAACTTGCCTTCCTGCATCGCTCCCCTCTGGCATAGGTCAACAAATATACCATGCCCCTTCCTGTCAATGCCCAGCCGGGCTACAGCGACCGCATCCAGGCCGCCATGGCCTGCCGCTTCTTCTCCGAAAAGCCGCCCCGGACCTGCTCGTGGAGCCAGCCCAGGGTCCTGGCCCGCAGCTTGTCGCGAAACGCCTCCTCGGCCTCCTGCATCACCACCTTGATCAGGCACGGGCACTTGCCCGAAACGGCGGCGGGCTCGTCCTCGAAAATGTTCTTCTGGCGGATCTCGGCGCACTGGAAGAAAAACGACGGCCCCTCCACCGCCTCCACCACGTCCCAGAACGTCACCTCGCCGGCCGGGCGCGCCAGCTCGTAGCCGCCCTTCACCCCGGCGATGGACCGGACGATGCCCGCCTTGCGCAGCTTGGAAAATATTTTCGAAAGATAGCTCTCGGTGATGCCGTGGAGCCCGGCCAGCTGCCTGATCCCCACCGTCGTGCCGGGGGGCAGGTCGATCATGTAAAAAAGCGAATGAAACGCGTACTCTACGCCGACACTGAATTGCACCTGCCGCCTCCATGCCCGGGAATTTTTCTAAAATACCCGGCGACGGCGGTTTTGTCTTGACCGGGCCGGGCGGTCTCATTATGGATATTAAAGATATATGTTGTCCATAATTATTCCCAAGCAAGGAGACGATCCATGTTCACGGAAACCTTTCGCGAAGTGCTCGGCAAGGAAGGCGTGGTCGCCATCGTGACCTGCGCCGACGGCGAGGCCCATGTGGTCAACACCTGGAATTCCTACCTGGTCTCGCCCCGGGACGGCACGCTGCTTATCCCCGCCTGGAAGATGCGCGAGACGGAGCGCAAGACCCAGCGCAACGACGCCGTGCAGCTCACCCTCGGCAGCAAGGAGGTGGCCGGCCGGCGCGGCCCGGGCACGGGCTTTCACCTGCGCGGCACGGCCCGCTTCCTGCGCTCGGGGCCGGAATTCGACCTCATGAAGGAGAAATTCCCTTTCGCCACGCGCGTGCTGGAGATCACCGTCGCCTCGCTGACCCAGACCCTGTAAGCGGCGGCCGCGCCGTGCGGAAATGAAAGGGCCGGTCCGTCCGCCGCGCGTGGCGGCGAAGGGACCGGCCCCAAAGGAACGCCCGGGCGGACGGGCCTACCGTCGCCCGGACAGCGCCCTGGGCGCGGCCTTGCCGGACGGCGCGCCGGACTCGCCGCCGCGCATCTCGGCGATCAGCCGCGTGAGCACCGCGGACTGCTCGGCCATGCCGGCCACGGCCTGCGCCGATTGCCGCATGCCGTCCGAGGCCTCCATGGAGATGCGGTTGATGTCCTCGATGCTGCGGTTGATCTCCTCGCTGGTGGCCGACTGCTGCTCCGAGGCCGTGGCGATGGAATGAATCTGGCTCGCCACCATGTCGGCCAGGGTCACGATCTCGTTTAAGGCCTCGCCGGACTGGGTGGCCAGCCGCGTCGTATCCGCGACGGTCTCCACGGTCTTCTTGACCTTGTCCACGTTGCCGGCCGTGCCCTGCTGGATGCCGGACACGGCGTCGCCCACCTCCTTGGTGGCGGTCATGGTCTTTTCGGCGAGCTTTCTGACCTCGTCGGCCACCACGGCGAAGCCCCGGCCGGCCTCCCCGGCCCGGGCCGCCTCGATGGCGGCGTTGAGCGCCAAAAGGTTCGTCTGGTCGGCGATGTCGGAAATGACGTTCATGATGGCGCCGATGCCCTTGGCCCGCTCGCCCAGCGCCTCCATGTCCTGCTGCAGCTCACGGGCGTGGGACTGCACCGTGCCGATGCCCTTGACGACGCCGTCCACGACCTCCTTGCCCTGGAGGGCCTTGTCCTTGGCCTGCTCGGCCGTGCCGGCGGCCATGGAGGCGTTTTTGGCCACCTCGAGCACGGTGGAGTTCATCTCCTCCATGGCCGTGGCCGTCTCGCCGGCGCTCTGGGACTGCCGGGCCGCGCCGCTGGCCGCCTGCTCGATCTGGGCCGAAAGCTCCTCCGAGGCCGTGGCCGTGGCCTGGGCCACCTCCTGCAGGGTGACGGCGGCGGTCAGCATGGCGTCGCGCTGGGCAGCGGCCTCGCGCTGGGCCGCCTCGGCCCGGTCCATGGCCTCACGGGCCTTGCGCGCCTCCTCGGCCGCCTCGGCCGAGCGGGCGTCGGCCTCGCGGATGCGCTCCTTGAGGCGCTCCACCATGGTGCGCAGGCTGTCCGCCAGCCTGCCCACCTCGTCGCCCTGATGCACGTCGAGGACCCCGTCGAGGTCGCCGCCGGCCACCTTGTCGGCAAAGGCCACGCTGGACAGGATCGGCCGGGTGATGGCGCGGGTGAGAACCACGGCCACGCCGACGCCGAGCAGCAAGGCCACGGCCAGGCCGGAGACCATGACGATGTTGGCCGTGCCGAGATCCGAGGCGGCGGCGTCGGCCAAGTGCTGGGTGTTGGCCATGCCCGCCTTGGCCATGTCCTTGGCCAGCTCCTCGATTTCCGCCCCCGCCTGGTTGCGCTTGACCGCAAGCTCGTCCAGGGCCGCCGCGTCCGCGTCGAAGACCGTCATGCCCTCCTTGTAGCGCCCCAGGGCCTGCTGCACGTCCGCGACTTCCTTCTTGTTCTCGGCCGTGCGCGTGACGGCGGCCAGGCGCTTGACCACCTCGTCGAGCTTGGGGAACTGCTGCAACGCCTGCAGGCGCAGGCTGCGGTCGCCCGTGGCCTGGGCCTTGAAATTCTTGACCCGGATGTCGAAACCCATCTCGATGATGGTCGAGATGTCGGCCACCTTGGCCAGCCGCTCTTCGAGCTTCGCCGCTCCGACGGCGTCATGGATTTCCTCGGCGAACTGTTTCTTCTGGCTGTCCGACAGCAACTCCACGCTTTCGACGAACTCGGCCGCGGCCGCGTCCATGGCCTGGCGCGAGGCGGCCAGGGCCTTGATGCGCTTTTCGGTTTCCTCGGACAGGACGAAGTAGGACTCGGCCCCGGCCTCGGCCTTGGGCAGGTCGGCCTTGAGGCGCACCAGGGAGGGATACTTGGCCGAAAGCTCCCGGGCCTGCCCCAGGGCCTTGCGCACGGCCACGATCTCGGTCTTGGCCTGCTCGCGGTATTTCTGGTCCAGGCTCATGGCGTAGCCGCGCATGGCGTACATGGTCAGCATGGAGGTCCGCTCGATCTCGTTGGCGACGCCGGTTTCCGGGATGTACTCTTGCGACAGGGCCGTGGAGGTCTTTTCCACCCCGCGCATGTTATAGACGCCCAGCAGGCCCAGGACCAAGGCGACAAACACAAGAAAACCGAATCCGATTCCGATCTTGAGGCCAAGTTTAATATTCTTCATATCGGCGCCCTCTATTGACATCAAACAAAGCCCCATGCCCACTTCGCCTTCCCAGTCAAACAAATAAGATCATATATATCCTGATTCTTATTTCTAACTTTATACCCTTCTTAGCTAAAAAACAAGAAACTTCGCAGGAACACTGCCCCATGCGCACGCTTGGACAAGCGGCATCCGTAGCGGACGTGCCGGCGCGTCTGGCCAGCCTTGCTTGCCCCATGAAGAAAGAACGCCCGCTCCGGGGGCGTTGCCTGAGGCCTTGCGTTGGCGTTGCGGTCGAAAGGAAGCGCGTCGCTTACGGAACGATGGACGCCGTCGGCTGGCCGCCCTGCTCCAGCATCCGCTCGACGTCCTCGCGGCAGACCGGACGGGAGAAAAGGAACCCCTGCCCGGCCTCGCAGGCGAAGCCGGTGAGCACGTCGGACTGGGTCTCGAGCTCCACGCCCTCGGCCACCACGTCCAGGCCCAGGCTGTGGGCCAGCGCCACCACCGCGCCCACGATCTTGCGGTTCTCGCTGGCCTCGATGTCGCTGACGAAGGCCCGGTCCACCTTGAGGGTGTCGATGGGGAAGCGCTGGAGATAGGACAGGGACGAATAGCCGGTGCCGAAGTCGTCCACGGACAGGCGCACCCCGAGCTCCTTGAGACGCTTTAGGCGCAGGATCGACACCTCGGGGTTGTCCATGATGACCGTTTCGGTGATCTCGAGCTTGAGCGCGTGGGGATCGAGGCCGGTTTCGCGCAGGATGCGGGCCACGTCCTCGACCATGGTCGGCTGGGCCAGCTGCTTGGCCGAGAGGTTGACGCTCATGGACATGGCCCGGGACTCGGGAAAGCCCTCCTGCCAGGCGGCCATGGTCCGGCAGGCCTCCCGCAGCACCCAGGCCCCCAGCGGCACGATGAGGCCCGTGTCCTCGGCCACGGGGATGAATTCCATGGGCGAGGCCACGCCCCGGCCCGGCCGCCGCCAGCGCACCAGCGCCTCGAAGCCCGTCAGCCGCCGGTCGCGCAGGGCCAGGATGGGCTGGTAGTCCAGGAAGAATTCCCCGCGCTTAAGCGCCTGGCGCAGGTCGTTCTCCAGGTCCATGAGCCGGATGGCGTCCTCCAGCATGCGGGTGTTGAAGACCTTGAAGCGGTTGCGGCCCTCGGACTTGGCCCGGTGCAGGGCGATGTTGGCGTTGCGCAGCAGTTCCTCGGGCTTGTCGTAAAGGCAGGGGCTGATGACGATGCCCATGGAGCAGGAAACGTGGACGTCGTGGGCGCACAGCGGAAAGACGGCCCCGATGGCGGCGCGGATGCGTTTGACGATGCGCACGATCTCCCGGTAGGAGCCCGTCTCCTCGAGCAGCACCACGAATTCGTCGCCGCCCAGACGCGCCACGGTGTCCAGGCCGCGCACGCATTCGCGCAACCGCTTGGCCACGCCCTCCAGGAGCCGGTCGCCCATGTGGTGGCCCAGGCTGTCGTTGATGACCTTGAACCGGTCGAGGTCCAGGAAGATGACGGCGTACTGGTAGTTGTCGCGCCGCTTGGACCGTTCGATGGCCTGGCGGATGCGGTCCAGGCACAGGCTGCGGTTGGGCAGGCCGGTGAGCGGGTCGTGGAAGGCCATGTGGGCCAGCTGGCTTTCCAGGAGCTTGCGGTCGGTGATGTCCGTGACCAGTCCGGCGGCCATGCGCGAGGCCTCGTCGTGGCCCATGGGGAAGAGACTCACGAGCAGGGTCTTGTCCGCGCCGCCGACGGCCACGGTCATTTCCTTGCGCACCGGCTCGTTCCAGGCGATGACCCGGGCCGCGTCGCGGGAAAGCGCCCCGGCCAGCTCCTCGGGCAGGGCCGCCTCCAGGGGCGTGCCGGCCGGCGGCGCGCCGCACAGGCCGAAGATGTGGCCGGCGGCGGCGTTGGCCAGGCGCAGCCGGTCCTCGGCGTCGATGACGAAAAACCCCTCGGGCGCGCCTTCCAGATCGATTTCCGGCAGGTCCGGCCGCACCCCGGGCTGTCGCGTGGCCCGGGCCTCGAGCAGCATCCGCTCGTCCTCTTCGCTCACCCGGGGCACCAGCGTCAGGGCCACGGGAAAGGCCGTTCCGTCCAGGCGCATGCCCTTGGCCACGGCTCTTCCCGTCTCGCCGCCGCCGGCCGCGGCCAGGAGCGCGGCGGCGACGCCGGCCTCGCCCGGGGCCAGCAGCCCGGCCAGGGCCGCGCCGGCGAGGCTCTCGCGGCCGCAGCCGAAAAGCTTGTGGGCGGCCGGGTTGGCGTCCGCCACTACGCCGTCGCGCTCGAGCAGGAGCAGGGCCGTGGGCGTGGCCGCGAACACGGCCCGGCTGCGGGCTTCGAGCCGCTGCCTGGCGGCTTCCAGGCGGCGCGCGGCCAGGGCCGTCTCGATGGCTCCGATGAGGGCCTGACTGTCCGGGGGATTGGGCAACAAGCAGGCGACGGCGGCCTTGCGGGCCTCGGCCAGGCGGGCGGCCTCGCCGTTTCGGGAGAGCAGGACGACCGGGATGCCGTGGCCTTCGCGCAAAAGCGCGGCCGCGTCCGCGCCGTCGCAGGCCCCTTCCAGCACGAGGTCCATGACGGCCAGGTCGGGCCGGTGGGCGTCGGCGGCCTCCAGAGCCTCGCGGCAGGAAGCGGCCGGGCCGAGCGTTTCGTAGCCGTGCGCGCAAAGCCGCTCCGCCAGGGCGGCGGCGGCGGCGCGATCCTTCTCGACGACCAGGATGCGGGGCGGCGTCATGAAAACCCCCTGGCGTCGGGACCGGACGCGACGGGCCGCGGCACGAAGACGCGGCGGCCCGTCATGTCTCCCGATGAAAAAACCGTATATCCAGGGTGCTTTTGGAAGGCAACCGATATGTCGCCGAGCGTCGGCTCAGTTGGTGGGGTACCACAGCTTGATGGCCGAGCCCTTGTCGCCCTTGGCCTCGGCCATGCGGAACTCGTAGCGCGCCGTGTCCTCGGGCACGCGGAACATGGCCGTGCCGATGTTGCCCTTGACCATGCTCTCGAAGCGCAGCCCCTGGCACTCCTCCTCGATCAGCTTGTCCGCCGCGTCGAAGCGGGACATGCAGACCTTGAGGAAGGGCTGGGCGTCGCTGGTCCCGAACATGGCGTCCATGCTGGAGGGCGGCTTTTGCCGCAGCTCGGCCGTGACGAGCACTTCCTTGTAGGGCACCCGCGTCAGCGTGACCTTGCCGCCCGAGGGCACGTAGCGCTCCTCGGTGCGCTCCCGCTCCTTGATGTCCGTGACCTTCATGTATTCGTTGCGCAGGTCCTTGTAGCGCGAAAGCTCGAGCCCGGCGGCCTGGGCCGGCGTCGGCACCGCGGTCGGCGACAGCAGGACGGCGGCGAGGGCGAACAGGAAAACGCCGAAACGGATCATG
Organism: Pseudomonadota bacterium; assembly: GCA_023390395.1. Lineage (GTDB taxonomy): Bacteria > Desulfobacterota > Desulfovibrionia > Desulfovibrionales > Desulfovibrionaceae > Solidesulfovibrio. The sequence goes on along the minus strand of JAEWCY010000021.1, from coordinate 21,440 downwards.
GAGCGGCACCCTCCGTAGCGGTTTGGGTCGGCCCCGGCGCGATCAGTCGCCGCGCCTGGGCGCGAGGGGAAAGATGGCCAGCTTGAGGAAATCGGTTTCCGTGATGATGCCGACGAGTTCGCCCTCCCGCACCACGGGCAGGCAACCGAACTTGTTGTAGATCATGGTCTCGGCCGCGGCGCGCAGCGGCGTGTCCGGAGTCACGGTGACCAGATCCGTGCGCATCACGTCCCGCAGGAGCGTGACCGGCTCCTTCCTGTGCTCCATGGCCAGCACGTCGCGCTGGGTGACGAGCCCCACGAGGCCCCCGGCCTCGTCCACGACCGGGACATGGCGGATAAAAAGCTCCTGCATGGCGGCCATGGCGTCGGCCAGACTGTCCGTTTCGCGCAGGCAGCGCAACTGGCTGGTCATGAGGTCGGCGACGAGCATGGGGATGACTCCACAATTCAGGCGATGCGGCATCAGAAGGCTTCCGGCGTTGCATCCTTGCCGATGCCCGGTCCCAAGTCAAGCCGCGCGGCCGCAAAGGCCCGGCCCGAAAAAGCGAAAGGCCGGAGAAGCCCCGGCCTTTCGCAACACTGGAGTCGGCGGAAACTACTGGGCCGGAGTGGCCTTCTTGTTCTTCTTCTTGGCCTTCAGGATCTCGACCACGGAGTAGCTGTCGGCCTTGGTGGTCTTTTTCTTTTTCTTCTTGGTGCCGGCGAAGGCCATGGAGGTGGCGAGCAGGCAGGAAATGACGGTGAAAATGACGATCTTCTTCATGATATGGGCTCCTTGAGCGGTAATTTGTCCTGGCCAGTCCCCCGGCCTACAGGGCCCGTCCCACACGGGCCGTTCCCCCGTGTCGTCCGGATGGTTCCCCCCCGGCCGACGCTTTGGGGTCTATGCCCCTACCCCTTTCCGGCCTCTTACCCTTCCATTACAAACATGAAATACAAAAGCCCCGCCATTTCGTGCCTTTACAACAACCTTGCCAGTTAATGACAGATATGAAAAACAGGGAAAATCCGTAGCGCCCAACCCCCCTGGACCTTATGAGGCGTTACATGTACACCGCGCACCAAAAGACACAGGCAGCTGGCCGCCGGCCCGAGGGCGACAGGCGAAAGGAAACACGGCCCATGCGGATTCTGCTCGTCGAGGACGACGAGAAAATCGCTTCTTTCATCATCGGCGGACTGCGCCAGAGCGGTTTTGCCGTGGACCACGCCGCCAACGGCGTGGACGGCCTGCACCTGGCCGCCACCGAGCCCTACGCCGTGGCCGTCATCGACGTGATGCTGCCGGGCCTCGACGGCCTCAAGGTCATCGAGGAGCTGCGCCGGCGCGGCATCAACACGCCCATCATCATCCTCTCGGCCAAGCGTTCCGTGGAGGACCGGGTGCGGGGCCTGGAGACCGGCAGCGACGACTACCTGTCCAAGCCCTTCTCCTTCTCCGAACTGCTGGCCCGGGTCCAGGCGCTCATCCGCCGCTCCTCCAGCGTGTCCGAACCCACCCGCCTGACCGTGGGCGAGCTGTCCATGAACCTGCTCACCCGCGAGGTGCGCCGGGGCGAGACCGCGGTGCAGCTCCAGCCCAGGGAATTCGCGCTGCTCGAGTATTTCATGCGCAATCCCGGCAAGGTGCTCTCCAAGACCATGATCATGGAGCACGTCTGGGACTACCATTTCGATCCCCAGACCAACCTGGTGGACGTGCTGGTGTGCCGGCTGCGCAACAAGATCGACAGGGACTGGGAGAAGAAGATGCTGCAGACCCTGCGCGGGGTCGGATATGTCCTTAAGGAGTAGGGCCTTTTTCCGTTCGACCACCTTCCGCCTGACCGCCCAGTACTCCCTGATCTTCATCTCGAGCGCCCTGATCCTTTTCCTGCTGGCCTATTCGCTGCTCTCCGACGCCGTGCGCGACGGCGACCGTCTGGCCATGGCGCAAAAGGTGCGGGAATACGCCTCCATCGCCCTCAAGCGCGGCCTGCCCGCCCTGGTGGAGTTCGTGCGCATGGAGCGGGAGGACTTCGACTCCGACGAATACTACCTGCGCCTGGACGACCCCGACGGCCGGCCCCTGACCCAGATCGCGCCCACGGACGCCGCCCCCCTGCCCGCCGAGCTGCCCCGCGACCTGGGCCCGGGCATCCAGTGGGCGTTTCTGCCCCGGCCCGACGGCGACGGCCTCATCGAACTGGCCTGCCGCAGCCTGCCCGGCGGCGGCATGGTCTACATGGGCAAGGACGCCAGCGACCGCGAGCGGCTGCTGCGCCAGTTCCGGGTCATCTTCGCCGGCATCATGGCCCTGGTGGCCCTGGTGGGCCTGGCCGCGGGCTTTCTGCTGGCCCGGCGCACGCTCAAGCCCATCCAGGCGCTCATCGACACCGTGCGGGCCATCGACACCGGCCGCATGGACGCCCGGGTGCCGGACGAGGGGGCCGACGACGAGCTCAACGAGCTGGCGCGCCTTTTCAACGCCATGCTCGACAAGATCAAGAGCCTGATCGCCGGCATGCGCGAAGCGCTCGACAACGTGGCCCACGACCTGCGCACCCCGGCCACCCGCAGCCTGGCCGCCGTGGAAATGGCCGCTTCCACCAAAAACGACGCCGAATCCCTGCGCGAGGCCCTGCTCGACTGCGCCGAGGAGACCCGGCGCATGGTGTCCATGCTCGGCATCCTCATGGACATCTCCGAGGCCGAGACCGGGGCCATGCGCCTGCATCTCGGCCGGGCGGACATGGCCGGGCTCGTGGCCGAGATGGTGGAGATCTACCAGTACGTGGCCGAGGAAAAGGGCGTGATCCTCGCCGTGGCCCCCATGGACCGGCTGCCGGTGACGGCCGACGCCGACCGGATGCGCCAGGTGCTCGGCAATCTCCTGGACAACGCCGTCAAGTACACGCCCCCGGGCGGCCGGGTGGACGTCTCGGCCTGGCGCGAGGGCGGGGCCGTGACGGTGCGCGTGGCCGACACCGGCGAGGGGATAAGCGCCGACGACATCCCGCGCATCTTCGACCGCCTGTACCGGGCGGACAAGAGCCGCTCCCAGCGCGGCCTGGGCCTGGGCCTGTCCCTGGTGCGGGCCGTGCTCTTCGCCCACGGCGGCGGCATCGACGTGCAAAGCGCGCCGGGCAAGGGGAGCTTTTTCACCTTCACCCTGCCGGCGGCCGCCCCGGAAGCCTGACGTTCGCCGGGAGGCGACCGGGCCCGACGCGGGGGAAAACGCCCCGGACCGGTTGTCAATGCGCCCCGCCTCGGGCATGATCGCGGCAGACTCGGGACGTCCAGGCTCACCCCCCGAAGAACAGCCAACCCGGGAATGCGCCATGAACGCACAGGACGCGACCAGCGCCACGCCTTTCTTCTTCACCAAGCAGGCCCTTTTCGACGTCAAGCGCAAGCTGTGGGGCTACGAGATACAGGGCGGCAACGACGCCTGCGCCGCCCTGACCTGCTTCGCCGACCGCGAGCACGTGGCCGACTCCCTGGCCTCGTCGTCGTACATGGGCGTGCAGCACGCCGTGGAGCGCGGCAAGAAGGTCGTGGCCCCCTTCGACGAGGCAGGGCTTCTCGCCAAGGCCCCCTACGCCCTGCCGCCCCAGCACGGGGTGGTCAAGGCCGTGGGCCCGGTGAGCTCGCCCGAGGCGGTGGTGGCCGCGGCCGCGCAGCTGCGCGCCGACGGCTACATCCTGGCCCTGGAAGACGGCCCGGGCATGGCCGCCGTGCCGGAGCTGGCGCGCCTGGCCGACGTCCTGTGCTTCGATGCCGGGGCCGGGGCCGGTCCCCGCGACTTCCTGGACCGGACCAAGGGCCGCAAGGTCATGCTGCTGGCCTCCCGGGTCCAGGGGCTCGAACAGTTCGAGGCGCTCAAAAACGCCGGCTTCACCCTGTTCCAGGGGCGTTTTTTCAAGGAGCCCGAGGTGCTGGCCGAGCGCAAGTTCACCTCCCACCAGATGAGCCGGTTCAATCTCATGCGCCTGATCGAGGCCGAGGACCCGGACGTGGACGCCCTGGCCGAGGCCATCTCCTCGGACGTGTCCGTGAGCTTCCGGCTGCTGTCCTACCTCAATTCCGCCGCCTTCGGCTTCCCCCAGAAGATCCAGTCCATCCGGCAGGCCATCATGATCCTGGGGTCGGTGAAGATGCGCAACTGGCTGCGGGCCGTGCTGCTGGCCGACATGTCCCAGCACGGGGACATGCCGCGCGAACTGGCCGAACTGTCCCTGGAGCGGGCGCGTTTCCTGGAGCAGGTGGCCACCCGCTACGACTATTGGGACTTCAACCCGGGATCGCTCTTTCTGCTGGGGCTTTTTTCCCTCCTCGACGCCATTCTCGGCATGCCCATGGCCAAGGTGACGGAGCTTTTGCCCCTGGAGGAGAAGCTCAAGGCGGCGCTGCGGCGCGAAGCCCAAAGCGAATACGAGCCGCTGCTCGAACTGGTGGGCTGCATCGAGGATGCGGACTGGGCGCGCCTGGAGGAGCTGACGCAAAACCTGGGCTTCGATCTGGAAGCGGTCAAGGCCTGCGCCAGCGAAGCCATGGCCTGGAGTGGGGCCTTCTTCGCCACGCAGAACAACGTCGCGCCCGAGCCGCCGGCCACGCCCAGACGGCGCTAGTCCGCAGCGGCCGCCTTGAACAGCGGCAGGCCCGAACCTCCGAGCCCTCTCCGGTGGGGAGCGCCGCGCAAGGGGCGTCCCCGGGAGACGCTTCGGCCCAGGTTACAGCGGCAGCACCGGGGCGTCGATGAGGCCGAGCTTGGCCAGCTCCGAAAGCAGCACCTCCCGGCGCAGGGGCTTGGGCAGGTAGGCGTCGGCGCGGCCATGGAAGAAGGACTCGCTGACGTTCCTGGTGTCCGTGAGCACCGAGATCATGATGAGCTTGAAGGGCTGCCTGGGGCCGGCGGCCTCTTCCATGCGGCGCAGGGCCTGGACGACCTCGTTGCCGTCCATGCCGGGCATGAGGATGTCCATGAACACGGCGGTGATGGGCCTGTCCTCTTCGAGGGCGGCCTCGAAGGCGGCCATGGCCTCCAGGCCGTCGCTTGCGGTCAGGCACTCGGCGTATGCGGACAGAAAGGTTCGTAGAAAAAGGATGATGCTTTCATCGTCATCCACGATGAGAAAGCGCATGGCGATGCTCCCGGTGCCGCAAGCGTCGTGGGGCGGGATGCCCCTTGAGAACTGGGTATTGTTTTTTCGCCAGCGCTGCAACCGACGATTCGGCGAAGGCTGTTCCCGGGCGATGCGCCGACTTGACGGGCACGGCCACGACTCTTTAGGTTTCGGCCGCGCGCCCGTAGCTCAGCCGGATAGAGCGTCGGACTTCGAATCCGCAGGCCGGGAGTTCGAATCTCTCCGGGCGCGCCAGTAAAATTCAACAATTACATTGGACTAAGGCGACTTGTCGAAGACGACAGGTCGCCTTCTTGGTTTTCTGCTCCAATTTTGCTCCACTTGCTCCAACAGAGAGGTGGAGCGATGGCCACATTTCGCAAGCGGGGCAATCTCCAGTGGGAGGCCAGGATTCGCAAACGGGGCTACCCGACGACATGCAAGACCTTTGATACCAAGGCCGAAGCCGAGTAATGGGCAAAGGGCGTCGAGACCGAGATGTCCAAAGGGCAGTTCGTCTCGACCAAAGAGGCCGAGTGTACACCCTGAGCGAATGCCTGGAGCGTTATAAAGAAGAGTATTTGCCAAGGCTCAAAGACCCTCGCCGTGAAATTTCCCGGGCCAAATGCCTTCAATCGCGTGCCATCGCCCGCCGCGTCATGTCAACGATTCGGTCGAAAGACATAGCGGATTACCGACGCGCCCGGGAGAAAGAGGGGATTTCGGCCAATACGATCCGTTTGGACCTGGCCCTTCTCTCCAGGCTCTTTAATTTTGCCAGGAGCGATTGGAGCATGGAAAGTTTGACCAATCCCGTGCAACTCGCCGCCAAACCCAAATTGCCGCCGGGACGCGAAAGACGGCTGGAAGCTGGCGAGGAAGAAAAACTCTTTGAAGCCATTGGCGACGACTTGGAGTTTTGCGCAATCGTCAAGCTCGCCTGGGAAGACATAGACCTCCGCAACAAATCGGTGTTGCTGCGTGACACCAAAAACGGGACATGTAGGACGGTCCCGTTATCTCGAAAAGCGATCGAAGTGCTCCAAGGACTCCCTCGTCATATTTCCGGGCGAGTCTTTCCCGCGCACCTCCATCCCGACACGCTGTCCTCGAAGATGGCCAAGGTTTGCCAATCGGCCGGACTGGCGAACCTGCATTTCCATGACCTGCGCCATGAAGCCACCAGTCGATTCTTTGAGCATACGGACCTGGATGTAATGGAAATCAAGGCCATTACCGGGCACAAATCCCTGCAAATGCTGGCGCGCTACACACATTTGCGCGCGGCAAACCTTGCTGCGAGGCTGGATGGCGCGAAGCGCGGCGAGATCAGGCTGTAGGAAAATTGGTAGGCGCGGCCTGTTTGCGAAGTGCATTCAGGAAGAAGTCTTGGCAGGGGGGCAAAGTATTTTGCCCTGACCGAATCATCCCTTTGGGGCGCCAAGAAATTTCAGATGGTTACAACAAAGATTGCGGCAAACCTTATTTATGCTCCACACTCTTGCCAATACATGCGACCGATTTTGCCAGCCCGCAGCTTGCGGTGCAGCAGTTTCCCCACAGAGGCGCGTGGCGCCTTCGTTGCGATGCTCGACAGCTGTCCAGGTCTGCCGTAGGAATGCTCCATATTCTCTGTGAGATATGGCGCACGCATGTTTCCGGTACACGCTAAAAGATCGCTCGTCGTCCTGGCGCTCCTGATCCTGTTGCCTTGCCTGGGATGCACCAGGCAGGCCGGGGACATGCCCGTGGCCCAAAACGGCGTACTCGACCTTTCCCGTTGGGACCCGGCCAGGGATGGGCCGCTCGCCCTTGATGGGCAGTGGGAATTCTACTGGGACCGGTTGCTGACGCCGGATGATTTCAAGGCCGGAACCAACACCCCGGCAATGTCCGGCTATCTCACTTTCCCTGGCTTCTGGAAGGGCCATGCCCTTGACGGTCATCCCCTGCCCGGCACCGGTCAGGCCACCTTCCGCCTGCGCCTCCTGCCCGGCCCCGACACACGCCATTTGGTGCTTCGCCTTTTCGCCATATCCGCCGCCTACCGGCTCTGGGCCAACGGCAAACTTCTCGCCTCAAGCGGGGTGGTCGGCCGGACCGCCGCAACGGAAACGCCCGATCGCTCCCTGGTCCTGGCGACGCTTGCCTGCGACGCAGCACCCGTTGAACTGGTTTTGCAAGTGTCCAACCACTATTTTGACCGGGGGGGCCTGCGCTATCCGTTACAGGTGGCCGCTCCCGGGCAGCTGGAACGAGCCCAGGTCTACACCTGGTGTCTGGCGACGTTTTTTTCGGGTTGCTTGCTGGTCATGGCCATCTATCATTTCGTTCTTTATTTTTTGAGAAAGAAGGATGCTTCGACACTCTATTTTGGATTGTATTGCCTGACATTGATTGCCGTGTATGTCACTTTGGATTCTTCGGGATGGATAATTCGCCTGTTCATACCAAACTTGAAATTCACGACCGACAGCAATATTTGCCTTATTGGCTATGCGATGCTAGCATCCATCTTATACAGATTTTTTAGGTCTATTTATCCAAAAGAATTTTTTCTTTTCGTCCTTCGTCTTTGCGACATAAGAAATGCCTTGTTTATTCTGATAATTCTGACGCAACCGGGATTTATTGTCTACACGGCGCTCAAATTCTTTGCCATATCCACCTTTGCCCTCAGCTGTTTTTACACAGTCATGCTGACAGTTTGTTGTTGGCGTGGCCGAGATGGCGCACGGGTCCTCTTTTTTGGCAATCTGATCCTGGCGGCAACGTCCTTGTGCGATATTTATTTTCATGTCTTCAGCATCAATGGGGTGAGCCTCCTTCCGGTTGGATTGCTCGCCTTCGTCCTGTCCCAGGCCTTGGCCCTGGCCCAGCGATTTTCCAACGCGTTTGCGGCCGTGGAGAACCTGTCGCAGGCCCTGGAGGTCAACAATGTGGCCTTGGAAGCGGAAATGGACGAGCGCAACCGACTGGAGCGGGAAATCATCAACGTCAGCGATGAGGAACGCCGGCGCTTGAGCCACGACCTGCACGACGGCCTGTGCCAGCTTCTCTCCGGCACCCGGCTGCGCTGTTCGGTACTGGAGCGGCGTGTTCTGGAGGACCAGGCCACGGCGGCAGAGGTCTCGAAGATCGCCTCGCTTTTGGAGGACTCGGTCAGCCAGGCCTACGATCTCTCCCGGGGATTGTGGCCGGCGGAGCATGCCGCCAAGGGCGCCGGACCGTCCCTGGAAGAGTTGGCCCAGCGCGTGAGCGAATCGAGCGGCCTGCCCATCGACTATGTCGAGACCCTGGCCTGCCCGGAGTGCGCCAACGCGCACGTGGTCCAGCTTTTCCGCATCGCCCAGGAGGCGGTGGCCAACGCCGTGAAGCACGCCAAGGCCAGCCGCATCGTCATCTCGCTTGCCTGCGAGCCGCGCGGGCAGCTCACCTTGACCATCCGCGACGACGGCATCGGCCGCGACGCCGCGGCCCGGTCCAAAGGGGGGCTTGGCTTGCGGATCATGCTGTATCGGGCCAGGATGGTCGGGGGGCGGCTGCGGGTCGACGATGGCCCCCGGGGGGGGACCGTGGTCACGTGCAGCGTGCGGTGCGCAGCGGACGACGCAGACTCGACGATGGCCCGGGCCGGGCGGGAGGACGTCGATGGACAGGGTTGAGATGCAACGCGTGCGCGTTTTTCTGGTGGACGACCATCCGGTCATGCGGGACGGCCTGTCGCTGTTGTTGACCTCGGTCGGTCATACGGTCTGCGGCGAGGCGGGGAGCCGGGCGGAGGTCCTTGCGCGCCTGGACGGCTGCGGGGCGCAGGTCGCCCTGGTGGACCTGTCCCTGGCCGAGGAATCGGGGCTCGATCTGATCGATGACATCACCTCCCTTCGCATCCCGACATTGATGTATTCCATGCATGAGGACCGGGGGAGCATCGAGCGAGCGTTCCAGCGCGGCGCCCGGGGCTATGTCACCAAACGCGAAGTGTCGGACGTGCTGATCGAGGCCGTGGTCGCGGTTGCCTCCGGCCAGCGCTACGCCAGCCCCCGGGCCATGCGCAGCCTGGCCGGCCGGGTCGTGTTGCAGGAGGACGCCGGAGAGGCCTGCCTGAGCGCCCGGGAGGAACAGATCCTGGTGCGGCTCGGGGACGGCGAGACCAGCGCCGAGATCGGCCAGGCCCTGCACATCAGCCCCCACACCGTGGGAACCTACTACGCCCGCATCATCAAGAAGCTTACGCTCTCCAACATGAAAGACCTGCGCAAATACGCCATCGCGCGCCGCGGCTGACGCCCGGCGACGGTCTTTTCCGACGCCCCCCTCGCGGGGAGTGTCGTCAAATTTCACCACAGAAAATCACGAAAGGCCCTGACAGCGTCGGGGCCTTTTTTGCTGTACAAATCCCAGGCAAATCCGGTGCGTTGAAACAAATATGGCAGCAATACGCCGTCCTTTGTCTCGCATGTCCGTCCGTTGCAAGACGGTCAATGGGCATGACTGGGATCTCTTACCGGATCATACAGGCTGAACAACGCAACCATATCTTCCGATATCGACTTCACAAAGGAAATGAAACATGACCCTTTTCAAAGAATTACGCAGCACATACATGTTAAGGAAGTTTGTCGCGGTTGTGTTGGTTGTCATAAACGTTTGTTGCGGCGCGACGGAAAGTTTTTCTTATGAGTTCATTGACGGCACCACGCAGAACGTGAATTCCGGCGACACGACAAATACCAGCATACTCATGAACGGTGGCACACAGAATGTGTACTCTGGCGGTACGGCCAAGTACACAACAATCTACACCGGCAGCGTGCAGAACGTGTACACCGGCGGCACGTTCAAAGGCACAACCATCAGCACCGGCGGTGTCCAGAACATCTACGCTGGCGCAATAGATATCAGTTTGGATTCGTCCACGGCCACTATCATCAGCGGCGGCACGCAGAACATCCTGTCGGGGTACACCCTGGACACCACGGCCACGTTCCTGACATTCACTTCGGGCACGCAGAACGTGTATGGCACAGCCAATAACGTGACCCTGGCCAGCGGCACCACCCAGAACGTGGAGGACGGCGGAACGACCAACGGCACCATCGTGAGCGGCGGCGCGCAACACGTGCTCTCCGGCGGCACGGCCACCGGCACCACCCTCAATTCCGGCTCCCAGGCCATTGATGGCACGGCCACCGGCACCATCATCAACGGCGGCACCCAGTACATTGGTTCCGGCGGCAAGGCCACCGGCACCACCATCAATTCCGGCACCCAGACCATTTATTCCGGCGGCACGGCCGACGCCACCACCATCGCCGGCGGCATTCAGAACGTGTCCGGCACGGCCACAAATACCACCCTCAATTCCGGCACCCAGCATGTCAATTCCGGCGGCAAGGCCACCGGCACCACCATCAATTCCGGCACCCAGACCATTTATTCCGGCGGCACGGCCGACGCCACCACCATCGCCGGCGGCATTCAGGCCGTGTACGGTACGGCCACCAATACCACCATCATCGGCGGCACCCAGACCATTTCTTCCGGCGGCACGGCCGACACCACCATCATCAACGGCGGCGCGCAACACGTGCTCTCCGGCGGCACGGCCACCGGCACCACCATCAAATCCGGCTCCCAGGCCATTTTTGGCACGGCCACCAACACCACCATCGCCGGCGGCACACAGAACGTCTCCGGCACGGCCACCAACACCATCATCAATTCCGGCACCCAGAACGTACAGTCCGGCGGCTCGGCCAACACCACCACCATCAATGGCGGCGTGCAAAACGTGCTCGCCGGAGGCTCGGCCACAAACACCACCATCGCCGGCGGCTCGCAGAACGTGTCCGGCACGGCCACCAATACCATCATCAATTCCGGCACCCAGAACGTCAATTCCGGCGGTTCGGCCAACACCACCACCATCAACGGCGGCGTGCAAAACGTGCTCGCCGGAGGCTCGGCCACAAACACCACCATCGCCGGCGGCACCATGAACGTGTCCGGCACGGCCACAAGCACCACCATCAACGCCGGCGCCATGAACATACAATCCGGCGGCACGGCCGACACCACCACCATCAACGGCGGCACGCAAAACGTGCTCGCCGGAGGCACCGCCACCAACTCCACCATCCGAAGCGGCGGCACCATGAACGTCTCCGGCACGGCCGGAAGCGTCACCATGCTCGCCGGCGGCACCCTGGTGATCAATCACGGCGGCGTCCTCACCGATCCCAGCCTCGAAAACCCCGGCACCCTGACCTTCAACACCACCGGCGGCAGCAGCGCCAACGGCTTCACGGTCACCGACGGCGCAGGATCGGGCAAGACCACGGTCGTGGGCTCCGGAAGCGTGACCCTGACCGGTGACATCACCCAGGGCCAAGGGATCGTGGTCGCGGGCGGCTCGCTGACCCTGCAAAGCAACACCCTGACCGTCTCCGGCGCGCCGTCGGTGACGCTTGACGCCGGCGCCAACCAGGCGACCGCCGCCTTAAACGGCGTGACCCTCGACATGGCCTCCGGCCAGGACGTGTTCAAGGTCCTCGGGTCCACGAATTCCGGCAACGCCCTGAATCTCACCGACATGACGGTGGACGCCACCAGCCCCGGCAGCGGCACCCTGCTGCGCGTCACGGGCGGGTCGTCCGTGGCCTTCACGGCCGGCAATTCCACGCTGACGGGCGATATTGCCTTCGATTCCGGCAGCTCGGGCCGTATCTCCCTGGCCGCAAGCTCCACGCTGACCGGCACGGTGACCGGCGGGCCGAACATGAGCATCGACTCCGACAGCCGATGGACCATGACCGGCGACGCCTCGATCGGAAACCTGAACCTGGCCGGGAACCTCGTCTTCCGTGACGACGGCACGCCGTTCACCCCCAAGACCCTGACGGTGACCAGCATCACCGGCGGCCAGGGCCTTTCCGGCGGCACCATTACCCTCAACACCGTGCTGGGCGACAGCGCCTCGCCCACGGACATGATCGTCGTCAACGGCGGCACGGTCACGGGCACCACCAAGCTCTTCATCAACAACGTCGGCGGGCTCGGCGCCTCGACCGCGGGCACAAGCGGCATCCTGATCGTGGACGCCATCAACGGGGCCCAAACCGCGGCAAGTCTGGTCAATCCCGGCTTCTATCTCTCCAATGGCCCCCTCAATGTGGGCGCGTACACCTATTCCCTGCGTCCCGGCGACCAGTACGGGCAAGGCCAGGACTGGTACCTGACCACGGACTACGTCTCGCCCATGACGTTTGTTTCCGCCTCGTCTTCCACGTCTTCCTCTTCCACATCCACTGCGTCGTCCTCTTCCTCCGCGTCTTCCTCGGGTTCCTCGGGATCCGCGGGAACGCAGTATGCCGGCGGTCCCATCCTCCTGGGCGGGGGCGGCGTGAACACGGTCACGCTGTCTGGGGTGACCATCGACGCCTCAAGCCTGGGCGGACAGGCCGGAGCCCTGATCACCATGAGCGGAGCCACGAGCGCCGCCAACACTGTGTCTTTCAACAACGTGACGGCATCGGTCGGTTCCGACGGCGGGCGCCTGATCTCCGGCACAAGCGGCAGCAACTTCACGTTCACGGCCAGCGGTTCGACGCTCACGGGCGACATCATCGTCGACGACTCGAGCCATGGCCAGGTGCATCTGGCCAACAACACCAACCTGACCGGCATGATCGACCCGGTGGACCTGTCCATCGACGCCTCCAGCAAATGGGTCATGACCGGCGATTCGGTGCTCGGCAACCTGACCCTGGCCGGCAGCATCGTGTCGCAGACGCCGACCGACGCCTTCACGCCCAAGACCCTGACCGTGACCAACCTGACCGGCCAGGGCGGCACCATTACGCTCAACACCTATCTTGGCTGCGACAACTCGCCAAGCGACAAGATCATCGTGGACGGGGGCACGGTCACGGGCACCACCAAGCTCTCCATCAACAATGTGGGAGGGCTTGGCGCCCAGACCGTGGGCAACGGCATCCTGGTCGTGGAGGCGATAAACGGGGCGGACACCACGGCCCAGTCCACCAAGGACGGATTCTCGCTCACCGCGCCGGTCTACGCCGGGTCGTACATGTATTATCTGCGGGCCGGCGATGTTTTCGGCCAAGGCCAGGACTGGTACTTGAGTTCCACCGCCAGCGGCCAGGGCGCCGCCCGCACCGCCTACCGCCCGGACGACGCGCTCTTGGCCTCGGTGATCGGACTGAGCCACGACTTGATGCAGACCACCCTGGGCACGCTTAACGTCCGGGAGGGGGGGGCCGTGGAGAAGGCCTCCTCGGGCAACGGGCTTACGGCCTGGAGCCGCGGCCTCGGCAGTTTGCTTCGCAAGGAGGGAGGCGGCACGGTGAGCCCGGGCTACGAGGGGTACACCGACGGCTTCCAACTGGGCGCGGAACTCAACCGGGGCCACGACTCGGGCGATGCAAGCGCGCTGGGGGTCTACGGGGCCATGGCCTACGGGTATGGCCGGGGCTGGGGGGATTCGGCCGGCGCGCGCTTCACCCACGTGGGGCAGCTGGACATGACCGCCTACAGCGTTGGGCTCTACGGGACGTACCAGTGGGCCGGCAAAGGCTACGTCAACGCCGTGGCCCAAGGCTCGATTTTAAACGGCCACGCCTACGGCACCTCCAACGTCAAGGTGAACGGCACAGGTTGGGCGGCCTCGCTGGAAGGCGGCTATCCCTTCCAACTGGGCGCATCGAAGTTCTTCCTGGAGCCGCAGGCGCAAGGGATCTACCAGCAGGCGCACTTCGACGGCGTGTCGTACCCGAGCACCCACGCCGACCTGCGGGGCGGCAACCGGCTGACGCTGCGCGGCGGGGCACGCCTGAAGTACGACGTCGTCACGGAGTCGGGCGTACGCTGGACCCCGTTCGTTGGCTTGGCCGTACGTCGCGACCAGGACGACAACGCCAAGGTCATCATGCGCACGTCCTCGGCCAGCACGGGCCTGCCGACCAACTTCAGCGGCACGTCCCTGGAGCTTGATGCCGGGCTCACGGTCCGGGTGCGGGAGCAGTTCAACCTGTACGGTCAGGCCGGCGCCTTCACTGCCATCGACGGCAAGAGCAGCCGTGGCGCACAAGGTTCGGTCGGCCTCAAGGTGTCCTTCTAGGCAAGCCGAAGGACGCCAGACGCCTGCCTCCGCTTATCCGCGACCAGGACGCGCGGGACCACAGCAGAGTCCCTTGCTGTTAACTCTCTAGCAGTGAGTTCAAACTGTTTTTGGAATATACCCTAGGCCAATATTTGACAGTTTGTTTAATATGGAATTTTTATAAGAATCTTTTTCCTTTTGAGTTGTTAAATACAGTCCATGGGTAGGAATTGTTTGCGAAACAATATCATATATACTATCGGCAAAAGATGCTTTAGGCAGGCTCCGCAATAAACTTGAAATACTATTATTAGGCGTAATAAGTCTAAAGTTATTTTCATACGCCCACCGAGATATATTAAGTATGTCAAAAGGCTTTTCCTTGTCCCATCGCCATTTTTTATCGCAAATGGAATGATTAAATATCTTCTCCTGAGCGGACAAGAAATTGTCCTTTGCAATTTTTTGTTCGAAATTAATAGGCATGATTATTTTTTTCCCATAAACAGCATGCGAAAAATTCGATATTATTAACCATGGATTTTCAGCAAATGAGTCAAATGTAGTGATAAATATCGGTAGTTTGAAACACGTTGCATTTATTATAACCTGCAAATAAGAATCCTGAAAATACTCGAGGCTCGGTCGAAGCATCATGAATTTATCCATATAAAATCGCTGGTCAAGATAAACATACTTTGAATGCTCCATTAGAGGCGCATCTAAAGATCGCACTGCTGTATATTGAAACTGGACATGAGATCGGAGGATGTCTGTAGGTCGCCGTAGTATTACAAATATACAATCTATTTTATTGCACAAAGGGAGTAAAGTTCTTAGCGAATGGGATTTATATATAATATAGTCAGACGATTCCATGTTGAAGTTATTTTCTGACTTTAATACATCGCGTTTTCCAAACACATTTTCAGGTAAATATACATTGCTATTTCTGCGAATTGATTTTAAGGAAAGCGATCGACGCACATGAAGATCAACAATATTTTGAGAACACAAAGTATGATATATGTTCGCCTCAATAGTGCATGCAAAAGATCGAGTAACAAAATAATTTCCAGATTTTGGAAAAGAATAAACAGCTATCGGCATACTACATTCCTCTGATACTGCTTACCGCACGAGGGATTTAACTTAGTTTATCTCGGCTCTCATAGCCATTTCGGCTACGTCCTTGACCATCAAACAGGGAACAGAACTGAGAAAGTTGTTAATTAGCACGAAAGCCTCCTGGGTCTTTCGCCCTTTAGTGAAAGTTTGCACGGTTTCGTTACAGGCCTTAGATATTCGATGCCATTGTTGCTAATTCGTAATCCATATTAACATGGCAAATACAGAAATTAATCCATAAAAGACCATTAGTTCATCAAATACAAACAGCATCTTATTTGAATACTGTGAAAATATTGGAGTAGAGTTAATATCCTTTAACCCCCAAGAAGTTAAACACCATTAGGAGAGTCGTCCAGATCAGAATCTACCCGCCCCCAATCAGTCAAAGCACCCCCCCGGCGGCTTGAGCAATAAAAGCAAGAGGAATATGGAAATAAATTATACCATCTAAAAAAATCCTTAGTGCCATAATTTAAATCATAAATCATTTGATGTCTATTTTCAATGAACTGGTTTGTTACATGAGGATGCACTTCCGCACTCCTGGCAACTCCGCAACGAGAGATCAACCCGTTAACATCTAGCGCTAAGCATTCATTCCACCAGCAGTTATTTGGATCAGGCATAGGACGAGAGCCTAATGCCCAGGCATTAAAAACATATGTATATGCAATATTAATGACAAGATCTGGATATTTCTCCCCAAGCAAATATATATAATCATGAAAGTAGCTATCTCCACCCACCCTATTGACTATTCTTGTGTAAAAAGAAAAGTTCAAAACATCTATAGACTCAAACACCATGGAATAACGCGACAAGGCAGACGGAGAAATCCAAAAACCATTTGTAGTCAAAGACAGTGTCGCATGATACTTTATCTCTTTAAAACCGTGTATATATGACAATATATCTGAATGCAAAAATGGTTCGCCTCCAACGATTGAAATATTGTCAAATTCCACATCGTGATCATGTAGCATGTTCAAATATTTCACAACAGGCGAACTCTCATACTCTGCCCTTTTTTTGTACGGAGAAAGTGTAGAACAATGCCGACATCTATTGTTGCAGTGATCGACAGGATACACTTGTATATGTGGAATTTTCACTTTTGATTTCCTCGCTTGCCAGTTTTAACCACATTTACTTATCGAAACCAATTAATTCTTATTGACATATATGAACTTAACAAACGGCTCAGGCTACGTGTCACTGAGGATATTTCTATGCATAAGTAAGTTGAGTTCTTCCGACGTTCCGTGGGTCCTTCAAGCGAGTTTCGGGTAGAGGTCCAACGCTCCTACCACAGAAGAAGTAGGTGAAGGCACTCTCACCTGAAGCGCGCCGTGCTCCGGACACCCCACGCAGGGAAGGTCGTGAACTGGCCGGTCAGGTATCGAGGTGACGCCACACCCGAGGTTCGGCATGATCTCGACAAGCCCACTTGCGGCCACAAGTCGGACAGCGCCAAGGACGTCCACTCGGCCTCCTGCCGTATCCAACTCGACGTCGGCAACAAAATACGGGTCGCTCAGGCCTAAAATCCGAGAATACAGTTCCGTAAGGACCATAATAGTTGATTTGTGATCACTTTTTGTTTTAAGATCAGGTCAAATCAATTTAAACATGTACTAGAACGCGATATCCTGTGTATCCCGCAACTAGAAAGCATGTAAAAAATTAATCCTGAAATGTCATTGGAACGCATCAAACAAAATGATTTAACTCCAAGCCCCAAATTACGACATTCAGTGGTTGCACAATTACCTATCCTATTGACCACACAAAGCTCTATAAAGAAAACGGCACCGCGGCTTGATCGTATAGACAGTTTGGGGTTCAAAACTAAACATAGATGCGGCAAAAAAGAATCAGCTGACATTGTATGAAGCAGTTCCCCAGAACAATAAATATCAATTCTTGAGTAACTATAGGGCGGCGGTTGAATTTCTAAAAAACAATATACATCTGAACTGCAGTATTGATTTTCTAATCCAAAAATAAAATTCACCTCATCCCCGTAAGACCAAACACCCCACGGCTCTGGTTCATACAAAACGGAATGTGAAGTTAGCATTACTTTTAATTCTTGATTATCCGCCTCAAAATCATATTGATTCGAAAATAAAATGCGCTTAGGCGCAGCTAGATCAAAATATGGTATATTATCGTCAAGCTTGTTGTATTTGATGTTTTTAGATAAAACTTGAACTCCTTCCGATTTTCGTGACTGAAAACAAAACTCAGCAGCGATACTATCAATTGTTTTGAGTGCCGACTCTTCCCAGGTTAGAACGACATAAGTATTTGCAATATGCTCAGACAAGAAAGTATATTTCTTGTCTGTTATTAAACTTTGAATTTTTTCAAAACAATCTCTTGTATTTATCGGGTCAATATAAATGCAAAAATCACCACCAGCCTCAGGCATGGATGAAGTGGTAGAAGTGACACAGACTTTTCCAAAACTGAGACTTTCAGTAATTGGCAAGCCCCAGCCTTCATAAATACTAGGATATAAGGTAAAAATAGAATTCTTATAAAGCACTTCCAATTCACAGTCGGAAACGTCTACTAAATGATACAATAGGCATTTATCGGGATAAAAATTTTGCATTTCTTCAATAAAACTTTCCATCATCCAGCCAATTTTTCCAACTAAAACCAATTTGGGGCAATTTTCTCCTATCGCCTCGTGCAGCATCCTCCACACCATGAGCATTGTTCTATGATTCTTTCGAGGTTCAATTGTAGAAACGAATAACACGTAACTAGTTTCGATAATTTTTTCTACCTTTGAAGAAATACAATCAAAGTGTTTTTTACTTTCTTCACAGTTAAACTTTGAACCAAAATAAAATTTCCCTACTTTTTTTAAAGGATGATTAGTTAGTATAAATTTTTTCAAATCGGCGTTTGTAGAACTAGAGTTCCCAAGGTACATATCGACAAAATCGACGCTTTTTGTGAAATAATTTAGAAAATTAAGACGCCCAGATTCAGTTACATATTCAGGAAATTTCAAAGGGATCATGTCGTGAACAAATTGGATTATACGAAGATTAAAAAGCAATTTTATTTTTACTAGGAAAATTTCGTGATTAGAAAGATTCCATACGGCCCCCATTTCTAAAAAATAGGCTGAATCTTTAAAAGAGCAAATAAAAGACAGAGAAAGACATTCGCTAATGAATTGAGTCCATTGACACTTGTCAAACTTCGCTATTTCAGACGCCTTAATAATTTCAAAAAAAATTTTCTTAGGAATACACTTGAAAATTGGATCTTGCGGCAACCTATAACTCAGAACGACATTCAAACAGCTATTATTTTTCTCTAGGGCTTTAATATACTCTATTTGGACTCTTTGTATTCCGGTTGGGAACATAGTATTTACATAAGTTGTCAAAAGTTCTGAAATGTCAATATAAACTGTTTTATTTGCCATACAACTAGCGGCAGCCTTAGACAATACGCCATTTACATATTGAAATACAGCAGACTGTCCTGCTACAATATAAAGCGGGACATTTTCTTTTATTAGGCTGTTTATATAACGAGAAATCGGCAGATTAAAACCTAAAAAACCATCGCCGAAACCAGCTTTTTTTACATCATTCCTTTTGCAATTATTCCTTGTAAATCCGATACATTCTTCACCCAAAAAAAATCCTAGCTCAAGGCTCATATTGGCGTGTTTATTTTCCAACGCCCAGCCAGAAATAGTCGAATCATCAATTAAATCAATATATAAAATCAAGTCTTCCATGCTTTTAACCAGCCAAGCCCCTAAGGTAGGTTAACGACTCTCAAAGAAAATTCACACATTGACATTACTTACTAGGCATGCGCTCCCATCCGATATCTGAGTTGAAATTTCTATTAGAACAATAAAAACATGACGCATATGGAAACTTTAAATACCAATGTTCAAAATCACCAATATTTGAGTTTAAATCAAAAAACATCTCATGCCGGTTCAAAACAAACTCAGAAGACACGCGAGGGTGAACCATTGCATTTCTTGCAACTCCACACCGCGCGACTGTTCCATCAATATTCAACATCGTACAATCTTTCCACCAACAGGATTCAGGGCCAAACACTGGCTTACTGCAGTACTTCCAAGGATGAAACCTAAAAGCATGATATAAATTCACACGCAACAAAGGATATCGACAACGTATTAAATCTGCAAAATCATACAGTCGACTCATGCCGCCGAGTTTTTCAACTATTTTTGGGTAAACCGATATATTAAGCACATCCAGGCAGTCAAACAAGTCAGAATATTGAGAAATTGCCGACGCCGAGACCCAAAAGCCATTCGTCGTTAACGATAACAGTCTTTTAACTTTAATCTGAGAGCGTAATTGAAAAACAAACTTTGCAATATCACTATGCAGAAACGGTTCGCCCCCAATAACATTAATATCTCGAGCAAAAACACCAGCGCCTTCAAGCATATTAATCCAGTATATGTAGTTTTCAGCAGAATATTCTTTCTTAGACTGATAAGGCGACAAAGTAGAACAATATCTACAATTATTGTTACAGTGCTCAACAGCGAATATTTGTAAAAAATAAAGCTCCATATCCTTGCCCTTCACAACAAAAGACAGGCGCTCATCGTCACGAATACATCAACTCAAATATAGATCGTATTTTTCTAATTAAAATCTGGTGTTCCGTATTAGAGCCAGAATGTCCCAAATATCCATCAACAAGTGAATCTAAAAACTTTTCCGCATGTTCATACTGTTTTCCCATTTGCTCTGGAGAGACACTTATTAAAACCATATTTCCTTTTACAAGACGATCCTTCAGCGCACTTACATCTTTAATATAGCTCGAATTATACAAATAATTACTAATAAAAAAAACGCGCCTCCCCTTTTGGGTTAAATACAAGAAAAGATCTTGAATATCATAATTCAGCGTACACTGCTCGTCATGCTTGAGATCTACCACTATACAGCAATCCGCATTGATTATTAAACGTTCAGGGACTGCCTTTAATGCCTGAAGTTCGTAACCATAAAAAGAAACTTTAACAAAATCAAAAGCCTCCTCCTTTCCAAGTTCGTCGGACAAAGGACAGGCCTTTATATACTGGCAACTTGGCGCAGCACCATTATTCAAAACATCATTGCCTTTCTTTACAAATTTTGGGAGTTTACACATCTTTACGACTTGATCAGTGTTAAGTAACTCATACACGCCCTCTTCTGGGGAGGCAAACAACTCCATCAGACGATGATCGCCCTTAAATTCTTTTACTAATTTTTGGAAATAAATAGAGCAAGGCTCAACCGCATAATGTCTACCTCGCATGCATTTAGAAACAATTTTACGAAAATAGAATCCCGTAAACACTCCAAGCTCAAGAGATATAGCCCTATCTGTCAGCAAATTCTCTATGTAATATTCCAGAAAAATATTTTCAATCTTAGGCGACAACAACATATTTGCAAAGTTTCGATCTCTTTTATCTTTTAGCACAAGCGGAATTATATTCTCATCCCCTAATTGCTGTGTAGGGCAAAAATGTCGCCCGTATATATTTTGAAACTCGACAGAATTTAAAAAATCATCTCGTAGAGAAAAAACATCGCTGAAATTTTCAAGATGAGATTTTATTACTTCATCACTCTCTGGCTCTCGTCCGAGTATAAATTTATAAGCATTAACAACATCTGCTTCGTTGATCATAATCTTCTCCTCGTAAATAGAAACCAGGCGATTTCATGCCCGATAAATGCTCACAATTCGCCAATGGCAGACCCGTTTTGATGCTACACTATCGCCGGCAAACCTGAGTTTGTCAATCACCCAAGCTTCACATTTGTCTAAGGCTGTGTCCCTACGGCAACTCACGAAAATTACACAACAGTCTGGATATTAAAAGCTCAAGACAATACCTGGCTTTGCTGAGGTGTGAGGTGGTCCGGTAATCCTCCCCTTTTTAGGCGGTCTGAAAAGTAGGGCTATGCAGCCGTTCTCAGTTTTTGCCTCGGGGTGATGCCGCCGATGCCCATGTTGGGCCGTTCGTTGTTGTAAGTCCAGAGCCACTTG
>JAEWCY010000282.1 GCA_023390395.1 Pseudomonadota bacterium | reverse complement strand
GGTTTCCCCCGCGCCCCCTTCCCCAAAAAACTTTCAAAGGGGAAAAGGGGAACAGGTCCATGCGACTGCGTTCCTTTGGTTACGACGCCGTATTCCAATCAAGCCGCCACGCCCCTCCCGTGCCGGGAGCGGGAAAATCACGCCGGGGGCCGCCCCCCCTTATAGGGTGGTCCAGGAGGGGCCACTGGCCCCTCCTGGCCGCCGGAGGCATTCGCCTTTCATTCCTTACTTCAACGTCACCATGGTCATGCCGTCGCCGCCGCGGTCTTCGGGGGCCAGGGCGAAGGAGGCCACCTGCGGGTGCTCCTTGAGCATCCGGTGCACTTCGCGCCGAAGCGCCCCGGTGCCCCGGCCGTGGATGATCTCGAGTTCCCCGTGGCCGCGCAGGAGCGCCGTATCGAGAAACGCGGCCAGTTCCGCCTCAGCGACGTCGGCGCGCATGCCGCGCAGGTCCAGGGTCAGCCCCAGGCCCGAAGCCGGGGCCTCGCGCCTGGCCGGGGCCACCGACACCCCGCCGCCGGGCTTGGCCGGCGCGTCGGCCAGGGCCATGTCCGCCGCCGGCGTCCACAGGCTCACGCCGCCTATATCGACCTTGGCCGCCTGGCGCTTGAGGTCGATCTCGCGCACCACGGCATTTTTGCCCCAGCTCACGATGCGCACGGACTGGCCCGGACGCAGGGCGGCCAGGTCCACGCCCTGGGCCACGGCCCCGGCAGCGGGCTTCGTACCGGTTATGGCGTCGGTTTCTTCAATAAGTCTTTTTTTGGCCACGGCAAGGGCGCGCTGGGCTTCCTTGCGCTCCAGGCGGCCGGCTTCGTGGCGTCGGCCGATGTCCCGGGAAAGATTGCGGATCTCCTCGATCAGGTTTTCCTGGGCCCGCTTGAGGTTTTCCTTGAGCTTGGCCACGCGCTTTTTTTCTTCCAGGCGTTCGGCGGCCAGGGCCTCGATCTCGCGTTCGCGGCGAAGGGCCAGGTCGTTTAAGCGCTCGAACACCTGTCCGGCGTCGCCCCCGTCCAGGAGCAGGTAGCGGCCGGCCCGCTCCAGGATCTCCTCGGGCAGGCCGTGCTCCCGGGCCACGTCCAGGGCGATGGACGCGCCCACCTGGTCGTAGGCCAGGCGGTAGACGGGCTTTTTCGTGGCCGGGTCGAAGAGCATGCAGGCGGCGCGCACGCCCGGGCGGGAGAGGCCATAGGCCTTGAGCGCCGGGAAGTGCGTGGCGGCGGCGAGATACGCCCCCCGATCGAGGAGCCCGTCCACCACGGCCTGGGCCAGGGCCGCGCCCTGGGAGGGGTCGGTGCCCGCGCCGAACTCGTCGAGGAGCACCAGCGTCGCGGCGTCGATCTGCGGCCAGACCCGGGAAAGGTGGCGGATCTGGGCGGTGAAGGTGGAAAGATGGTCCTCCAGGCTCTGCTCGTCGCCGAGGAACACGAAGGCCTTGGCGAAAAACGGCAGCCGGCTGCCCTCCCCGGCCGGCACCGGCAGGGCGGAAAGGGCCATGACCGCGAGCAACCCCAGGGTTTTGAGGCACACGGTCTTGCCGCCGGCGTTGGCTCCGGTGACGATGAGCGCCCGCTGGTCCTCGGCCAGGATCAGGTCCTGGGGCATGACGCGGGAAGGGGCGTCGTCGCCGGCGGCCAGCACCAGGAGCGGATGGCGGGCGGCGATCAGGTGCACGGCGTGTTCCGGCGCGACCTCGGGCAGGGTTCCGCCGATGCGCCCGGCCAGGGCGGCCTTGGCCCAGAGCACGTCGCAGGCCACGAGCAGCCGGTAGGCGGCCACGACCTCGCGCCGCTCGTCGCGGGCCAGGCCGGTGAGAAAGGCCATGACGCGGGCTTCGGCCTCGCGCTCCTCGTTTTTGAGTTCCTGGAGGCGGTTGTTGACCTCGACCAGGAAGAACGGCTCCACGTAGACCGTCTCGCCGGTCTGGGAATAGTCGTGGATGATGCCCGGGAGCCGGCCCTTGAAATTGGACTTGAGCGGCAGGACGTAGCGGTCCGAGGAGATGGTGACGTAGTCGTCCTGCAAAAGCGGCCCGAGTTCCTTTTCGCCCACGAACTCCTTGACCCGGTTCATGATGGTCTGGTGGATGGTGCGGATCTCCTGGCGCACGGAGAAAAGCTCGGGCGAACTCTCGTCGCGAAGCCTGCCGTCCGGGGAGATGCACCGAGCCAGGGCGGCCTGGGTCTTTTTGGGCCAGGGCGCGGCCGCGACCTCGTCGCGCAGAAGCGACTGGCCGGCCTCGCCCGCGCCAAGGGCCTGGCGCAGGGCGGCCACCTGGGACAGTACGTGGGAAAGGGCCACCAGGGCGTCAAGGTCGAGCCCCCGGCGTTCGCTGTCGAGGACGGGGAAAAGCGGCTCGATGTCGGGAAAGGGCGTAAAGGCAAAGGCGGCGTCGCGACGCAGTTCCATGGCCTCGGCCAGCTTGCGCTGTTCCCTGGCCAGGGTGGTCGGGTCGCCCAGGGGGACGATGGCCCGGCAGGCAGCCGCCGCGGGTTCGGAAACGGCGAGCGCGGCCAGCCGTTCCAAAACCTTAGGAAACTCCAGCAACGAGAGGGTTCTGGATTCCATAAGAAAAAAAGAGGGAAAAATCAGGAAGCGAGGCGCGCCTTGACGGCGTCGCTGACCCGTTTGCCTTCGACCCGCCCCTTGTGGGCGGCGAGCACCGCCTGCACCACCCGGCCCATGTCCTTCATGCTTCGGGCATCCAGTTCCGCCACGGCCGCGTCCACGGCGGCGGCGAGTTCCGCCTCGGTCAGGGGCGCGGGCATGTAGGCCAAAAGCACGGCCAGCTCCCGCTCTTCCTTGTCGGCGAGGTCGGTCCTTCCCGCCTTGGAGAACTGCTCGATGGACTCCCGGCGCTGCTTGGCCTGCTTGGCCAGGACGTCGAGGAGCTCGTCGTCGGACAGCGGGCGCAAAAGCTCCACCTGCCGCATCTTGGCGGCGGCCTTGAGCATGCGCAGCACTCCAACGACGAGCTCGTCGCGAGCCCGCATGGCGGCCAGGTAGTCTGATTCTATACGGGCGGTCAGGTTCATTACATCATGTTGATTTTGCGCATTTTCTTGAGCAACCGCTTGCGGGCGGCGGCCTTTTTCTTCTTGCGCATGACGCTGGGTTTCTCAAAGTGCTGGCGTTTTTTCAGCTCAGAGAGAATCCCGGATTTCTCGACCTGCTTCTTGAAGCGGCGCAGCGCCACATCGAAGTTGTCGGACTCGTCAAGGAAGACTCCGGGCATTGACCTCACCCCCTCTTTGGGAAATTCCCTAGCGGCAAAAAAAGATACTTAACCCGAGACACCCGTTCCGTCAAGGGGCGGATGTTCCGGAAGGAAAAAATCCGCCCGGCGTGAGCCGGGCGGATTCAAAAAAACGGGCCTGGCGGCTGTCCTAGTGGTGGCCGTGGGCGTCGGCGTTTTTGGTGTCAAGGTAGGCCTTGACCACGCAATAGCCCATGCCGGAGGCGATGATGAAGAGCACCAGGTACAGCACGCTGAAAAAGACGAAATGGTCCGGCTGCCACCAGGGCAGATCCTGGGGCAACGGGCTGTGAACGGTTTCGCCGTGCAACATGTGAAGTTCTCCCGGGAGTGATTATTGAATGGCGTCCTTGAGCAGCTTGCCGGGCCGGAACTTCACCACCTTGGAAGCCGGGATGTTGATCTCGGCGCCGGTGCGGGGGTTGCGGCCGGTGCGGGCCTTGCGCTCGTCCACCAGAAACGTGCCGAACCCGGTCAGGGTGATCTTCCCGTCGCCCACCAAGGTGGCTTCGACGGCCTCGATGAAAGCGTTCAAGGCGCGCTCGGCGTTGGCCTTGGTCAGCCCCGTCTTGTCGGCAATTTTTCCAACCAGATCAGCCTTGGTCATCAGTCCTCTCCTCCTCGGTTGAACGCCGACCGCCATGCGGCGGCGCAATGTTCCCGCTCCTCTCCCGTGCATCTCCAATATGTCAGTGAAACGGGAAGGCCCCCCGCTCGCCTCCCCGTGACGAGGACGACCAGCCCGATCCCGTTGCGCCGCGTCGCCTATGCCTGGCGGCATAGGCGACGAGTGGCCAAAAGAAAATCGATTTCAGGGCCAAAGTCAAGAGCCCAGGCGCTTTTTGAGCAATATGGAAAGCTGCGACAACTGCGTCGGCGACAAATTCTCCGGCCGATCCCGCTCGGAGATGCCGTTTTCCGCCAGCCAGGCGTCGACCTCCGCGTCGCGAAACGGCTTGAGGATTCCACCCAACTGCTTGCGACGAAAGGAGAAAAGTAATTTGAGCAGCCGCGAGAGCGCTGCCGGCTCGGTCGGACGCTCCGCCGCCGGGCGCGGAGTCACGGCGACCACGGCCGAATCCACCTTGGGCCGGGGCCGAAACACCGTGGGCGGCACCTTGAAGCAGTACTCCACCCGAGCAAACGCCCCTACCCAGGCCGAAAGCGCCCCATACTCCCGACCGCCCGCCGACGCGGCCAGCCGCCGGGCCACCTCGTGCTGCACCATGAACACGCCCCGGGCGAAAGCGGTCGCTCCGGCGCACAGATCCCAGAGAAGCGGCGAGGCGATGTTGTAGGGCAGATTGCCGATGACCCGCGCCCCGGGCAGCCGGTCGAGCCGCCGCCAATCCAGGCGCAGGGCGTCGGTCATGGCCACCGACGCGCCGGGATGCTCCCGTGCCAGGCGCACGGCCAGGTCGCGGTCCTTTTCCAGGGCCAGATAGGCCGCCGGCCCGGCCTCGAGGATGAAAGGCGTCAGCGCCCCCCGGCCCGGCCCGATCTCCACCACCACGTCGCCGGGCGCGATGTGAAGCGCGGCCACGATCTTGGCCGACGTGTTGGGGTCGCTCAAGAAATTCTGCCCCAGGCTACGCTTGGGCCGGCCGTAGGCCTCGCTCCCCTCCCCCGCCTCGCCCGCCCGGGCCGACGGTTCCGGCGTCGGCCGCGCCGTCCGGCGCGCCCCTTCCCGGCGGTCCCGGCTCATGACGCCTCCTTTTCGAGCAGATCCTGCTTGAGGGCCCAGACTACATGAAAGGCCGCCGCAAAGAGATCCAGCGACGGCTCGGCCGCGGCCAGCCGGGCGGCCAGCATCCGGCCCGGACAGCCCCCCCGGGCCAGAAAGAGCAGCGTGCGCAGGGCGGTCGGCGAGATCTCTCCGCCGAGTCCCTCGTAGACCAGCGGAAAATCCCGGCCCCGGTACACGGCCCGGCCGGCCCGGCTCCAGACCAGGCGCACGGCGTCGGAAAGCACCTGCGTGGGATAGCCGGCGAACATCTCGCCGTAAGCCAGGGCGCTCGGGTGGGGCACGGCCCGCAGGCGCTCCCGGTCGGGCACGGGCGCGGCGGCCAGGCTTTCCCAAAGGCGGACGTGCTCGGCCACCACGACGTCCCAGGTGAAGCCCGCCTCCAGCCTGGCCCGGCCGGCCGCGCCCATCGCCCGGCGAAGCCCGGGGTCGCCCGCCAGCCGCCCCAGGGCTTCGGCCACGGCGGCCACGTCCACGGCCAAGCCCTGGGCCAGGCGCAGATGGGTGTAATTGTCGTAGCAAAGCGGGGCCAGGACGTCGCGCGGGCCGGTGTCGGCCAGGCCCAGGGTCGGGGCCAGGAAGCCGGTGCGGCCGTGGTCCACGATGTCCCGGTAACCATCGTAGTCCGAGGCCACCACGGGCAGGGAGGCGGCCATGGCCTCGAGCAGCGTCAGGCCGAAGGTCTCCTGGGGATTGTCGGCCAGGGAAACGAAGACGTCGACCGCGCCGAAGAGCAGGCGTTTGCGCTCCTCGTCCGGCCGCGTAACCAGGACCAGGGGCAGGCCGATATTGCCGGCAAGGGCGCGCAACGTCTCCAGGAAGCCCTGGGCCTCGTCGTCGGCCCAGCCGGCCATCACCAGGCACAGCCCGGCCGGGTCGGTCCCGGCCGCAACCAGGCGCTGCACGGCGCGCAGCAACGGCAGCGGATCCATCTTGGAGCTGTGGGAGATGCGGCCGAAAACGAGCAGCGCCATGGCCTCGGCCGGGATGCCGCAAAGGGCCCGGGCCTCCCGGCGCTCCTCTCCCGCCAGGGCGCGCCAACCGGCCGGGTCGAGGCCGAGGGGAATGCGGGCCAGCCGCGGGGCCGGATGGGTCTCGGGGGACAGGCCGTAGCCCCGGCGCAGCCCCTCGAAGATGCGCCCGACCACGTCCCGCCCGGCCCGCGACGTGGCGACCACGGCGTCCCGGGCCGTGGTCCCGGGCTGGAGGTGGGCCAGGAACTCCCGGCCGTAGGCGGCGTAGCTCAGGGAATGGGTGGTGCCGGTGATGGGGAAGATCGACCGGGCCAGGGCGTTTCGAGCGGCGGCCAGGCGGGGCTGGGAGGTGATGCAGTCCGAGAGGTGGAACACGGCGTAGTCCGTGCCGGCCAAGGCCATGGGCAGGTCCAGGCGCGTCAAAATTTTGAACTTGCCATGGGCCTCGGCCTCGGGATAGCGGGCCGCGAGCAGTTCGCGCTGCCGGTCGCGCTCCCGGGGCGAAGGCATGAAGAAATGGTAGGCCTCGCAGGGATCGGTGCGCACAAGGGCGTCGAGAAAGCCGGCGTTGGCCACCTTGCGGCCCATGATCGCGCCGGATTCGAGGAAGGGATCGAGGGTCCCGAAGGGACGGAGCGCTTGCATGCAGGGACGGAGCCATAGCTCGGGCACGATGTCAAACGCCGGCGGCCGGATATGCGTGGCCTCCATTTTGCATGAAGCTTGGCGAAGCCGCTCCCGTGGCGGCTTCCGGACCAAAGGAGGCCAGCGATGACGCGTGGCATGCGAGCTGAACAGATCTGGGGACTCGGCCTTTCCGACGAAGCCGCCGCGGCAATTTCTGCCGGCCTGGGCAGCGGCTACGCCCTGCGCAACTGGCCGGCCGGCCAGCATCCCGGCGAACGCGACCTGGGCCGGGCCACGCCGCTGGTGATCTTCGTGTCCAAGGACGCCTGGGACGCCCTGCCCTCGTCCTCGCGCAAGCGCCTGGAGGAATGGGACGTGGCCCAGCGCGTGCTCGTGGCCGCCAGCGACCAGTCCGTGTCCGAGTTCGACGAAATGCTCGACGACGGCTTCCTTTCGGCCATTTCCGAGCCCCTCACGGACAAGAAGGTCCGCGACGTCATCTTCCGGGCCCAGGAAGTCAAGAGCCTCTACGACGACATCTTCCGCATGACCCGCGAGATCATGCTCGAACGCGAGCTTCTGGCCCGCAAGACCGATCTGGTCCTTTTCCTCAACCGCTTTCTCACCCGGGCCACGGAGTCCCTGGACCCCACGGTCATCCTGGACCATGCCCGGGAGGACCTGGAAATGCTGCTGCCCATGCGCGGGCTCATGGGCATCCTCTGGCAGAAGGGCGACTCCGGCGAACTGGAGGCGGAACTCTTCCTCGAACCGGAGATGGACCACGCCGCCGAGCGGCACTGGACCGAGGCGCTCCTGCGCCAGGGGGCCAAGCTCGCGGGCAAGTCCATGCAGAGCTACCAGACCACTTTTCTGGACGGCGCGGCGGATCGCGTCGCGGTGGACATTCCCGGCTCGGCCGAGGACAGCATCGTCCTGCCCCTGCGGGCCGGCGGCCAGACCTTCGGGTCGCTGATCCTGTACCGGGCCAAGGGCCAGCCGCTCGGCAAGGACCAGGTGCAGACCCTGTACGCCGCGGTCAGCCACCTGGCCCTGGCGCTCAAAAACGCCGCCCTGTTCAACCAGGTCAAGATCCGGGCCGACCACGACGGGCTCACGCGCATCCACAACCGCCGGGCCTTCGACGAGCGCCTCGTGGACGAGTTGCGCCGCCACCAGCGCTACGGCCACGCCATGAGCCTGCTCATGCTGGACATCGACCATTTCAAGAACATCAACGACCGCTTCGGCCACCTCATGGGCGACCATGTCCTGCGCGAGGTGGGGCGCATCGTCTCGGAGACGCTTCGCAGCACGGATTTCACGGCCCGCTACGGCGGCGAGGAGTTCGTGGTGATCCTGCCCATGACCACGGAGGAGCAGTCGCGCATCCTGGCCGAGCGGCTGCGCCGGGCCATCGCCGAGACGCGGTTTTCGAGCGAGGGGCGGCCGTTCGGCATCACGGTGTCCATCGGCGCGTCGACGCTCACGCCCGGGGCGCTGCTCAAGCGCCGGGACCTGGTGGACAAGGCGGACAAGGCGCTCTACCAGGCCAAAAAGCTCGGCCGCAACCAGGTGTGCACGGCCCTGGGCCCCGTTTCCCGTAGCGAGGACGAGGGGTTCGGCGCGGCCAACGCCGGCTGATGGCGGTCGCGGGAAAAACTTGGCTTGACGCCCGCCAGCGGGCCGCGTATATAACCGCTCCTTCGGGCAATTAGCTCAGTTGGATAGAGCGTTGGCCTCCGGAGCCAAAGGCCACAGGTTCGAATCCTGTATTGCCCACCAAATTTCAGTCCAGGCTGGTCGGAACAAGACCATGACACCCTGGAAAATCAAGCGAAGCCGGGCTAGAAGTAGTCCGGCTTCGTCTTTTTCAATCCGCTGGCATCCCCGCCCGGGGCGCGGGCCTGGGCAACGAGCTGTCGCCCGGAAGAAGTGGACGCCGCAGGCTCGTCACCCTTTGAACCGAGCAGACGTCGATAAACATCCGTTTGGGCGGGAGGCCGGCCTTCGTAGAGCCATCCGGCTTCATTCTGGCGCTCGCCATCATTGATCGCCGAGAATGAACCTACTCCGCGTATTGCAACGAGCCGTTACGCCCTCTCCCGCCACGTCCCCGGCTCGCCGCCGGATTCCCGGGCGACTTCCAGGCGCTTGAGGAATTCGAAGCGCCGCACTTCCACCGCGCCGAAACGGCACAAATGCCCCGTGGTCTGCTGGCAGTCGACGAAATGGAAATCCATGGCCGCCAGACGGCGGCACAGGGTCACGAAGGCGGCCTTGGAGGCGTCGGTGACCGTGTGGAACATGGATTCGCCGAAAAAAGCCCTGCCGACGGCCACGCCGTAGGCCCCTCCAACGAGGACGCCGTCCTGCCGGGCCTCGACGCTGTGGGCGTAGCCGGCGTCATGGAGGCGCTCGTAGGCCTCGATCATCTCCGGCACGATCCAGGTGCCGTCCCCCACGGTCCGGGCCGCCGTGGCGCAGCCCCGGATGACGCCGCCGAAATCCGCGTCGAAGCTCAAGCGAAACTTCCCCGAGCGCAACGTCCGCTCCAGCCGGCGCGACACGTGCACCTGGCCGGGGAACAGGATGGGCCTGGGGTCCGGCGACCACCACAGGATGGGGCTCTCCTCGTCGTACCAGGGGAAGATGCCCCGCCGGTAGGCGGCCAGCAGCCGCTCCGGGCGAAGGTCGCCGCCCACGGCCAGGAGCCCCCCCGGCTCGGCCAGGCCCGGCCGGGGAAAAAGCGTCGGCTCCTCCGTCAAATAAAACACCGGCATACACCACCACACACTGACAGTATCTCCATTTTTCCCCACCCCATCATGCGTCGGGGGGGGGGGGGGGGGGGGGGGGGCCCGC
>JAEWCY010000161.1 GCA_023390395.1 Pseudomonadota bacterium | reverse complement strand
GTCGAGGAGGAAGACGATGGCCTCCTCGGTCTCCAGGAACCAGTTGGCGTTGTTTCTGGCCTGGAAGCGCATGTCCGTCAGCATGTTGATGAGCGTCTGCTCGTGGTCGCAGTCCCGGGCGATGAGGTAGGAGCGGCCCTCGTAGAGGTAGGAGGCGGTCATGAGGTCGGGGTTGGGGCCCGGCACCGTGATCTCGCCGTGCTCGGTCTGGTAGACGTTCTGGATCTGCAGGGTGAGCAGGCTGCCTTCCTCGTCCAGGAAGATCTTCGGGTCGTAGGTGGCCGGCACGAAGAACGGCTGCATTTTGACCAGGAACTCCTCCTGGCCGTACAGGTCCGTCATGGGCAGATGGGTCCAGACGCGGTCGAGGAACTCCGACACGTCGGAGGTGGGGATAAACGGCGTGTTCTGCACCATGTCCGAGACGAGCTGGGGCGGCAGGCCGGTCTGCACCGGATAGAAGGCGTTTTTCCAGCAGACCCAGATGGGCATCTGGCCGTAGAAGTAGACTTCCTGGCCGAGGATCGAGAAGGGGGCCTTGCTGGGGCTGCCGAGCAGGATGTCGAAGGAGAGCCCTTCCTCGGAAAGCTTGGGCGCGAGCTGCAGGCGCATGGTCTTGGACTCGATGCGCACCGGCTGCTCGGTGTCGCGCCAGTAGAGGTAGTATTCCTTGCCGATGGCCCAGAAGAACCAGGCCAGAAATCCCGGCGGCAGCTCCACCCGGTGCCCGGCGTAGTCGAGGTGGTGGTAGAGCATCTCGGCCACCACCGGCAGGGTGGGAGAAAGTTCGGACCAGTCCGGGTTCTTGATGATCTGCTCCAGGGTGATCTCGCTGTGGACCTGGGAGATGCCGGACTTGTTCTGCCGGGCGCGGAAAAAAGCCACCTGGAGCCGCCCCGGCTCGGGGTGGAAGCGGAAGATCAGGTAGTGGCGGCCGGGCTCGGGCTCGGGCTCGGAGGAGAAATAGGCCCGGAAGGTCTGCCGCCATTCGCCGCGCGGCATGGGCGGGGCCTCGTGCCCGTCGCCTTCGGCTTCTTCCAGGGTGCGGATGCACTTGAGCGCCGTGGCTCCGATGTGGCGGCAGACGCCGGAAAAGGAATCCGGACAGTTGCAGAAGAAGTTGATGGCCTCTTCCTTGAGGTTGACGGACAGTTCCGAGGAATAGACCTGGAAGTCGTCGCCCTGCACCTGCCCTTCCACGTCCCAGAAGTGGTCGTGCTTGTTGATGGACAGTTTCTGGATGCCGCCGGCCGCCACGATGGCGTGGGCGCCGTCCAGGATGTATTCGGGGATCGTCTCCCTGACGAACTCCGAAAGCACCGATTTGATTTTCGTTTCGTCGTTTCCAGAGGCCATGGGCCAAGGGCTCCTTGCGTAGCGTGGTACTGATCGAGGCAAGCCGCGTCGACCCAGGCAGGGAAGTCACAGGCTATCCGGCCCGCATAGCGGATTCCAGAGAAATTGGGAATGGAAATGTTGCCTGGCCGCCCTGCCTCCCTGGCCGGCCGGGGCCGGGGAAAAAGGGCTTTTAATTTACGCGCGCCCCGTATATCCCTAAGGGGACGGAACCTTGCGCATCCGCTTCAATATGTCGAATCGAGCGCATGATGCAAGCGAAAAGGAGCCCTATGCCGGCGCTTCGTACGGTCTTTCCCCTCGTTTTGGCCTTTCTTCTGGCGCTTTGGGGCTGTGAAGGCCCTTCGGACAAGTCTCAGGAGCCCAAAACCGGGGCGAAGGCCCCCGCGACCCAGCCCGCTTCCCTTGGCCAGCCCGTGCCCGGCGGGCGCATCATCATGGCCGTCATCGGCGAGCCTTCGAACCTCATTCCGCCCCTGTCCTCGGATTCCGCCTCCCACGAGGTGGCCGAGCTCCTCTACGTCTCGCCCTTGCGCTACGACAAGGACATCAAGCTCGAATGCTTCGCCGCCGAGCGCTACGAGGTGCTGGAAGACGGCAAGCTCCTCAAGTTCTGGCTGAGGCCCGGCATCCGCTGGACCGACGGCGTGGAACTCACGGCCGAGGACGTGGAATTCACCTACAAGCTCATGATCGACCCCAAAACGCCCACGGCCTACGCCGAGGACTACAAGGCCGTTTCGAGCTTCACGGTCACGGGCAAATACTCCTTCGAGGTCCGCTACGCCGAGCCCTTCGCCCGGTCGCTCGTCACCTGGGCCGGCTCCATCCTGCCCAAGCACCTGCTCGCCGGCCAGGACCTCATGAACACGAAATACGCCCGCGAGCCCGTGGGCGCAGGCCCCTACAAGCTGACCAGCTGGGAGCCCGGCCGCAAGCTCGTTCTCGACGTCAACGCCGACTATTTCGAGGGCCGGCCCTACATCGACCAAGTCGTCTACCGCATCATCCCGGACCCGGCCACCATGTTCCTGGAACTCAAGGCCGGCGGCATCGACATGATGGGGCTCACCCCCCAGCAGTTCCTCTACCAGACGAGCGGCCCCTCCTGGGAAGCCGACTGGCGCAAGTTCAAGTACCTGTCCTTCGCCTACACCTACCTGGGCTACAACCTCAAAAGCCCGTTTTTCGCCGACGTGCGCGTGCGCCGGGCCTTCGCCCACGCCGTGAACAAGGAGGACGTGGTCAAGGGGGCGCTGCTTGGCCTGGGGCTTCCCACCATCGGCCCCTACAAGCCCGGCACCTGGATGTACGACGAGGACATCAAGGACTACGCCTACGACCCGGCCCTGGCCAAAAAGCTCCTGGCCGAGGCCGGCTGGCAGGACCGAAACGGCGACGGCGTGCTCGAGGACGCAAGCGGCCGGCCCTTCGCCTTCACCATCCTCACCAACCAGGGCAACGACCAGCGCATCAAGACGGCCACCATCATTCAGAGCCAGTTGGCGGCCGTTGGCGTCAAGGTCGAGATCCGCACCGTGGAATGGGCGTCGTTCATCAAGGAGTTCGTGGACAAGGGCAATTTCGACGCCTTGATCCTCGGCTGGACCGTCACCCAGGACC
The DNA here is from genome assembly GCA_023390395.1 of Pseudomonadota bacterium. Taxonomy (GTDB): domain Bacteria; phylum Desulfobacterota; class Desulfovibrionia; order Desulfovibrionales; family Desulfovibrionaceae; genus Solidesulfovibrio. The sequence continues at coordinate 1,578 of JAEWCY010000161.1, read as the reverse complement.
CGGACGCCTTCGACGTCTGGCACTCCAGCCGCGCCGTGCCGGGCGGGCTCAACTTCGTGGGGTTCAAGAACGCCGAGGCCGACGCCCTGCTGGACAAGGGCCGCCACACCGTGGACCAGGCGCAGCGCAAGAAGATCTACGACGCCTTCCAGGAGATCCTGCACAAGGAGCAGCCCTATCTGTTCCTCTACGCGCCCTATTCCCTGCCCATCCTGTCCTCGCGCTTTCAGGACGTGGCCGTGGCCCCGGCCGGCATCAGCTACAACTTCACCAAGTGGTGGGTGCCCAGGGACAAGCAGAAGTTCCGCCTGGAGCCGTAAGGGGCGATTAGCCGCCCGCGCGAGACGTTCGAAACGACCAAACCCCCGGTGAACGAGGCCGGGCCGGCCCTATGATCCGCATCAACGAAATCCTGGACAAGACCGCCGTCTACCTGACCGAACAGGAGCAGGCGCTCATCACCAAGGCCTACGTGTTCTCGGCCGCGGCCCACGCCGGACAGGTGCGCCTGTCCGGCGAGCCCTACCTGTCCCACCCCCTGGAGGCGGCCGGCATCCTGGCCGACATGCGTCTGGACGCGGCCAGCATCGCCTCGGGCCTGCTCCACGACACCGTGGAGGACACCAAGGCCACGGTGGACGAGCTGGAGGAGCTCTTCGGCGAGGAAGTGGCCGACATCGTCGACGGCGTCACCAAGATCAGCCTCATCCCCTTCGAGTCCAAGGAGGAGGCGCAAGCCGAGAACATCCGCAAGATGATCCTGGCCATGGCCAACGACATCCGCGTCGTCCTGGTCAAACTGGCCGACCGCCTGCACAACATGCGCACCCTGGAGTTCCAGAAGCCCCACAAGCAGGCGCTGATCGCCCAGGAGACCATGGACATCTACGCGCCCCTGGCCAACCGCCTGGGGCTGCACCGCATCAAGACCGAGCTCGAGGACCTGAGCTTCAAATATTTGAAACCCGACGTCTACAGCCAGATCAAGGCCGGCGTGGACCGCCACCACACCCTGGACGAGGCCTACATCGACCGGGTCATCGGCCAGATCAGGGAGATGCTCGGCGAAAACGACATCCGCGCCCGCATCTTCGGCCGCCGCAAGCACCTGTGGAGCGTGTTCAACAAGATGCGCGTTCAGGGGCTGACCCTGGACCAGGTCCACGACCTCGTCGCCTTCCGCGTCATCGTGGAGACCATCCGCGAATGCTACGCGGTGCTCGGGCTCGTGCATTCCATCTGGAAGCCCGTGCCCGGCCGGTTCAAAGACTACATCTCCATGCCCAAGGCCAACATGTACCAGAGCCTGCACACCACGGTGGTGGGCCCGGACGGCGAGCGCATCGAGATCCAGATCCGCACCGTGGAGATGAACAGGCTCGCCGAGGAGGGCGTGGCCGCACACTGGAAGTACAAGGAGCGCGAGAAGGGCAAATTCAACCCGAAGGACGTGGAGCGCTTCACCTGGCTGCGCCAGATCATGGACTGGCAGCGGGAGCTCAAGGATTCGCGGGAGTTCGTGGCCAACCTGCGCTTCGACCTGTTCCAGGACGAGGTCTACGTCTTCACGCCCAAGGG
>JAEWCY010000281.1 GCA_023390395.1 Pseudomonadota bacterium | reverse complement strand
CCCCTACCGGGGGGGATCATCCCCCCCGGGCCCCCTGGATGGGGGGGATGGGGGCGGGTTTTCCTTGCGGGCGATGCGCCAGGGTTCGGCTTGTTCGGGGGCGAGGGGAGAGAAGTCGGCCAGGGTCCGACCAAGGGATTCGCCCGGGCGCGTGAGCGAAAGGCGCGTCACGCCCTTGCCGTAGCCCGCGACGAGTCCGGCCGCCGTGCATATGGCCGCCTCCGTGCCCGGCCGGCAAAGCCCGGTCGGGCCTTTGCCCGCGACCGGCACGAGTAGGGCGTCGCCGGGCCGGGCCAAGGCGGCGATGGCCCGGTTGTCCTTCTCGTTGCGGCCGATCGCCAGCCGCGCCCCGTCCGGGAGCCGGTAGTGCCGGCCGTGGATGAGCAGCGCCGCGTCGGCCAGGCGGCTGTCCGGTTCGCGGGCGAGCATCTCCCGCACGCGGCAGCTGAACTGCGGGTCCGTCAGCAGGCAGCCGCCGGCCGGGCAGGGATAGTCGCCAAGGGCCAGTTCCCGGGCCAGCTCCATCTGCGGCCTGCGGCTGCGGCCCTCGATGGCTAGGAGCTTCCAGCGCGGCACGATGCCCTGGCGCTCGGCCTCGGTCGGCGGGAAAAGGCGGGCCGACAGCGGCCGCAGCAGCCGGCCGGCCAGGCCCGATTCCCGTTCGATGCGGGCCAACGCCCGGCGGTGCTGGGACATGGGGCGCTGGCCCAGCACCTCGCCCGTGGCCACGAACAGCGCGCCCGACGCTTCCATCATCTCCCGGGCCAGCGAAAGGACGTGGATGCGGCAGTCGACGCAGGGATTGACGCCGCTGCCCCGGCCGAAGCGCGGGTTTTTCACGATTTCCCAATACGCCTCGCCCTTGGCCACGGTCCTGAGCGGAATGCCGAGCTGCGCCGCCATGCGCGCGGCCGCGGCGCAGCCGCCGCCGTGCCCCGAGCAGCGGCAAAAGGGCGAGGTGGCGTGCAGCGCCGTCACCTCGATGCCGCAGGAGAGCAGGATCTTTCCGGCCAGGCCGCTGTCGAGCCCGCCGGACAGGAGCAGGATTGCCTTGGCCATGGCTGCCTCCGCCTGGGGATGTCGCGGGCGCGGCGAGGGAATCCCGGGTCGCCCTTATTTCATACTGTGCTAGTATAAATATATTGACGCCGCCCGGGAAGCGATATTATTTTCTTGACCAAATTGATGTGGATTCGACCCGGCCGCCCGCAGCGGCCGGATCAGGGAGTCTCCATGCAGGCCGTGACGCAATTCCCGTCCGATGCCCGGGACTGGACCGAGGAGGAGGTGCTTTCGCGCATCGCCGCCCTCAAGGACCGCTTCGGGCGCGACCTCCTCATCCTGGCCCACCACTACCAGCGCGACGCCGTGGTTTCCGTGGCCGACGCCGTGGGCGACTCGCTGGGCCTGGCCCGGCTGGCGGCCGGGGCCACCGCCCGCCATATCGTCTTTTGCGGCGTGCACTTCATGGCCGAGACGGCCGACATGCTCACCGGGCCGGACCAGTCCGTGATCCTGCCGGAACTGGCCGCCGGCTGCTCCATGGCCGACATGGCCACGCCCGACGCCCTGGAGTACGCCTGGGAGCGGCTGACCGCCGTCGTCCCGGGCCGGGTCGTGCCCATTTCCTACGTCAATTCCTCGGCCGCGCTCAAAGCCTTCGTGGCCGACCGGGGCGGCACGGTGTGCACCTCGTCCAACGCCCGCAGGATCGTGGAATGGGCGTTTTCCCAGGGCGAGCGGGTCTTTTTCTTTCCCGACGAGCATCTCGGCCGCATCACCGCCTATGAGCTCGGCGTGCCCCTGGACCGCATGCTGGTCTGGGACCGGGACAAGGATCTGGGCGGCCACGCGGCCGAGGCCGTGCGCCGGGCCAAGGTCTACCTCTGGGACGGCTTCTGCGTGGTCCACCAGATGTTCGACGTCATGGACGTGGCCGACTGGCGCAGGAAGGAGCCCGGCATCAACGTCATCGTGCACCCGGAATGTCCCATCGACCTCATCCAGGCGGCCGACGCCCACGGCTCCACCGAGGCCATCGCGCGCGCCGTGGCTGATGCGCCGGCCGGCAGCAAGTGGGCCGTGGGCACCGAGGTCAACCTGGTGTCCCGGCTGGCGGCGCGCCACCCGGACAAGCTCGTGGTCTCCCTTTCGCCGCACCAGGCCGTGTGCGCCAACATGTATAGGACAAGGCCCCTGTCCGTGCTGCGCGCCCTGGAGGGGCTGGCCGAGGGCAGGGCGCCGAACCGCGTCCGCGTGCCCGAGGACGTGGCCGGCCGGGCCCGCCGGGCCGTGGCCCGCATGCTGTCGCTCTCCTGAAGGGGAGGTGCCCCATGGGCGTCTACTTCGACAACAACGCCACCACGCCCCTCGACCCCCAGGTGCTCGAGGCCATGCTGCCCTTCCTGGGGGACTGCTTCGGCAACCCGTCGAGCCCCCACCAGTACGGCAGCCGGGCCAAGGCGGCCATCGAGGAGGCGCGCGAATCCGTCGGGGCGCTGCTCGGCTGCGCCGCCGAGCGCCTGGTCTTCACCTGCTCCGGCACCGAGGGCAACAATACCGCCATCCTGTCGGCGGTCCTGGCCGACCCGGGAAAGCGGCGGGTGGTCACCTCGGCCGTGGAGCACCACTGCGTGCTGCGCCGGCTGGAGTATCTGCGCGACCACATGGGCGTGGAGGTCGTGTTTCTCCCCGTGGACGCCCAGGGACGGCTCGACCTGGACGGGCTGCGCCAGGCCGTCACCCCGGAGACGGCCCTGGTCAGCCTCATGGGAGCCAACAACGAGACCGGGGTCCTGTGGCCCGTGGAGGAGATCGCCGGGCTGGTCAAGTCGCGCGGGGCGCTGTTTCACTGCGACGCCGTGCAGCTGGCCGGCAAGGAGCCCTTTTCCCTGCGCGCCATCCCGGCGGATTACCTCACCGTCTCCGGCCACAAGTTCCACGGCCCCAAGGGGGCGGGCGCGCTCTACGTGGCCCGGGGCGCACCTTTTACGCCGCTGCTTTTCGGCGGCATGCAGGAGGCCGGCCGCCGGGCCGGCACCCAGAACGTGGCCGGCATCGTGGGCCTGGGCAAGGCGGCCGAGCTGGCCAAGGCCTTCTTGTCCGTCTCCGGCCACGAGAAGCTGCGTGAACTGCGCGATCACCTGGAAGGCCGTATCCTGGCCGAGATCGACGACGTGGTCGTCCACGGCCAGGACGCGCCGCGCATCGCCAACACCATAAGCCTCGGCGTCGGCGGCGCGCCCCAGGAAGTCCTGCTGGCGGAACTGAGCGACCGCGACTTCGCCGTCTCCACCACCTCGGCCTGCGAATCCGCCTCCGTGGCCCCATCCCACGTGCTGGCCGCCATGGGCGTGCCCGACCGCTACCTGCGCAGCACCCTGCGCCTGTCCCTGTCGCGGCGAAACGCCATCGAGGAGGTCGAGGCCTTCATGGTCGTCTTCCCCCAGGTCGTCTCCGCCGCCCGCCGGTTGGGCGGAGGGGGAAGGTGAAGAGGAAGAAGGGAAAGAAGAGAAGATGCCTCCGGCGGCCGGGGGGCATGATGCCCCCCGGACCCCCTCGAAGGGGGAAAGGGGAGAGGATGTTATGATGGAATTATGGCATGCTGTGAATGGGTTGCTGGCCGGGGGCGAAAGCCTGGTGGCCGCCGCCGTGACGGTCAAGGACGGCTCCGCGCCCGGACCGGCCGGGGCCAGGATGTTCGTGCGCGACGATGCGGAACTCCTCGGCACCGTGGGCGGCGGGCCCATGGAAGGCCGGACCATCGCCGAAGCCGCGGCGGTCATGGCCCACGGGCGGCCGACCATCCTGCCCATCGACCTTTCGGGCGAGATCGGCGACGGCTCGGACGCCATCTGCGGCGGCCTGGTGCACGTCTTTCTGGAGCGCCTGGACCCGACGCCGGACGTCGTGTCGCTTTTTTCCAGGCTGGCCGACGAGCTGGCCGCCAACCGAACCTGCTTCCTCGTCTCCTCCCTGGGCCGGGGCGAGCGCCATGCTCCGGCCCGGGCCCTGCTCTCCCGGGACGGCGCGGTGCTGGCCGGCAGCCTTCCGGACGCGGCCCTGGTCGCCGCCCCGGCCCTGGCGTGGGGATCGACCGCCCCGACCGTGGCGAGCCTGGCCGGCGAGGACTACTTCCTGGAGCCGTTCCGGGCCAGGGAGCCCCTCATCATCTGCGGCGCGGGCCATATCGCCCGGCCCACGGCCCATCTGGCGGCCATGGCCGGCTTCTGGGTCGTGGTCCTCGACGACCGCGAGGAATTCGCCAGTTCCGCCCGCTTTCCCGACGCCGACGAGGTGGCGGTGCTGCCGTCCTTCGACGACTGCTTCGCCGGCCGCGTCCTCGACGCCGACACGTCGGTGGTCATCGTCTCGCGCTGCCACAAGCAGGACCGCAAGATCCTGACCCAGGCCCTGCGTACCGAAGCCGGCTACATCGGCATGATCGGCTCCGGCCGCAAGGTGGCGGCCGTGCTCGAGGAACAGCGCGAGCGCGGCGTGCCGCGGGAGCGCCTGGCCGTCGTCCACGCGCCCGTCGGCCTGCCCATCGGCGGGGACAGCCCGGCCGAGATCGCCATTTCCATCGTGGCCCAGTGCATCAAGGAACGCACCGGACGGCGGGAAGGACGCAAGACCCGGGCGGCCTGAGCCGCCCCCCCGCCGATCAAAAGGACAACGCCATGACTATGCCGCCCCAAAGGCCCGACGAGGGCCGGGACGTCCTGTCCGAGGTCACCCGGAGGCTGTGCGAGCCGGGTTCCTACGAAAAGGTCTTCCACCGCCCCCTGCACGACGAACCCATGCCGTCCGTGCCGGCCCTGTCCGAATGCATGGACCGGCTGCGGGCCGTGCTGTTTCCGGGCTATTTCGGCGATTCCGGCGTGACGCCGGAAAGCATGCCCTACCATGTCGGGGCCAACCTTTTCGAGGCCGGCCGGCTGCTGACCGACCAGATCCGCCGGGGCTACTGCTTCTTCTGCGGCCTGGACGCGGGCGGGGGACGCCAGGACTGCGACGCCCGGGCCAGGCGGCTGACCGACGCCTTTATGCAATCCCTGCCGCGCATCCGCGACCTGCTGGCCGAGGACGCCCAGGCCGCCTACGAGGGCGACCCGTCCTCCCGCAGTCCCGGCGAGGCCATCTTCTGCTTCCCCAGCCTCATCGCCCTGACCCACTACCGGGTGGCCCACGAACTTTTCGTCCTCGGCGTGGACCTCATTCCGCGCATCCTCACCGAGATGGCCCACGCCAAGACCGGCATCGACATCCACCCGGGCGCGGCCATCGGCCGACGGTTCTTCATCGACCACGGCACGGGCACGGTCATCGGCGAGACCTGCGTCATCGGCGAAAACGTGCGTCTGTACCAGGGGGTGACGCTGGGGGCGAAAAGCTTCCCCAAGGACGGCGAGGGCCGGCTCGTCAAGGGCATCCCGCGCCATCCCGTGGTGGAGGACGACGTGGTGGTCTATTCCGGGGCCACCGTGCTCGGACGCATCACCGTGGGCAAGGGCGCGGTCATCGGCGGCAACGTCTGGGTGACGCGCGACGTGCCGCCCGGGGCCCACATCGCCCAGCACCGGCCCGTGGGCGTGCCGCTCATCGACGGCGGCGGCATCTAGTCCGGGGAGCCGGCCGCGCGTCAGGCCGGGGCGGCCGGGGGAGTCTGGTCGTCGCCGGCGGAGGCGTTCCGGCTGCGTCGCCCGGCCCGGTCGATCACGGCCAGCAGGACGTCGATGTCCAGGGGTTTGGCCACGTAGTCGTCCATGCCGGCCAGCAGGAACTTCTCCTTGTCGCCGGCCATGGCGTAGGCCGTCATGGCGACGATGCGCACCCCGGCCGCCTCGGGTCCGGCCTCGCCGGCCCGGATGCGCCGGGTGGCTTCCACGCCGTCCATGACGGGCATCTGGATGTCCATGAGCACCAGGTCGAAGGCCTCCCGGGACAGGGCTGCGACGGCCGCCTTGCCGTCGCCGGCCAGAGCCACGGCATGGCCTTTTTTTTCGAGCAGCCGCCGCACGGCCAGGCGGGTGAGGGCGTCGTCCTCGACCAGGAGGATATTGCGGTTTTTCGTGGGCGCGCCCGGCGGTGGGGCGGCAGCCCCCACGTCGTCCGGCGCCTCCGGCCGGCCGAAGGTCAGGCAGAAATGGACGGAGGTCCCCGCGCCTTCCTCGCTCTCCACAGCGATGCTTCCCCCCATGAGGGACACGAGCCGCTTGCAGATGGAGAGCCCCAGCCCCGCCCCCTGATAGGCACGGCTGTAGCCCTGGCTGCCTTGGGTGAAAGGCTCGAAGACGCGCGCGAGCACCTCGTCGGTCATGCCCTGCCCGGTGTCGGCGACGGAAAAAAGCACCCTGGCCTGGTCTTCGCGGGCTGCGGGCAAGGGGTGGAGTTCGATGGCGACGCTTCCTTCCCTGGTGAATTTGAGGGCGTTGCCCACAAGGTTCGTCAGGACCTGCTGGAGGCGGGCGGCGTCGCCGGTCACGACGGCCGGGAGGCGCGGGGCGACGTCCATGGTGCAGTCGATCCCGGCCTGTCTGGCGGCAGGGAGGAACAGCTCGCGGACCTCGTCCACGGCGCGTCGGAGGTCGAAGCGCTGGTTGACGATGGACAGCTTGCCGGACTCGATCCGGGAGATGTCCAGGAGGTCGGAGAGCAGCCTCGTGAGCCGCCGGCCGGACTGGACGGCCAACTGGGCGTAGCCGGCCTGCTCCTCGTCGAGGCCCGTGCCCTGGAGCAGTTGGAGCATGCCCAGGATGCCGTTTAAGGGCGTGCGCAGCTCGTGGCTCATGTTGGCCAAAAATTCGTTCTTCGCCCGGCTGGCCGCCTCGGCCTCGGCCTTGGCCTGGGCCAGCAGCGCCCGTCGGCGCTCCTCCTCGGTCGCGTCGCGGTAGATGGACATGTTCATGGCCTTGTCCTCTCCGCCGAGGCGGCGGCCGGTCACGTCCACCCAGCGCGGCTCGCCGTCCTTCCTGGCGACGCGGAAACGGTGCCGCACGCTGTCGCGCCGTCCGGCCAGGCGATCCAGCAGGCTTTGGCGCACCATGTCCCGGTCGTCGGGATGGACCATGGCCCAGATGCCTTCGTCGGTCAGGTCGTAGGCCTCTTCGGCCGTCAGGCCGAAGAGCGCGCAAAAGGCCGGGTTGACCCAGGTGAAGCGGGGAGGAAGGCCCTCTTGCACGGCGATGGCGTCCAGGGAGTTCTCGAACAGGGCGCGGTAGCGTTCCTCGCTTTCCCGAAGCGCCCGCTCGGCCTGCTTGCGCTCGGTGATGTCGCGGACCACGGCGAAGAAGTACTGCTCGCCGAAGACCGCGTTGCCGTGGGCGCTGACTTCCACCGGGAAGGTCGTGCCGTCCTTGCGCCGGTGGCGCGTCTCGAACGTTTTCTTGATCCGCGTCGGCCGCTGGAAATCCCTGCGGATGTCGGCCTCGGACATCGTCGCTTCGTAGTCCCAGGTGGGCAGCCCCACCACCTCCGACGGGTCGCGGCCGAGCATTTCCGCGAAACGGCGGTTGGCCTCGACCACCCGGTGTTCGTCGTCGATGATCGCGATGCCGTCGCCGCTGGCGTCCATGAGGGCGACGCGCCGCCTGGCCTCCAAATCCCTGGCGTCCCTGGCCCGGACCAGGGCGTCGCGCTCGGCTTCGAGGCGCTGGGCCATCCTGTCCATGGACCGGGCGAGCAGCCCCAGGGAGCCGCTCGTCTCGGTGAGGCCGGAGCGGGCCGAAAGGTCGCCTTCGCCGATGCGACGGGCCGTGAGGGCCATCTTCTGCAGCCGGGCGTGGATGCCGTACTTGCCCACGATCCAGGCCAGGCCCAGGGAGAGCAGCAGGGAGGCCCCCAGCCAGGTCAGGTGGCGTCGCGTGACCGCGTCGGCCCGGGCCAGGGCAACTTCCTCGGGAATGCCCACGAAGATGTTGAGGTAGGGCGTCGCGCCGGTGAGGGACACCCGCTTCAGGGCGTAAATGCGGCGCACGCCGTCCGTCCCGGTCTCGGTGAAAAGGGCCTGGCTCCCGGCGGCCTGGATGGCCCCCCAGACGCCCGGCGCGATGGGGCCGCCGATTCTGGCCCCCTCCAGGGGGGGAGAGCGGTACAGCCGGCGGCCGTCGTGATCGGCCATGGCGACGAAGGAGCCGGGCGGCAGCAGCGTGCGCTCGATGAGCTTGGAGATGTCCCGCAGCCGCACGGTGGCCACGAGCACGCCCGTGATCGCGCCGGCGGCGTCGTGCACGGGAAGGGCGAAGGGCAGGATCTGCATCCCGCTGACCTTGCCGATGGTGTACTCGCCCACGCTGAACGTTCCGTGACGCAGGGCCTCCTGGAATTCCTTCCGGTCGGCCAGGGTCTGGCGCGAAAAGGGCAGGGCCGAAGCCAGGGCTTCGCCGTCGGGCGCGGCCAGCACGAAGTTGGCGTAGCCGGGGTTGGCGGCCAAGGCGCTGCGGAACAGGCGGTCGCAGGCTTCGGCGTCGCGGGCAAGCACGGCCTTCTCCTGGGCCAGGGCGGCCAGGACGGTTTGCAGCCGGGCCGTCTCGGCCTCCTGCTGCAAGGCGAGGACGTCGGCCAGGCGCTGGGTCGTCAGGGCCGCGTCCTCGATCACATGGTTCCTGCGTTCCCAGCCCGATCCGAGGACCATGGCCAGCACGGGAAGGACGCCGGCCAGGACGACCAAAATGAGATTGAGGCGGATCGAGCCTGGAAGCCGCATCATGCCGCGCCTCTGTGCTTGGCCGGACGGAAGGGAAAAGGTGTGGAAGGCCGCATCCTCAACACTATCGACCGGCCCGGAAATCGAGTCAACAGCAAAGAGGCGGCGGGCAGGCGGATTTCACGTGGAGGCGAGGAGAGGCACGGGGTTTTCGCGGCGGGGAGCATCAAGACGGTCGACGAGGCGCCGGAGCACGGCGCGGCCGCCGACGAAGCGGGGCGCGCCCGCCGCGCGCCCCGCCCCCTCGCGTCCCGTCCGCCCGATGCATGGAGCCGCGCCGGACTTAACTGTCCCCCACTCCCTCGAAAAGCGCCGTGGACAGGTAGCGCTCGGCCGCGTCCGGCAGGATGGCCACGATGGTCTTGCCGGCGTGGCTTTCCAGCCCGGCCAGGCGCAGGGCGGCGGCCACGGCCGCGCCCGAGGAGATGCCGGCCAGGATGCCTTCCTCCCGGGCCAGCCGCCGGGCGGTCTCCAGGGCCTCGTCGTTTTCCACCCGCTCCACCCGGTCGAGAAGCCCCAGGTCCAGGGTGTCCGGGATGAACCCGGCCCCGATGCCCTGGATCTTGTGCGGCCCGGGAACCGGCTTCTCGCCGGCCAGGGTCTGGCTGATGACCGGGCTGGCCGCCGGCTCCACGGCCACGCTTTCGACGGCCTTGCCGCGCGTGCTTTTCAGGTAGCGCGACACGCCGGTGATGGTGCCGCCCGTGCCCACGCCGCTGACCACCACGTCCACGCCGCCGTCCGTGGCGTCCCAGATCTCGGGGCCGGTGGTGCGCTCGTGCACGGCCGGGTTGGCCGGGTTCTTGAACTGCTGGGGCAGGAAGCGTCCGCCCTCGGCGGCCAGGGCCTCGGCCCGGCGCACCGCCCCGGCCATGCCTTCCGCGCCCGGGGTGAGCACCAGCCTGGCCCCGAGGAAGGCCAGCACCCGCCGCCGCTCGAGGCTCATGGTCTCGGGCATGGTCAGGACGAGGGGATAGCCCTTGGCCGCGGCCACGAAGGCCAGGGCGATGCCGGTGTTGCCGCTGGTGGGTTCGACGATCTCCATGCCGGGGCGCAGCGCCCCGCTCCTCTCGGCGTCCTCGATCATGGCCGCGCCGATGCGGTCCTTGACGGAATAGGCCGGGTTGCGGCCCTCGATCTTGGCCAGCACCACGGCTCCCTTGCCGGCGGGCAGGCGGTTGAGGCGCACCAGGGGCGTTTTGCCGATGGACTGCGAAGCGTCGGAAAATGTGCGGGACATGGCGTTTCCCTCCGTTTTGCGCCGGTTCCGGCGTGGCGTTTTTCGGTTTTATGTTCATCAAATCGATCGTGTTAATGAATGAATAAGGAATTCCCCCGGCCCTGTCGAGACTTTTCCCGCCTGTGTCCTTGGGATTGTCCTGGCCAAGCCCGGCAGGCGGCGTGTGAGCGGCCGCGGCAGGGAGGCTCCGTGTCTGGTCTGCGGTGGCAGTCGCCGCTTCTCGCGACGGGCGCGGGTCGCTTGACGGTGAAACGGGTTTTCTACTATCACTAATTTGACCAAATAAATGATGTAAAGCGTCGGGCCAAGCCCGGCGCGCAAAGGAGGCCGCCATGTCCGCCGACGCTTCCCGGGGTGAGAAACGGGGCCTGGCCGTCAGCGACCTGCGCTACGTCCGCGACGGCCGCACGGTGTTCGAGGACCTGCGCTTTTCCGTCGCCCCCGGCGAGCGCGTGGGGCTTTACGGGCCGCCGGGCTGCGGCAAGTCCGCGTTGCTGCGGCTGGTCGCGGGCCTGGAGATTCCCGCCTTCGGCCGGGTGTCCTGGGACGGCCGGCCCGTGGCCGGCCAGGACCTGGAACGGGGGCTGGTCCTTCGCGACAACGGGCTTTTCCCCTGGCTCGGGCTGCTGGAAAACGTGCTCATGGCCGTGGAGGCGGTGCGGCCGGACCGGCCGGCGGCCTGGTGCCGGGAGCGGGCCGAGGCCTGCCTGGCCCTGGCCGGGCTCGGCGACGCCCTCAACCGGCGTCCCCTGGAACTTTCGCGCGGCGGCCGGCTGCGGGCGAGCCTGGCCCGGGCCCTGGCTCAGGAGTCGCCGTTGTTGCTCCTCGACGATCCCCTGGGCGCGCTGGACCCCGGGGAGCGGGCCGGCCTGGAGGAGCTTTTGCCCCGGCTCCTCGCCGGCGACGCGCCCCGCCGGACCGTGCTCCTGGCCACCGAGGACCTGGACGAGGCCCTGCTCCTGGCCGGCCGGGTCATCGGGCTCTCCCCGGCCCCGGGGCCGCTGGTGTGCGACGAGGCGACTCCGGCCGAACGCCCGGCCGTCCGCGACGACCTCTACGGCGCGCCGCGCTTCCAGGAGCTGCGCCGGCGCATCAACGACCGCTACCGCCTGGAGCGGCGGCGGCGTCTGGCGGCCCGAGAGTTCTTCGGCTTCGGCGAGGGCATCTGAGGGAGAGGACCGCTCCCGCTTTTTGGCGCGCTCGGCGCGACCCCGGCGGGGGGGGGGGGCCCGGGGGGTTGGGGGCGGGGGGGG
>JAEWCY010000276.1 GCA_023390395.1 Pseudomonadota bacterium | reverse complement strand
GGTCTGGGCTGGCGGCCAGGAGGCCGGCCGCGGCCGTGGCCGCCCGGGCCTCGTCGCAACGCGCCAGGGCTCCCAGGGCAGCGGCGGCCAGGGACGGATCGGCCGCGCCGCACAGGGCCTCCACCGGGCCGGCGACCACGGCCGGGTCCAGGCCCGGGGTCTCGGCCAGGGCGCGGCACACGGTCTCGGCCGAAATTTCGTCCATCTCGCCCAGGCGTCCGGCCAGTTGCTGGACGAGGGTGGGCTCGCGCAGGCGGCCGACCACCCGGGCCATGTAGCGGGTCTGCTCGGCGGACAGGTCCATCTGGAGGAGCTGGTGCAGCCACATGCCGAGCCGGCCGCGCACCAGGGCGTTGCGTACGGGCAGGGCCGGATATTCGTGACGGTTGGCGAGCAGGTCGAGGAGAATGAGCAGTTCGTCCGGCATGCGCTCCACCAGGTCGGCCAGGACCGACAGGCCGAAGGCGGCGGTCCTGGGGCGCGAGGGCCTCGGGCGGCGGAAGAAGGCGTTGACGAAAAGGAGCTTTTCTTCGTCCTTGAGGCAGCCGAGGAGGCTTAACGCCTGGTCCTCGGGCATTTTTTCCAGGTGGATGACCGACAGGACCTCGCCCTCGACGCCCAGGCGGAAGAGCAGGCCGAAGGCCTGGCGGGCGAAGGCCTCGTCACCGGCCTCGAGCAGGGCGGCCAGGAGGAAGGCCAGCTCGGACGCCTCGCCGGCCGTGGCCGGGTCGTCGGCCGCGCCCCGGTCGATGAAGGCCAGGGTCTGCCTGGCCAGGGGGATCAGGGGCGTGAGGTCGGACCCGGGCGGCTGGGACAGCCCCGTGCGCAGGGTCCGCATGATGGCCCGGGCCGGAGAGCCCGGCCGCTTCACGGCAGTCCTCGGGCGTTTCCCCGTGCTTGGACCCGGAAGGTCCCGGGGAAGAATGTCAAAGGCGACAGGGTCGAAGCGCTGGTCTTGCCCTCGAAGAATGCGTTCGCCTTCTCCAAGGGGCGCGGCGCGGCGCGGAGGTCAGGGCCTGGGCGCGACGTCGACATAGTAGGCGACCTGCTTGCCGGGGTTCAGGTACTGGAGCACCTCCGGGGCCAGTTCCGAGGGCCGCAGCGCCTTGGCCACGGTCAGTTCCGTCTCGATGCACAGGTCGATGATGAGCGCCTCGCGCTTGGGGATGTCCGGGTGGTGGACCTTGACGCTCGGGCGCATGGAGTCTCGCAGGTTGGCCGAGACCACCATGCCCTGCATGCCGTTGGACAGCGCCACCAGGGAGCCCGGCGGATAGACGCCGAGCTTGCGGATGAACATGGTCGCGGCCTTGGGGTCGAACAGCGCCCGGCGTTTGTAGAGCGCCTTCATGGCCTCGTGGGGGGTGGGAGGCTCGGCCCCTTCCTTGGGATTGAGCACGCGGTCGTAGAGGTTGGCCACGGCGGCGATGCGCCCGCCGAGGGTGATGGCCTCGCCCTTGAGGCGGCCGGGAAAGCCCGAGCCGTCGATGTATTCGTGGTGCTGCAGGACCAGCGCCTGGGCGGCCGGGGGAAAGCCGGGCACTGCGGAGAGCATGCGCGCGCCGATCTTGGGGTGCTCCATGTAGTACTCCTTGAGCACCTTGTTCATGGTCACCATGTTGCCCTTGGTGAACCGCTGGATGGGCACGCGTCCCTTGCCCACGTCGTGAAACAGCGACCCCAGGCCGACCTCCTCGATGTCGGACTTTTGCAGCCCCATCTCCTTGGCCAGCATCATGGAGAGCACGGCCACGTTGAGGGCGTGATAGTGCCTGGCCTCCTCCCGCATCTTGGCGGTCATGACGTTGATGAGCACGTCGAGGTCGGACAGGAAGGTCTCGGCCATGGGGCCGACCACCTCGCCGGCCGCCTCGAGAACTTCGGGGCTCGGCGAGGAGACCTTCTTGATGGCCTCGACCACCTGGTCCATGGCCTTCTCGTAGCGGCGTTCGCAGGCGGCGAAGCGCTCCAGGCGGTCCTTGTTGCGCTCGATGGTCTCGCGCTTGAGCGACGACAGTTCGGCCGAGACCGGCGTCTTGGCCGTGCTCCACGGCCCTTTCTGGCGTTTGCCGCCCGTGCCGTCGATCTCCTCCAGGGAGATGGGCAGGCGGTCGCATTTCTCCGGCAGGCAAAGGACGTGGGAGAGGCCGAGGGCGACGACCTTGGCCACGTCGGCGTCGCTTGCGAGCTTGAAGCCTTTGGGGGGGAAGGGATGGCGCAGCCCCGGCTCGTCGATGCGGATGAAAAGCCCCGGGCAGAGCTGTTCGATCAGGATGGGGTATTCGTCGATGTGCATGGGGCGTCATTCCCGGGCTGGCCGCCGGGGGCCGGCCGCGAGGAGCGGCGGGCCTGTCGCCGCGGCGACCGTCAGCATACGCGGCCGGGAAAAAGCCTGTCAACACGCGCCGGCGCTTCCTTTGGCATCTCTTTTCCCGTTCCGTCTTGCCCTGAGCGCGCCCAGTCGCTATCTAGGTCGGAAGACGACAATGGTGTTCCATGGCACCGCACGCCACGCCGCATAACAAATCTTCCTCCGGGATCAGGCCCGTCAAGGGCGTGTTCTCCACCGACGCCCAGCAGTTCCTCGGCAAGCACAGCCTCGGCCGGGTTTCCCAGCGCCTGTTCGTGTACGCCGAGGAGCAGGAGGACGGCCGGGTGGCCGTGTGGCGCTTAAGCCGCAACTTCATCCCCACCGGCCAGAAGCGGTTTCTGCAAAAGGAGAAGCTCTTCGCCGAATACGTGCCCGAGCCCGGCATCTACATCAACAAGGTGATGCCGGTGATGCGCCGACTCGACGACGCCCTGGCCGTGGCCGACAGGCACCGGGCCAACCGGGAGCTTTTCGCCGCCGAGTTCGAATACCAAAACGTGCTGCGCCTGGACGAGGACCACGTCAAGGCGACGTTCGGCCTGGGTCTGACCTATCTGGAGCGCCAGGAAAAGCACAGCGCGGACATCGTGTTCCGCAAGATCATGCGCATCGAGGCGGCCTTTACCGAGGAGCACAAGCACCTCTTCAACGACTTCGGCATCCAGATGCGCAAGCTCGGCATGTTCGACGAGGCCATGCGCTATTACGCCCGGGCTTACCGCCTGTGCCGCACCGACGAGCACCTCCTCTACAACGTCGCACGGACCCAGTACGAGAAGGGGCGTTTGAAAAGCGCCAGGATGATGCTGGCCCGCGCCCTGCGGCTCAACGCCGATTTTCCCGAAGGAAAGACCTTCATGGCCTATCTCGAGTCCCGTCTGCGCGGCGAGGACGTCGCGGAATTGCCCCCGCAGTGACGCCCGGACGAGGCGATGTCACGGCCATTGCGTCATTTGTGATTTCCCGTATTGCTGGCCATTTCCGTTTTTCCCCGCCGGATGTTCCTTATAGGGTTTGACATCGCGCCTTTCCCGGTGAAAAACGCCGGGCAAGGACGCGGCGGGCAGAAGGCAGCAAGTCGGCCCGCCGTCGCGACGTCAGCAAGGAGTCGTGCCATGCCCAGTCTCAAGGTCGGCGTGAAGCTGTTCGCTTCCGTGTGCGTCGCCTCTCTTGTCGCCATCCTCATCGCCGTGGTGGGCTACCGGGGCCTGCGCGACACGGGCGCGGCCGCCGCCGAGGTGGCCGGGGCCACGCTGCCCCGGGTGGCCGGCCTCGGCATGGTCAAGGAGGGCCTGCTCGCCGCCCAGTCGGCCGAACGCACCATCCTCGTGCCGGAGCTGGCCAGTTCCAAGGAGTTCGAGCGCCAGCGCGAGAACCTGGAAAAGGGCCTGGCCCTGGTGGACCAGGGGCGGAGCATGGTGGAAGGGCGCTTCGCCGGCGACGAGGAAGCCGGGCAGTGGCGAAAGTTCAACGCCGCCCTGGAGGACTGGCGCAAGACCAACGCCAAGGTGCTGGAATTCGTTTCCCAGAACAAGCGCAGCAACGCCCTGACCCTGTCTATCGGCACCTCCATGATTTCCCTGCGCGCGGCCACGGCCGCCGTGAATTTCCTGTTGGAAGAGAGCCGGGCCCAGGCCGAGGCCCTGGCCGCCGACGCCCGGGCGCAGGCCGACAGGCGCGGCCTGACCCTGGTCGCGGCCGCCGGGATCTGCCTGCTCGTGTCCCTGGGACTCGGCACGGCCGTGGCCCTGTCCATCGTGCGGCCCCTGCGCCGGGGCGTGGCCTTCGCCAGGGCCGTGGCCGACGGGGACATGCAGGCCAGCCTCGACGTCAAAAGCCGCGACGAGATCGGCGAACTGGCCGATGCGTTGCGCAAGATGCTGGCTGCGCTCAAGGAGAACATCGCCGCCGTCGAGAAGCGCGGCGAGGAGGCCGCGGCCGAGGCCCAAAAGGCCCGCCAGGCCCAGGCCCAGGCCGAGGAGCACCGGCAGGCCGCCGAATCGGCCCGGCAGGAGGGCATGCTCCACGCCGCCACGCGCCTCACGGTCGTGGTCGAGGCCCTGACCGGGGCCGCCGGCGAGCTGACCTCCCGGGCCGAGCAGGCCGCCCGGGACGCGGACGAGCAGTCCTCGCGCCTGGCCGAGACCGTGACCTCCATGGGCCAGATGCGGGCCACGGTCCTGGATGTGGCCCAAAACGCCGCCACGGCCTCGGAAACGGCCGCCGCCGCCCGGGAGCGCGCCGTCTCCGGAGCGGATGTGGTGCGCCGGGCCGTGGCCGGCATCGGCCAGGCCCGGGACAAGGCCATGCGCTTAAGCGACGACATGGCCGCCTTGGGCGGCAAGGCCGACGGCATCGGCCGCATCCTCGGCGTCATCACGGACATCGCCGACCAGACCAATCTGTTGGCCTTAAACGCCGCCATCGAGGCGGCCCGGGCCGGCGAGGCCGGCCGGGGCTTCGCCGTGGTGGCCGACGAGGTCAGAAAGCTCGCCGAAAAGACCATGTCCGCCACCTCCGAGGTGGCCGGGGCCATCGGCGACGTCCAGGAGGGCACGCGCCAAAGCGCCGTGGGCGTGCGCGAGGCCGTGGACGTCATCGAATCCGCCACCGCCCTGGCCGACGAATCCGGCCGCGCCCTTGCCGCCATCGTCTCCCTCATCGAGGCGGCCGCGGACCAGGTCCGGTCCATCGCCGCCGCTTCCCAGCAGCAGTCGGCCGCGGCCGAGGCCATCGAGGGCTCGGTCGCCGCCGTGAACCGGCTGTCCGAGGACACGGCCCGCTCCATGGAGCTTTCCACCCGGACCGTGGCCGGGCTGGCCGGCCAGACCCGGGAGCTGGGGGAACTCATCGAGGAGCTGGGCGGCTCGGGCCGGCCGGCGATTTCGGCCTGATCCGCGGTGCGGCCTGCCACGGTGTTTCGTCCGGGCATCTTGACCGTCATCCCCGAAGCGCCTACACTGCTGCGTTTACGTTCCAAACGTCACGCACGTACGACACAACGCCGCCGCCGGGATGGGTCCGATCGCGGTTATAAGTAACGGGGGAAGGAAGATGGGGTTACGTACTGACTTTATCTGGATGGATGGTGCGCTCACGCCTTGGGATCAGGCCAATGTGCATGTCCTGACCCACGGTCTGCATTACGGGTACGCCGTGTTCGAGGGCATCCGGGCATACGAGTGCGTCGACGGCTCCTCGGCCGTCTTTCGGCTCAAGGAGCATGTGGACCGGCTGTTCGGTTCCGCGAAGATCCTGGGCCTCGCCATTCCCTTCACGCAACAGCAGGTTGCGGACGCTTGCGTGGAAACGCTCCAAGCCAACAAGATGCCCGCCGGCTACATCCGGCCGCTGGTGTTCGTGGGCTCCGGCTCCATGGGCGTCAATCCCGCCGACAACCCCATCCGCGTGGCCATCGCCGTGTGGCCGTGGGGCGCCTACCTCGGCGCCGAGGCGCTGGAAAAGGGCATCAGCATCCGCACCTCGAGCTACACCCGCTTCCATGTCAATTCGATGATGAGCAAGGCCAAGTCGGCCGGCAATTACGTCAACTCCGTGCTGGCCAAGACCGAAGCCCTGGCCGACGGCTACGACGAGGCCATGATGCTCGACGCCTCCGGCTACGTGGCCGAGGGGTCGGGAGAAAACATCTACATCGTGAAAAACGGCGTGATCAAGACCCCGCCCCTGACCACGGTGCTCGCCGGCATCACCCGCGACAGCGTCATCGCTTTGGCAAAGGAGATGGGGTACGAGGTGGTGGAGCAGTTCTTCACCCGCGACGAGGTCTACGTGGCCGACGAGGCGTTTTTCACGGGCACGGCCGCCGAACTGACCCCGATCCGCGCCCTGGACCGCCGCGTCATCGGCGAAGGCCATGCCGGACCGGTGGCCAAGGCGCTCCAGAAGGCCTTCTTCAAGGTCGTCAAGGGCGAAAACCCGAAATACGCCGGCTGGCTGCACCGCTACAGCCTGTAACAATCCCCGGGCGGCCCTCTCGGCCGGAGCGGGGCCGCCCGGACACCGCGTATGAGCACCACCAGCCTTACCGCCAAATACCGGCCCCAGCGCTTCGCCGACGTGGCCGGCCAGGAGGCCGTCAAGCGCATCCTGTCCCGGGCGGCGGCCGAGGACAAGATCGCGCCGGCCTACCTTTTCAGCGGCACCCGGGGCGTGGGCAAGACCACGCTCGCCCGCATCCTGGCCAAGGCCGTCAACTGCGAGACCGCGCCCACGGCCGAGCCCTGCAACGTGTGTTCCCAGTGCCGGCAGATCACCGCCGGGGTCTCGCCCGACGTCATCGAGATCGACGCCGCCACCCACGGCAAGGTCGAGGACGCCAGGCGGCTCAAGGAGGACGTGGGCTACGCGCCGCTCAACAGCCGCTACAAGGTCTTCATCATCGACGAAGCCCACATGCTCTCCACGGCGGCCTTCAACGCCCTGCTCAAGACCCTGGAGGAGCCGCCGGCCCGCGTCACCTTCATCCTGGCCACCACCGAGGCCCACAAGTTTCCGGCCACCATCATCAGCCGCTGCCAGCACTACCTCTTCAAACGCCTGGCCCAGCCCGAACTGGAAGCCCATCTGACCGGGGTGCTTTCGCGCGAGAACCTCGTCTTCGAGCCGAGCGCGGTCAAGCTCATCGCCCGGCGCGGCGCGGGCAGCGTGCGCGACTCCATGTCCCTTTTGGCCCAGGTTTTGGCCCTGGGCGGCGAGGGCCTCACCGAGGCCGACGCCCGCAACGTCCTGGGCCTGGCCGGCCAGGATGTCTTTTTCGGCCTCATCGAGGCCATCCACGCCCAGGACGGCCCGGCCGTGGTGGACGTGCTGCGCCAGGTCCTGGACAAGGGCCTGGACATCGGCTTTTTCCTGCGCGAGCTGGCCGGCATGTGGCGCAACCTGTTCCTGCTGCGCCAGGCCGGCGAGAAGGGCCTGGCCGTGGTCGACCTGCCGGCCGAGGAAACGGGCCTGTGGCTCGACTGGGCCGGCCGCTTCGACCCGGCCCACATCCACGCCTGCTGGCAGATGACCCTGGAGGGCCAGCGAAGGGTGCTCACGAGCCTGGAGCCGGCCCTGTCCCTGGAGCTCATGCTCTTAAACCTCGCCTACCTGCCGCGCCTGCTGCCCCTGCAAAATCTCGCCACCTGCGCCATGCCGCCGCAGGGCGCGGGGCCTGCCGCGCCCTCGGGCGCGCCCGGTACTTCCGGTCCCTCCGGCCCGTCCGGTTACTCGGGAGGACCACGCCGCGGCGTGCCGGGAGGCTCTGGCGGATATGCGCCGCGGACTGCCCCGTCG
>JAEWCY010000256.1 GCA_023390395.1 Pseudomonadota bacterium | reverse complement strand
TGCCGAGCCTGCCGCGAAGCGGCGGCATCGGCAGGCGAAATTCCGCCCCCATCTTCGGCCCACCACGCGACCGACCTCCCGGTGACCGCAGCCAACCCCGCCCGCCTACGCAGGCGAGGGGGTCCGGGGGGCATCATGCCCCCCGGTGGGTCCAGGGCAACGCCCTGGTGGGGTTCGGGGCAACGCCCCGTCAGTGCGAGGCGTAGTAGGCGTTGGCGAAGATCGCGCCGGCTTCGGCGATGAGGGCGCCCAGGTCGTTGGCTTCGAGCACGTCCCAGCCGATGAAGCCGACCTTGGCCCCCTGGGGCAGGCCCGAAGGCGCGTCCGGGCAGGTGGGCGGGATGAGCGCCCCGGCGCTGATGGCGGCGGTCTCCGGGCCGGTAAAGAAATCCACCAGAGGGCCGAGGGTGGGCAGGGCCTTTTCCTTGACCATGACGAACAGCGGCGAGACGAGGCCGCCCTCCTCGGGCCAGACGAGGCGCACGTCGTCGCGGCGCGGGGCGGCGGAGGCGAAGAAGTAGGGCATGACGCCGATGGGCGGCGGATTGGTCCCCGGAGCGGGGCGGAAGATCTGGGACGGGTGGGTGTCGCAGACCATGGCCCGGCCCAGGGCGGCCACGGCCTCGGGACCGCGGCGCAAGCGGATGTTGAGGAGCAGCGTGGAGTCGCCGGCGGTTTCCGGCGGTCCGCACAGGCCGATCTTGCCGGCGTAGGCCGGATCGAGCAGGTCGTCGAAGGAGCGCGGCACGGGCAGCCCGCCCAGGCGCGAGACGACCACGGCGATGACCAGCGGGTTGACGCCGTAGACGCGGCACACGCCGCGCGGGTCGGCCAGGCCCGCGCCGGCCAGGGCCGGGTGCATCTCCTGGGGCAGTTTGGCCAGCAGGCCGCCGTCGGCGAAACGGTCGCGGAAACTTTTGGACAGGAAGCCGTTGAGGCCGGCGGAAACGATGAGGTCCGGCACTTCCGCGGCGCTCTTAAGCCCCGAGGCCAAGTCGTTGAGGGTGTGCTTGCCGCAGCTGTCCATGAAGATGCGCGGCCAGGGGAAGTCCGGCCCCAGGCGTTCCTTGAGGTTTTCCAGGGCGATGCCCATGGGGGCCTTGAGGGGACAGGGCAGGCTCAAGAACATACGCGGCCCGGTTCCGTCGGCGCGGTAGCCGTCGCAAAAAAGCGGCACCATGCCGGCGGCGGGCCCGGCCCCGGCCATAGCCCGGTCGAGGGCGGCCGGGGTCAGGCCGTGCAGGGAAAGCAGCGTGGCCATGGTCAGAAACGGCGCGGCCGAGGCCAGGAATTCGGCGTCGGCCACGGCGGCGACGCCCAAGCCGGCCAGGGCGTCGCGGGCGGCGGAATGGCGGGCCAAAAACCGGGTGACCGGCCAGTCGAGAGCGCCTTGTTCCATCACTGCGCCTCCTTTTGCGCGGCGACCGTGCGTCCCAGGCGCAGGTCCTCTCTGGCCCGGGTGAGGACGGCGTCCAGGGCGGCCAGCTCCGCGAGGGCCCGGCGCTCGGCCGGCGAAGTTTCGAGGGTGTGGGCCACGGCTCCGCCGGAAAAAACCAGGCGGCGCGAGGCGAGCAGGGCCAGCAGCGGGTCGTGGGTGGCCACGAGCACGATCTTGCCGCTGCCGGTCAAAAGCGAGATGGCCCGGCGACGGTCGATGCCGGCGTTTTCGATCTCGTCCACGAGCACCACGGGCGAGGCGCACAGGCGGGCCACGTCGGCGATCATGAGCGCCCGGCTCTGGCCGCCGGACAGGGCGGTCAGGGGCGTGGCGGCGTCGAAGGGCTCGCCGGCCAGCTCGTTGGCCAGCGCCGTCACCTCGGCGGCGGCCGCGTCGGGATCGGCCAGCAGACGGCTCTCGGCGTGGGCGCGCAGAAACGGCCCCACGGCCATGTCCATGACGAAATGCATGTTCTGGGAGAGCTGGGCCACCAACCGGCCGGACAGCGACAGGCGGCGGGCGGCGTCGGCGGGCGCGCCGTCCAGGAGCACGCGCCGGCCGGTGGGGGTGTCGGCGTCGGCCAGCCATTCGACGTCGGCGAGAAACCGGCTCTTGCCCGAGCCCGTGGGGCCGACCAGGGCCACCACGTCGCCGGGCACGAGGGTGACGTCGAGGGCCTCGGGCCGGCCGCGCTTGTCCGTGCCGCCGCGCACGGTGAGGGAAGCGACCACGGGCGGCGCGGCGTCGATGCGGCCAAGGGCGGCCAGGAACTTCCCGAAACGGGCGGCCAGCTCTTCCCGGGAGCAGCCGGCCTCGATGAGGACCGCCTCGCCCAGGCCGGCGAAATAGGCCTCGGGCGTGGCCTCGGGCGCGGGCGCGGGCAGGCCCTGGACGGCGAAGAAGTCGCGGCCGGCCCCGAGCTCGCGCCACAGCTCCCGAAACGGCCGGGCCATCTCCCGGCTCGCCCCGGTCACGGGGCGACCTCGGAAAAATCCATCTTGCGCACGTTGCCCATCTGGTGGTCCGCGCCCACCCGGCGCTGGCCCAGGCAGTAGGAGCACACGGCGGCGGGCATGGTGAAGCGAAGCGTCGCGCCGTCGAGGGTCGGGGTCTCGGGCGCGGCGGCGATGACGTGGGCCAGGGCGTCGGCTCCCTGGCCGGTGAGGCCGCTGACGAAAAGCACCGTGGCCCGGGGATTGACCCGGCGCACCCGGAAGGCGAAGACCTCGCGCTCGGCCTGGGAGACCACGTCGCCCTTGGTCACGGCCACCACGTCGGCCAGGCGCAGCATGGGGCCGATCTTGGCCGGGGTGTCCACGCCGGAGAGGCTGTCCACCACGCACACGGCCAGCACGCCCTCGATGTGGGGGGCGCAGCGGTTGCAAAGCCCGGCGCTTTCCACGGCCAGGATGGACAGTCCCTGGCGCGCGCCCCAGGCGAAGGCGTCGGCGGCGTTGCAGACGAAGAAATGGTCCGGGCACAGCGCCCCGGAAAGCCCGACCACGGCCGGGACGCCGGCGGCGGCGAAGGCCTCGCGGTCGCGGCTGGCCAGGCAGTCGAACTTGACCACGCCCAGGCGCTGGCCGCGTCCGGCCAGGACGGCGGCGGCCTTGAGCAGGATCGACGTCTTGCCGGACGAGGGCGGTCCGGCCACGGTGACGCATTTCATGAAGGCTCGATTTCTCCCCGGCGCGGCCGCGCGTCACGCCCTCCGGAAGGATGGACGCATTCGCCTACAACACGGCGGACTTGCTGTTTTCTTAAAATACTTCCGTATGTTCCAGGCTCGCCTACCGAAACCGGTCGTCGGAAATGTAGTTGCCGGCGTTTTCGGCCTTGGCGTCGAACCAGCCGATGCGGCCGGCCTGCCAGACGTCAAAATGCGGCACATAGGGCTTGATGTCGAGCACAGGGGTGCCGTCGAGGACGTCCACGTTTCGCAGGCGCACCACGTGCCCCTCGACGCCGGCCAGTTCCAGCACGGACAAGCCGATGGGATTGGGGCGCTTGGGCGAGCGGGTGGCGAAGATGCCATGGTCGGCGTTGTCGAGGAAAGGCCGCACGACGAGGTCGTAGCCCGTCACCCGGTGCAGGTGGTAAAGGAGGAAGACGTGGGAGAAGCCTTCCAGGTCGCGCAGGCCGCCGGCGAAATCCGGGTGCACCTCCACGTGGCCGGCCACGCCCAGGGCTCCCACGGGCTGGATGGGCATGCCCTGGATGTCGCGAAAGGGCGAACGCAGGATGCCGATGGCGCGGTAGGCGATGCCTTCTTCCGTCTGGTCGTTCACGGCGTTTCCTGGGGGGCGTGACGCCCCGGCCGCCTGCATCAAGAATCGGGCCAGGACGGACGCCGCGGAATCGCTGGTTTTCCGGCTTGACCGACAGTCGGACCGGACAATTCCGTTTTTACGCGATACAAAGTTGTCGCGCCGCCGGCAACCTTATAAAAAGACACGAAAATTTTACTTCGCGTGATGGTCACGGCAAAGGAGCCGGCCACGGCGGCGCAACCCGGCCGGAGCCAAGGACTTTTCCACAGGGAAGCCGCAAAATCGGCGCGACTTCGCGGCTGGAGAATCCACAGGGAAGGCGGCGAGGTGACGGCGGCTCGCCGTGCGGGGGATGGTCAGGCGTCGACGGGGCGGCCGGTCAGGGCGTCGGCGTGCAGGACCATGTCGCGGGCCATTTTCTTGGCCGCGAGCAGGGCCATGTCGGCCAGGCGCAGGAAGTCCTCGCCGTCGTCGTCCGCGCCGCCCTGGTGACTGGACAGGCCGATGGTCACGGTCAGGGGCTCGGCCAGGCCCAGGGCGCGCCAGTCGTGGCCGGCCACGGCCAGGCGCAGGCGCTCGGCCACGGCGGCGGCGCGCTCGGGCGCGGCCCCGGGGAGCAGCACGCAGAACTCGTCGCCGCCGATGCGGGCCACGACGTCGTCGCCGCGCAACTCCCGGACGATGATCCGGGACAACAGGCGCAGGGCCTCGTCGCCCAGACCGTGGCCGTGGCGGTCGTTGACGGCCTTGAAGTGGTCGATGTCCACCAGGGCGAGGCTCGTCCAGGTTCCGGCGCAGGCCGCGCCGCGCAGTTCCCTGGCGAAGGCCGCCTCGAAGCCCCGGCGGTTTTGCAGGCCGGTCAGGGGATCACAGTCGGCCAGGCGGCGGACCTCCTGCTCGGCGCGGTCGCGGTGCAGCAGCACGAAGCCCAGGGTGCAGGCCATCAGGCTCGGCAGGGCCAACAGCATGGCCGCGTCCTGGGCCGGGCTCGGGGCGAAGGGATCGGGAATCGCCAGGGAGGAAGAAAACACGGCCACCCCCCGCAGCAGATAGGAACAGCCGGCCAGCGCGTAGCCCACGGCGAGCATGAGGATGACGTACGTCTTGAACTCCTGCCGGCGTCCCCAGACCACGGAGGCGATCCACCAAGTCTGGGCGGCGTAGAGCATCCCGAGCAGCAGCGCCCGCGGCTTGACCGCAGGGAACAGGGTCAGCGCGGCGAACGCCGCCAGGGCCACGGGAGCGCCGTAGACCCAGCGCGAACGCTTGTTGCCGAAAAACGCGTCAAAGGAGGCCAGGTAGAAGACCCAGGACAGGGCGAACAGGGCATTGGCCGAAACGACGGCCAGATGGTCGGGCAGCACGCCGCGAAGAGCGAAAAAAGGCACGGACAGCACATTGGAGACAAGGCCCGCGATCCAGAGTCGCGCCCCCCTCGTCCGCTTTTCGGAGAACGCCACACCCAAGAGCACGGCGACGCATACCTGGCTGCTGAAATAAATGACGCAGGCGGTACGGAAATCAAGATGTTGCATTACCGGCCCTCGATATACGGATTTGAAGGCGCATGCAAATCATTCCTCAAAAATCCACCCCTTCCCTCCTCGTAAAAAATCCATCACTCAACCATCTTGACTGTTATTACTGTTTCATTTTGTCACATCAATACCAGAATCAGGAAAAAATGATACAAAAAGATCCTCCCGAGGTCTCACCTCTGCATCGTTCCGGCAATCCCTCATCGCCATTCCTTGCCGATCATCGCCCTCCTTTCCTTGCAGCAACGGACGCCTGGCCACGCGATGAGTGCAACTCCGAAGAGTTCCCGTCATTGCCCACGCAGCAAGGAAACATCCTTGGCGATAAAACAGTTTTCCAGGCCGTATGCGCGGATTCGTTCAGTAACCGTCGGCCATCCAATCTGTCCGTCTCCCGGCCGAAAAAGACTCCTTTTGCGACATCCACGCGTGGCGCATCCCGTGCCGCCGTCCAGGCCCGGCTCCTTGCGGACGGAAAAAGCCGCCGCGTCGTGGGCGCGGTTCCCACGACGCGGCGGCAGGCTGTGGAGGCGAAAGACCTCGTGTCGCGTCCCCGAAAAACGGCAAGCCTTTTCAAGGACCAGGCATCCGCCTGTCCGCCCTTGAACACACCGCCGCATTCGCAACGGCGCGCGGCTAGTAGCGGTAGTGGTCGGGCTTGTAGGGGCCGGACGCGTCGAGGTTGAGGTAGGCGGCCTGGGCCGGGGTCAGGGTCTCGAGCTTGGCCCCCAGGCGCGCCAGGTGCAGGCGGGCCACTTCCTCGTCCAGGAGCTTGGGCAAGGTGTAGACGCCGATCTCGTACGTCTTGGTGGCCAGCTCGATCTGCGCCAGGGCCTGGTTGGTGAAGGAGTTGGACATGACGAAGCTCGGATGGCCGGTGGCGCAGCCGAGGTTGACCAGCCGGCCCTCGGCCAGCATCAGGATGGCGTTGCCCGAGGCCATGGTCCACTTGTCCACCAGCGGCTTGATCTGGTCCTTTGTGCAGGTGGGCGTCGTCTCCAGGTAGGCCACGTTGATCTCGGAGTCGAAGTGGCCGATGTTGCACACGATGGCCCCGTCCTTCATCTTCTCCATGTGCGCGCCGGTGATGACGTCGCAGCAGCCCGTGGCCGTGACGAAGAGGTCGCCCAGGGCGCAGGCCGCGTCCATGGTCGTGACCTCGTAGCCTTCCATGGCCGCCTGCAGGGCGCAGATGGGGTCGATCTCGGTGACCAGCACCCGCGCGCCGAAGCCGCGCATGGACTGGGCGCAGCCCTTGCCCACGTCGCCGTAGCCGGCCACGACCACGACCTTGCCGGCCACCATCACGTCCGTGGCCCTTTTGATGCCGTCGGCCAGGGACTCGCGGCAGCCGTAGAGGTTGTCGAACTTGGACTTGGTGACCGAGTCGTTGACGTTTATGGCCGGAAAGAGCAGCTCGCCGGCCTGCATCATCTGGTAGAGGCGGTGCACGCCGGTGGTGGTCTCCTCGGACACGCCCCGGATCTTTTTGGCCAGGCGCTCGAACCGGCCGGCGTCGTCGGCCACGACCGCCTTGATGCGGTCCATGATGATGGCCATTTCCTTGTTGTCCGTGGGGGCGCCGAGGATCTTGGCGTCCTTGGCGCACTTGACGCCGTGGTGCACGAAAAGGGTGGCGTCGCCGCCATCGTCCACGATGAGGTCCGGGCCGGTCCCGTCGGGCCAGGTGAGCGCCATCTCGGTGCACCACCAGTAGTCCTCCAGGGTCTCGCCCTTCCAGGCGAACACGGCGGCCAGGCCGTCCGCGGCGATGGCGGCGGCGGCGTGGTCCTGGGTCGAGTAGATGTTGCACGAGGCCCAGCGCAGGTCCGCGCCCAGGGCGTGGAGGCACTTGATGAGCATGGCCGTCTGGATGGTCATGTGCAGCGACCCGGTGACGCGAAGGCCGGCCAGGGGCTTTTTCGGGCCGTACTTCTCGATGACGGCCATCAGTCCCGGCATCTCGCCTTCGGAGAGCTGCATCTCCTTGCGGCCCCAATCGGCCTGGGACATGTCGGCGACCATGTAGGGAAGGGTCAGGTCAAGCGGCTTGACGCTCATGAAGGGCTCCTTTCTGCGCAGGGTTGACGGGGCCCGGCCACGGCGCGCGCCGCCGCCAGCCCCCGGTTGACGGGGTGCTCGGACCAGTCGGACAGGAAAAACCCGGCCCGGTCCAGCCATTCGGAAAGCTTTTCCCGCGAAAACCCCAGCCAGCGGTCGCCGAAGCGCCGGCGCATGGCTTCGTCCTCGTGGGCGGTGAAATCGATGACCACCAGCCGCCCGGCGTCGGCCAGCACGCGCCGGGCCTCGGCCAGGGCGGCGGCGGGATCGGGCAGGTGGTGCAGGGTCAGGCAGACGACCAGGAAATCCGCCTCGCCGTCGGCCATGGGCAGGTGTTCGAGCTCGCCCATGCGCACGCCGACCGGCAGCCCGGCCGTGCGCCGCTCGGCCAGGGCGAGCATGGAGGGCGAGCTGTCCACGCCGATGACCGCGGCGGCGCGCTCGGCCAGCACCGGCAGCAGGTCGCCCGGGCCGCAGCCCAGGTCGGCGGCCAGGCCGACCGTGGCCGGCATGACCTCGCGCACGAGGTCGGCCGGGTCGAGCTCGCCCAGCACCTCGCGGCGAAGCGTCGCCCAGTCCGGGGCGATGGCGTTGAAAAAGCGGCGGGTCTCCTGGCGGCGCTGCCGCAGCACCTCGGCCACGGCCGTGAGGTCGGCCTCGGGGCCGGCGGCGTCCAGCCAGGGGGCGAGCGCGGCCAGGAAGGCGGCCGGCTCGTCGCCGGCGGCGGCGCTGTAGAAGGTCCAGGCCCCTTCCCGGCGGCTCGCCAGCAGCCCGCAGCCGACCAGGATGCCCAGGTGGCGCGAAACGCGCGACTGGCCCATGCCGAGCACGGCCACGATCTCGCCCACGGACAGCTCGTGCCGGGCGAGGATGCGCAGCAAGCGCAGCCGCGTCTCGTCGGCCAGGGCCTTGAACCAGGGCAGGGTCGAAGATGCGTCTTTCAGCATATCAAGATATCCTGATATGCTGACTTACGGATTTCGGATGGCTCCGTCAAGGGGATCCGCGATCTCAGGGCGGCAGGCGTAGTACCGGGCCGCCCGGTGGGCCACGCCCGTTTCCCGGGCCTCGAGGGGCTCGACCATGCCCGTGGCCAGCAGGCGCTTGCGGAAGTTGCGCACGTCGCAGCGCGCGCCGGCCACGGCTTCGTACAGCGCCTGGGCCTCGGCCAGGGTGAAGCGTTCGCCCAAAAGCCCCAGGGCCAGGGGGCGCAGCCACAGCGAGGCGCGCACATGGGCCAGGGCGGCGGCCAGGATGGCCTCGTGGTCGAAAGCCAGGGGCGGCCGGTCGGCCAGAGCCCACCAGGAGGCCGCGGCCGCGTCGGCCGTGGCCCGAAGCTCCCGGCCCTCGCGCCGCACGAGCCCGGCCAGGGCCACGGAGACCACCCGGCCGCGCGGGTCCCGGTCCACGGCGTCGAAGCAGGCGACCTGCTCCAGATGCGCCGCGCCAAGGCCCGTTTCCTCGGCCAGTTCGCGCGCCGCCGCCGCCTCCAGCGTCTCGCCCGCCTCGACGAACCCGCCGGGCAGGGCCCATCGGCCGGCGAAAGGCGGCACGCGCCGGCGCACGGCCAGCACCCGCAACCCCGCCCCGGCAAAGCCGAACACCGCACAGTCCACGGCCAGGCTCACCCGTCCCCGATCAAACGCCACACGGCCTCCCCGTTGACGCCTCCCGCGCCCCTCGTTATTGTACAGACGACAATAACAAAACCCCGCAGCTTCCGCAACGGAGCGCCCATGCCCCAACCGCTTTTCGCGCGCATCCGCGCCGACGCCGCCAGGGTCTGCCGGGCGGCCCGCTTCGTGACCATCGACGAGGCGGCCCTGCCGGCCTATGCCGCGAGCCTCGACCCGGCCGCCCTGGCCGCGCCGGCCCACGATCCGGCCAGCCACTATCTCGGCCACGGCGAGGACACGGCGCTTTTCTTCCTGGTCCTCGACGCCGTGAACTTCGGCTCCGGCTATTTCCCGCACCTGCGCAAGGTCCCGGGGCGCTCGGGCTATTTCACCATCGCCACGCGCCTGACCGAGCGCTTCGCCGGCCAGGGTCCCCTGGACGCGCGCGCCCTTTGCGCCATGACGCCCGGGGAGGCGGCCCGGCTTTTCGGCCAGGACCCCGCCGATCCCGTGGTCATGGAGCTCATGGGGCTTTTCGCCCGGGCCATGGGCGACCTGGGGGAGCTTTTGCGAAGCGACTTCGGCGGCAGCGCCCTGGGGCTTATCGAGGCCGCCGGGGGCAGCGCCGAAGCGCTGTGCCGCATTCTCGCCCGGATGGAACTCTTCCGCGACGAGCAGCCCTACGCCGGAACCATGGCCGCCTTCTACAAGCGGGCCCAGCTCACGGCGGCGGACCTGGCCGTGGCTTTCGGCGGCCAGGGGCCGGGACGCTTCGACGACCTGGGGGAGCTGACGGTCTTTGCCGACAACCTCGTGCCCCATGTACTGCGCCTGGACGGCATCCTCAAGCTGGAGGCCGGCCTCTCGGCGGGGATCGAGGCCGGGGAGCTCTTGGCGAAAGATTCGCCGCAGGAGGTGGAGATGCGGGCGGCCACGGTCATGGCCGTGGAGCTTTTGGCGGCGTCGCTGGCGCAGGCCGGCCGGCCCGCCACGCCCCTGGAGCTGGACTTCCTGCTCTGGAACAGGGGCCAGTCGCCGCGTTGCAAAGCCGTGCCCCGGCCGCGCTGCCGCACCTGGTTCTATTAGACCGGGCTTAGCCTCGCATGTCCTCGATCAGGCGCATGAGGTCTCCGGCCTGGCCGGCCAGGTCCGAGACCGAGCCGGCGGCCTCGTCCATGCCGAGCGCCGTCTCCTCGGCCACTTCGCCGATGGTGGACACGGCCCGGTTGATCTCGTCGTGGGCGCTGGCCTGCGCCTTGGCCGAGGCCGCGATCTCGCGCACGGACCGGGCCGCGTCCTCGCAGCGCGACACGATGGCCGCCAGGGTCTCCCCGGAGCGCGACACCAGGCCGTCGGCCTCGGCCACGGCCTGGGTGGCGGCCACGGCCTTGCCCGCGCTGTCGTCCACCGCCTCCAGCACGGCGTGGACCGAGGTGGAGACCTCCTTGGTGGCGGACATGGTCTTTTCGGCCAGCTTTCGCACCTCGTCGGCGACCACGGCGAAGCCGCGCCCGGCCTCGCCGGCCCTCGCCGCCTCGATGGCGGCGTTTAAGGCCAGCAGGTTCGTCTGGTCGGCGATGTCGGAAATGACCTCGATGATGCCGCCGATGGAGGCGGCCCGGCTGCCCAGGGCGTCCATGCTGCGACGCAGTTCGCCCGAGATGCCGCTCACCTGGCCGATGGCCCGGGCCGTGCGCTCCACGGCCTCCCGGCCGGCCATGGCCTGGGACATGGCCGCTTCGGCCCCGGTCGCCGCGCCCTCGGCCCCGGAGGCCACGGCGTCCAAGGCTTCGTTGAGGCTCTCGAAGGCGGCCGCCGTCTCCTGCAACTGCGCCGTCTGCTCCATGGCCCCGCTGGAAACGGTGGACACGCGGCTGGAAAGCTCTTCGGCGTTGGCGGCCACGTGGCGGGCGATGGTCTCGGCCTCGCCGGCCACCCGGCGCAGCATCTCGTTTCTGGAGACGATGAGCGCCTCCTTGGATTTGACGTCGGTCAGGTCCACCACCAGGGCGAACGCGCCGATGAGCCCCTCGTCCAGGTCGTAGAGCGGGGCCGTGTCCACGCGCACATGGCGCGCCCCGCCCGCGCCGTCGTCGAGCAGGAATTCCACGTCCAGCCGGCAGGCATGGTCGCTGAGGCAGGAGGAAAGCTCGCCGGCGATGGGCGCGCTGCGGCCGAAGGCCTGGCCGGCCGGCCGGCCGAGCAGGGCCTTGTAGTCCTCGCCAAGGCCGAGCAGGCGCAGAAGCGGCGGATTGACGAAGGTCACCCGGCCCTCGGTGTCCACCACCAGACAGGGCAGGGTCACGGCCTTTAATATGCTCGAGGAAAAGCCGAGTTTGTTCTTGATCTCGGCCACCATCATGAGCAGGCCCGAGCGCAGGGCCTCCATCTCGCCCTTGAGGCGCCTGGGCGGCTCGGCCGAAAATTCGCCCCGGGTCACGGCAGCCAGGTAGCCGAGGACGCCGTCCAGGGGGCGCAGGATCTCCTTGCGCAAAAAGAGCGTCACGGCAACGAGCACGAGAGCCGCCGTGAGGCCGGCCACGAGGAGCGACACGCGTTGCAGGCCGCTGGCCGCGGCAAAGGCCTCGTCGGCCGGGGTGCGGGCCAACAGCGCGAAGCCGACATTGCCGAACTTGACCGGGGCGAAGGCCGTGAGCGTCTCGTCGCCCCTGCCGTCCTTGTCGGTGAGCTTGCCCGTCTCGCCGCCCAGGGCCCGGGACACGGCCGCGCCCGCCGGCGCGCCCTTGGCGTCGGAAGCGGCCACGGCGGCCACGCGCACCCCGCCGTCGCCGCCGACCAGGAAGAAGTCGCGGGAGACGCCCGTGCCCTCGCCCTGGCGCATGATGCGCGCCAGTTCGTCCTTGGGCACGCGCAGGATCGCCGCCGCCTCGATCATGGTGCCGGTGTGGTTTTTCACCGGCGCGGCCACGAAGGCCGCCTCCTCGCCGCCAAGCGGCGGATAGGGCGCGAAGTCGGCGAACACCACCTCGCCCTTCATGGCCCCGCGCCAGGCGGCGGCCAGGCTGGAATTCTTAAGCGGCCCCTCCTTGAGGTCCTCGCCTACTTCCTTGCCCGAGGCCGCGCCGAAGAGCACCCGGCCGTCGTCGGCCACGAGCAGCGCGTCGCCAAATCCCAGCACCTTGGTGAAGGGGCCGAAGGCCGGGCCCACGTATTCGTGCAGGTCCTTGTATTCCGGCGTGTCCACGGCCGCTTTCTGGCCGGGCTTGACGCCCATGAAGTAGTCCCGGGTCATGCCCACGGCGTTGTAGACTTCCTTGACCGCGGCCAGGATGGCCGCCTCGCGAAGCCAAGTGGCGGCGGCCGCCTCCAGGGCCTCGCGGCGGCTGTCCCTGGCAGCGGCCAGGCCGCCGAAGGCCTGTTCGCCGAGGATGCCGGAGGCCTGGCGCACGCTGACCACGCCCGTGGCGGCAAGGGGAAGGATGCTGATGGCCAGGCAGAACAGAATCAATTTGTATTTGAGCGTCATGGCGTTTCTCGGGGCTGCTTCTCGGGAAATACGACTTGGGAATCCGGATCGAAGCCTCCCGATGGGGGCAGGCCGAAATCTGCTACGTGCAAGCCATGCGCAGAACGATGGAGACTTTGTGTCATTTGCGAGACGACGCCCCGTCCCGGATTGCGACAATCGCCATCATCGTGAAACACGTCCGGAGCATCGCGCCATGCATGGCTCCGGACGCATCTTCGATTCGGCGGCTTGCCGCGTCTCCCGCCTCTCGGCCGGGAGAGCCCTGTCATGTATGTAACCCGGGACCATCGGACGGCGACCCACTGAACATCGGTCGAGGGCATCCCCGCGTCGCGGGCTTCCCGCCCCTGGCCGTGTCGGGGGCGTCCGGACGGCGCGGCCCGCGTTGCCACGGATTTCGTACCACCCGTTCGCGCCAGGGTCTGCTTGTGGACGCTAAAGACGCCGCCGCTCCGAATCCGCCTGCGCGTCGCGCCGCCACGCCGCGCGACGCCGCCTCGCGGCTGCTCGTCGCGATCCTTCTGGCCCTGGCCGCCGTGCGCGGCGTCAGCGTGGCCGGGCTGCAACTGCCGTTCAACGGCTGGGACGAGCTGCCGCACCTCGCCGTGGCCTACTACGTCCACAAGACCGGGCGCATGCCGACCCCGCGCACGCCCATGCCGCGCGAGCTTGTCCCCTTCATCGCCGCCCATCCCCATCCCACGGCCTCGCTTTCCATGCTGCGCGGCATAGACGCCAAGCCCTATCCCGGCGACGCCCCGGTCTGCTGCGGGGAACCGAAAAAACGCTTCGACCTGTTCCTCTACCAGGCCCAGCACGGCCCGCTTTTCTACCGCCTCATGGCCCTGTTCTGCCCCGGCCCGGATCCGGCCGCCCTGCTGGCCTGGGCCGACGCGGGCAGGCTCCTGAACGTCGCCCTGCTGGTGGCCACCCTGGCCCTGTGGCGGCTGGCCCTCAGCCGGCTGTTGCCGCGGGACGGCCCCCTGCGCTGGCTGCCGGACGGCGTGCTCCTGCTTCTGGTCAGCTTCTCCTACGTGACCTACGACTTCGCCCGCTTCGCCAACGACGGCCTGGCGCTTTTTTGCGCCAGCGCCGCCCTGGCCGCCTACGTCGTCTGGATCAAGCCGCTCGGGTCCCTCGCCCCGGCCGGAAGCTGGCGGGCGGCCCTTCTCGGCGCATTGGCCGGGCTGGCCGTCCTGGCCAAGGCCACGGCCTTGCCCGTGGCGCTGGTCCTCGGGATCATGCTCGCCCTGCCGGCCCTGGGGCCGGGCCTCTCCCGGCGGGAGCGGCTTCGCGCCCTGGCCGCGCCGTGCGCCTTCGTCCTGGGCTACGTCGTCGTGGCCGGGGCCTACCACCTGCCGTACCTCATGCGCTACGGCCAGCTGACCGGCATGCAGGAGGCCATCTACACCTCGCGCCGTGGCTTCGGGCTTGCCAAGCTCCTGGGCGCGGCCAAGAACCTGGGCTACGGCGTCTTTCGCAACCCCCTGGCCTACAACGCCACGGTGTTCCTGGGCGGCTGGTCCAACCTCCAGTCCCCGGACTGGCAGAACCTGGCCTTCAAGACGGGCCTGGCCGGCTGCGCCCTGGCCCTGGGCGCCGGCCTCTGCCGCCGCCAGGGCCGGCGGCGCTTCCTTTCCCTGGCCCAGGCCGCCCCGGAACTGCCGCTGCTGTGGACCGGCTGCGCCCTGGCCCTGGTCTTCCACGCCCTGCACTCCACCCTGGCCTGGGGCTTCCCCACCACCGGGCCCTGGTACGCCATGCCCGCCCTGCCGGCCCTTTTCACCTGGCTGCTCGTCGGGCCGGCCTTGCTCGGCCGCCTGGCCGGAGCGCAGGCGCTGCTCTATCTGGCGGTCCTGTTCAACTGGGGAGCGTTTTCCGGCACCTACGGCAACCTGCTCGTCCAGGAGACGGGCACGACCGACCTCGCGGTCGGCGCGGCCATCGTCGCCGCGCACCATGCCTTGATCCCGGCGAACGCCGCCTGGATGCTGGCGGCCCAGTTCGTGCTCGTGGCCCTTGGCCTGGGGCTGGCCGCCCGGGAGGCGCTCACGGCCCCGGGCGAGGCGAAGCCGCTGCAACTGCTCCTGCGGCCGCGCCGGGAGCACGCGGGCACGCCGTTGCGCGACACGGACCGCACCGGAACGTAGGTCGGATCGGAAAAGAGGGGGACGCTGTCGCCGCTCCCCCGAGGAACCGGCGACAGCCGAAGACGTCTAGGCGAGTTTTTCCTCGAGTTCGGCCCAGCGGGCGTAGAGCGCCTCGACAACGGCCTCGGCCGCCTGGAAGGCCTCCAGGCGGCGGGAGAGCTCCGCGCCGTCGCTGGCCACGGCCGGGTCCTCCAGGGCGGCCTGGGCCGCGGTCATGGCTTCCTCGGCCGCGGCGATGGCCTGCTCCATGCCGTCGTATTCGCGCTGTTCCTTGAAGCTGAGCTTTTTCGTCCCGCCCTGGGGCCGGGGCTTGGGCTTTTGGGGCTTGTCCTCCCGGGCGGCCCGGGCCTGCTCCCGGCGCCTGGCCTCGAAGTCCGCCTCCCACTGGCCGTAGTCGGCGTAGACTTCCGATCCGCCCGCGCCGTCGAGGCCAAGGAGCCGCGTGGACACGCGGTCGAGCAGCGACCGGTCGTGGGTGACCAGCACCACCGCGCCCGGAAATTCCAGCAGGCTTTCCTCCAGCATCTCCAGGGTGGGGATGTCCAGGTCGTTGGTGGGCTCGTCGAGCAAGAGCACATCGGCCGGGCGCAGCATGAGCCGGGCGATGAGCACGCGGGCCTGCTCGCCGCCGGATAAAAGCCCCACCGGCAGGTCCAGCTGCTCGGGCCGCAGGGCGAAACGCCTCGCCCAGGTGACCACGTGCACGGGCTGGCCCCGGTAGAGGACGCTGTCGCTGTCCGGGGCGAAGGCGTGGCGCAGGATCTGGTCCTTGTCGAGCTGCTCGCGCTTCTGATCGAAAACCACCACCTCAAGCCCGGGCGCGTGGGATACCTTGCCGGCGTCGGGGCGTTCCAGCCCGGCCAGCACGCGCAGCAGCGTGGACTTGCCCGAGCCGTTGGGCCCGGCCAACCCCAGGCGCGCGCCGGGCGAGAGCACGATGTCCAGGTCCTGGAAAAGCGCCCGCCCCTCGTAGGCCTTGGCCAGGCCCTCGGCCACGACCAGCCGCCTGGTCTGGCGGCCGGAGGCGGAAAAATCGATGCCCGCCCGGACCGTCTCGCGGTTTCGCGCCCGTGTCGCGGCCAGTTCCTCGAACAGCTCCCCGGCCGTGTCGATGCGGCCCTTGGCCTTGGTGGCCCGAGCCTTGGGCCCGCGCCGCAACCACTCGATCTCGCGCCGGGCCTTGTTGGCCAGGGTCTGCTCGAGCGCCCCCTGGCTGGCCAGAAACGCCTCCCGGGCCTCGAGCAGCGCGCTGTACGGGCCGTCCACGCTCAAGAAGCCGCGCGGATAGGCGGCCGAAAGCTCCACGGTGCGCCGGCAGACGTTTTCCAGGAAGAACCGGTCGTGGCTGACCACCACGAAGGCGAAGGCCGCGCCGGCCAGAAACCGCTCGAGCCACAGGATGGAGGCCAGGTCCAGGTGGTTGGTGGGCTCGTCGAGAAGCAGGGCGTCGGGCTCGGACACCAGGGCCCGGGCGATGGACAGCCGCTTGCGCCAGCCGCCGGACAGGGCGTCCACGGCCGCGTCCGGCTCCTCGAAGCCCAGGCGTCCCAGGGTCACGGCCAGGCGCTTTCGCTGTTCGGCCTCCTCGGCCGGCCGGCCGAAGGCGGCCACGGCCGCCTCGGCCACCACCCGCCCCACCGTGGCCCCGGGGGCGAAGGCGTCCTGCTGGGCCACGTAGGCGAGCCTTGCGCCCTGGCGCAGGGTCCGCTCGCCGGCGTCCGGCGTCTCGAGGCCGGCCAGTATCTTGAGCAGGGTGGATTTGCCGGAGCCGTTGGGGCCGATGAGCCCAATGCGCTCCTGGTCGGAGACGGTCAGGGAGATGTCGGTGAAAAGGCGGCGCACGCCGTAGGATTTGGCGACGCCGCGCAAGGTGACGCAAGTGCCCATGGCCGGATGCGGTAGCCCAAGGCGGGTCCCGGCGTCAAATCCGGCCGGACCGGGCGGTAACGGCATCTATACAAAATGGTAAAAGAGTCGTATACGTGTTACCGACAAGTCGTGACGACGTCTGGACCCCGCCGGGGTACAAGGACGCGTCACGGGCCGGGCCGCGCCAGCGGACGGACACGGGAAGACCCCGGGCGAGGGAGGTTCGCCCCGGGTCCGCCTTCTCCGTTCCCGCGCGCGCCGGCCGACCGCCACGCACTGAAAAAGGCAAACCCTCCGAAAGGGGGGGACGCAAAGCCACGGGCCTACGTTCCGCAAACGGGATAAGGCAGCCGGGCCGCCAATGCGCCGGGTCCTCCGATCTGCGCCTTGGCCCGCGCGCAGCGCGAAAGGAGGAACGGTCATGCCGCGCGATCCATAATCACATCCCCGCCTATCGTCGTTCAGGTCCGCCCCAGCAGGGAGGGGGGTCTTTCATCCCTTCCGGGATCCATATCCGTGCCGGCATGCGCCAACCATCGGCGGGAGAAGGCATGACGGCCGGAAAGGAGTTGCTTTCGCGATGAAGGAGAGCAGTCGTCATGAGCGAAGTATCGGGGATCGGCATCTTTGGCAGCGCCGCCACGGCGTCCGTCCTCTCAACCAAGGAACAGCAGTACTTTAAACGCGTCTTCGGCGCGACGGGAGGCGGCCAGGAAGCCACGGCCGCCCTGCCGCAGACCGAATCCGCTCCCCTCAAGCCGCATATCGGCACCAGACTCAATGTGAAAGTCTGACGGCGGGGTTTGGCGGACGTCAGGGAGGTGACTTCCGCCGCCTGGACCTCGGTCCATTCCTCGTTCGTTGCCGCATGGCCCGGTCGCCTCGCGACCGGGCCTTTTTCATTTCCGGGCGAGGATGCCGGGGTGGGCTTCGGTCCGGTCGCGGCCGGACTGCTTGGCCCGGTAGAGCGCGGCGTCGGCGCGTTCGAGCAGCTGCGCGGCCCCGGCGTCGCCGTCGTAGGCGGCCAGGCCGAAACTGGCCGTCACCTCGATCATGCCAGGCACCAGGCAGAGGGCGAATTCACGGCGCAGGTTCTCGGCCAGGACCCGCACCTGGCGCAGATCGGTTTCCGGGCAGATGACGAGGAATTCCTCGCCCCCCCAGCGGCCGACCAGATCCGTCTCCCGCGTGAACGCGGTCAGGATGTCCCCCACCCGCACCAGCACGGCGTCGCCGGCGGCGTGACCGTGGGTGTCGTTGACGTCCTTGAAGTGGTCCAGGTCGGCCAGGATCACCGAAAAGACGGTGCCGTACCGCCGGGCCCGGCGCAGTTCGGCCTCGAGCTCGCGGTCGAGCTTGCGCCGGTTGCACAGCCCGGTCAGGCGGTCGGTCAGGGACAGGGTGGCCAGCTCCTGGTTCTTGGCGTCGAGTTCGCGGTTCTTGTCCGCCAGCTCCCGGGTCCGCTGCCGGACCTTTTCCTCCAAGGTGTCCACCAGCTCCTTGAGGCGCGACGTCATGGCGTTGAAGGCTCCGGCCAGCACCCCAAGCTCGTCGCCGGCGCCTTCCGGCAGGGCGATGTCGAAGTGTCCCGCCCGCACGGCCTCGGCATGGCGGGTCATGGTCACGATCTTGCCCGTGATGGAGGCGTGCAGGAGCCGGCCGGCGACGACGAGGCAGCCGAACCCGAGCAGGGCCGCCCCGGCCAGGATGGCCCCGGTCAGCCGGCTGGCCCAGTCGATCCGCGTCCGGGCCTTGGCCACTTCCGCGGCCGAGAGCTGCTTGAGTTCCTCGGCGATGGGGTCCACGGCCCGGGATTGCAGCCAGAAGTCGTTGGCGTTGGCCTGCATGGCCTTGACGGCCTCCATGATCCGGTCCGCCGTCCGGGCATAGGCGTCGATGAGGCCCAGGGCGTCCGGCCGGACGCTGGCGGGCGCGACCCTGTCCGCCGCGACCAGGCGCCGCAGTTCCCCGAGCTTGTTGAGGGCGGACTGCATGAAGGGCCGCTGCCGGGTGATCTCGTAGCGCTTTTCCAGGACGTCCAGTTCGCGCAGCAGCCGGCCGGCCTCGCCGCTCCCCTCCAGGCAGGCGGCAAGCTCGGCCGTGGTCTCGCCAAGACGCGCCAGGAGGCCGCCCTTGGCTTCGTAGAGCGAGGCGTAGACTTCGGTTTCACGCACGAGCGTCTCGGAATACCGCCGGGCCGTGGAGGTGAAAAGCGTCAGGTCCACGTTGCGTCTGGCGATGGCCCCGCCCGAAGGCAGGGCGGCGATGAGCCGGCGCAGGTCCTCGCACACGGCGACGAGCCGGGCCGCCTCGGCCAGGGCCGGCTGGCAGAACCGCTCCCTGGCCGCGTCCAGATCCATCTCCGGCCCGAGCAGCAGGAAATCCCGGTACAGCCGCCGCGATTTTTCCAGCTTGCCTTCCATTTCGAGGACCTTGGCCCGCACCTCCAGGTGGGCCTGGATGTTGTCCTCGGCCCCGCGCATGACGGCCAGGCCGATGACCGCCGCCCCGCCGGCCAGGCTGAACATGGCGAACAGCAGTCCGAGGACGGTCCACAGCTTGGAGGTGATGCCGAGCCGGTCCCAGTATGTCGCCAGCTTATTGGCCATGTTCTTTACGCGGGTCGTAAGTGAAGACGGCGTTGGCGAGCAGGCCGGCCACGCCTTTGGCCGGGTCGTCCAGGCGCAGCACGTCGAAGCGGGGCACGGCGCAGTCGCCGAAGCGGTCGCAGGTGAGGGTCCCGGTGATGCCCGGATAGTCCCTGGTCGCGGCCAGGGCGTCGCGCAGGGCCTGGCGGCCGAGGATGCAGGTCCCGTCCTTGCCGCACCTGCCGGCGGTTTCGATGGCCCGCAGGAGGATGCCGGCCGCGTCGAAGGCATGCTGCGAATACGTCGTCGGCGGCGATTCGCCGTAGCGCTCAAGGTAGCGCGCCCTGAACGACGCCGTGGCCGGGCTCGGCTCGGGCGGCGTCGGGCCGACGAAGTACATGCCCCGCGCCGCGTCGCCCACGGCGTCGATGAAGCTCTGCTCGATCAGCGAGCCGTCGCTCATGAAGGTGAGCCCCGACAGGGCCGGCATGGCCCGGGCCGCGAGCAGGACCGCGTTGCCCTCGGGCTGGAAGAGCGGGAAAAAGAGGATGTCCGCCCCGGAAGCGGCCACGGCCTCGAGCACGGGCCGCATGTCCGCGTCGCCCTTGTCCACGGCCGTGAAAAGGACGGCCGCCCCGCCCTGGCGCTCGAACTCCTGGCGAAATCCCTGGGCCAGGCCCAGGGTGTAGATGTCGCCGTCGTGGATGACCGCCGCCCGGCGCACGCCGAGGGCCTCGTAGGCGTAGCGGGCCGCCGCCGGCCCGGAGTGCTCCTCGTTGGGGGCGGTGCGGAAAAAGCCCGGCTGCCATTTGGGCGCGGCCTGGCCGCCCATGGCCGTCAGGAACGGGGCGCTGTTGTTGCCCGAGATCATGGACAGCCCGGCGGCGGTCATGACCTGGGCGGCGGCGGCGGCGTCACCGGAGCAGGTGGTGCCGAAAATCGCCGCCACGCTCGGATCGGAGACGATGCGCAACGCGGCGTTGGCCCCGCCTTCCGGGCGGCAGCCGGTGTCCTCCACCACGAAGACCACGGGATGCCCGAGCACGGCGTCCCCCCGGTCGGCCAGGGCCAGCTCCAGGCCGCGCACCTGCTCGCGACCCAGGACCGCCACCTTGCCGCTCAGTGACTGGATGACGCCCAGGCGCACCGGCGCGCCCGGCGCGATCTCCACGCAGCCCAGGGGATCGGTGCAGAGGTTTTTTTTCTCGCCGCTCAGGGGAGCAAAAAACAGCACGGCCGCGGCCGCAACGCCGAAAAACGCGGCCAGGGCCACGAGCATGACACGCATGGGCGCATACCTCTTTCGGTCTACCCCACGTTTCCGTCACCACTCCAGGGCCGACCATCGATCTGTATATACGATGGGCTCATATATTTGTCACTGTTTCCATGACGACAAGCCCCCGATGTCGCGATGAAGCCGAGGCTCTCTCCATCGTCTTCCCCGCCTCGCGCCACGGCGTCGCACTACGCCGCCCTCTCCCTTGAACGGCCTTCGCAATGAAAATAACATGCATCTCGAAGCTTCTCCAAACGCTTGCCCGCCAACGCAACGCCTCCATCCTTTCCATGGGGACATCGGCTATTGACGCCTTTCATCCATGACTCCGCTTTTGCCTTCAGCAACATTCCTTGGCCGAAAAGCGAAAATCGCAAAGAGCATCAAGTCCGGTTCAATCCCTGGGGCGGCTGTCTCGACAAACCGGAAGCCCTGGCCGTGGCCGGGCCGGTGGAGATCTCCAACCCCTGGAGGATGCCGGGTGCGGCCAATGGCGCGGGCTTTTGCACCGTCATGCGGGGTGGGCTCCTGTGGCATATCGCCTGCGCGGTGCCTCTGATGGAGTCTGACCGGGTGCGGGGGTGATTCCGTTGGTGTCGGGGGGACTGCCCGGGGTGGCGTAGCCGGCAGGGGGCGCGGGAGGGTGGCCGGGCGGTTCCGGTCGGGGGTCTGGCCAAAACAAAACGGCCCGGCTGCTTTTGGCAACCGGGCCGTTTTTAAAAGAGCCCTGGCGG
>JAEWCY010000118.1 GCA_023390395.1 Pseudomonadota bacterium | reverse complement strand
GTGCCGGCCACGGCGCTCGACCCGACCATCAACCTGCTCTACCGCCAGGGCCCGGCCTTCCCGGACCTCGGCCTGTTCGACGGCTTCGCCGATTCGAACTACATCTGCTTCCCCTACGAGACCCGCCGCACCGGCATCTACGCCGCCGGCTGCGTGCGCCAGCCCATGACCATGGCCCAAGCCAAGGAAGACGCGGCCGGCGCGGCGCTCAAGGCCATCCAGTGCATCGAGTCCGCGAGCCGGGGCGTGGCCGTCCATCCCCGCTCGGGCGACCTGTCCTACCCGGTCTTCAACTTCGTGCGCTGCACCCAGTGCAAGCGCTGCACCGAGGAATGCCCGTTCGGCGCCCTGGACGACGACGAGAAAGGCACGCCCAAGCCCAATCCCACGCGCTGCCGCCGCTGCGGCACCTGCATGGGGGCCTGCCCCGAGCGCGTCATCTCGTTCGACAACTACAACATCGACATGATCGGCTCCATGATCCGCGAGTGCGAGATCCCGCCCAAGATCGAGGACGGCGGTCCGCGCGTGTTCATCCTGGCCTGCGAGAACGACGCCTATCCGGCGCTGGACATGGCGGCCATCCGCGGCCGGAAGTGGAGCCCCTACGTGCGCATCATCCCGGTGCGCTGCCTGGGTTCGGTCAACGCCATCTGGGTCGCCGACGCCATGAGCAAGGGTGTGGACGGCGTCATGCTGCTTGGCTGCAAATACGGCGACGACTACCAGTGCCACTTCGTCAAGGGCTCCGAGATCTGCAACCGCCGCAAGGAGAACATCGCCGAGTCGCTCAAGCGCCTGGGCGTCGAACCCGAGCGCGTCGAGCAGTACCAGGTGGCCATCGACGAATACGACAAGGTGCCCGACATGATCGACCAGTTCATGGACATGGTCCTCAAGATCGGCCCGAACCCGTTCAAAGGCTATTAGGAGGAAGGCTCCATGTCATACGGAGAACGCATCAAACCCGATCTGCAGTTCGTCAAGGACTTGCAGGCGGCCGGTGGCGAAGCTTGCAAGAAGTGCTACCAGTGCGCCACCTGCAGCGTGGCCTGCCCCCTGGCTCCGCCCGAGAATCCCTTCCCCCGCAAGGAGATGGTCTGGGCGCAGTGGGGTCTCAAGGACCGCTTCGAGGGCGACATCGACATCTGGCTGTGCCACAACTGCCAGACCTGCTCCGAGCTTTGCCCCCGCGGGGCGCGGCCCGGCGACCTCATCTCGGCCATCCGCAACATCACCTACCGGGATCTGGTCACGCCGAGCGTCATCGGCAAATGGATGACCTCGGCCAAGCACCTGCCCAAGCTCATCGCCATCCCGGCGGTGCTCTACCTGCTCATTTGGCTCATGACCACCGGTTTCGCCCTGCCCCAGGGCGAGATCGTGTACGGCAAGCTCTTCCCGGGCGACTACACCATCGACCCCATCTTCGGACTGGTCGCCCTCTTCGTCATGTTCTCCTTCTACAAGGGCGTGACCAAGCTGTGGAAGAGCTTCGACAAGACCATCCCCACCACCCTGCACATCGGCGAGCCCGTGAAAAAGCCCAGCCTGATCGAATCGATCAAGGCCGTGGTCCTGGGCGAGATCGCCACCCACGTGAAGTGGAACGAGTGCGGAAACGATAACACCGAACGCTACAAGGGCCACCTGACGCTGTTCTACGGCTTCGTGGCCCTGGCCATCGTCACGTCCATCGTGGCGGTGTCCCACTGGGGAGGCAAGATCGTGCACTTCATCGCGCCGCTGGGGCACACGCCCATGCCCTTGTGGAGCCCGGTGAAGCTGCTCGCCAACGTGGGGGCCATCGCGCTCCTCTACGGCCTGACCATGCTGACCCGCCGTCGTCTCAACGTCGACCCCGCCAAGTCCACCTCGTCGTTCTACGACTGGTACCTGCTCGGGGTCATCTGGGCCGTGGCCGTGACCGGCCTTGGCGCGGAGATCTTCCGTCTGGCCGGCGTGCCCGCCCTGGCCTACCCGACCTATTACCTGCATCTGATCGCGGTCTTCATGCTCTTTGCCTATCTGCCCTGGTCCAAGCTTGGGCACTTGGTCTACAGGACGACGGCGTTGGTGTACGCCCATCAGGCTGGGCGGCTTCCCCTGAAACGTGAAGAAGTCAAGACTTTCATGGTCTAATTGAAGGAGGATACCATGGCTGAAGCTCGCAAAGTCTTCCCCATGAACGCGTTCGTGTCGTACCTCAAGGGCGTCGACAAGGAAGGCAACAAGAAAGCCGTGGCCGAGATGGTCGGCTTCATGGCCGGCATGGAAATCGATGCGGAGCTCGCTCCCTTCGCCGCCGCCCTGGCCAAGGCCTGGGTCTACGAACAGCATCCCGAACTCGTGCGCATGAGCAGCGGCGAACTCGGCACCACGGCCCAGAACGTCTCCGTCTCCGTCCTCCCGCCCGACGTCGTGGCCGAGATCAGCGCCATCTTCTCCAAGCTGAGCGAGACCAAGAAGGCCAACGAAGAGATGGCCGCCAAGCTCGCCAAGGTC
Source organism: Pseudomonadota bacterium (assembly GCA_023390395.1). Lineage (GTDB taxonomy): Bacteria > Desulfobacterota > Desulfovibrionia > Desulfovibrionales > Desulfovibrionaceae > Solidesulfovibrio. The sequence continues at coordinate 20,618 of JAEWCY010000118.1, read as the reverse complement.
GAGAAGGAACTGGCCGAGAAGACCGCCATCCTCAAGGATGTCGAGGTCCGCTGCAAGGCCGCCGAGGACAAGGCCAAAAAACTTGAGGCTTCCATGAAGGACGAGGGCGAGAAGGTCATCGTCGCTTCCGAAGCCAAGGTCACGGAATACATCGGCAAGGTCGACGAGCTGCTGAAGATGATCGAGGACGTCAAAAAGCACGGCGTGGTCACCGTGGCCGCGGGCGGCGCCGCCCCGGCCGGCGAGGCCGCTTCCGGCGGCTCCGGCGAGCCCGTGGTCGGCGGCGAGCCGTCCTCGGACTTCGGCTTCGGCTCCGACGCCTTCGCCACGGACAAGTGGTAGAAACGGCTTAACGCCGACAAAAGGGGAGGCCATCCGGCCTCCCCTTTTTTTTGGCGCGTCCCCGGGATAGGGTCGTCCCCGGAGGTGGCCGCCTGCCGCCGGGGAGGTTCTTGTCATGACCGGATTTGGTTGCCCGGTGCGTTCGCTCGGTCGGGCTTTGCGCCTTGTCACGGCCCGCGTGCCGGGTTGCGCCGAAGGCGGGCGCGACGCCGGCTACAGCTGGTGGGCCTAGGCATGCGCCGGGTGGAAGGGGCGGACGCGACGCGGCTGCGGGGGATCATGCGCGCCCTGCCCTTGTGGGCCGATTTCGTGGACGAGGACTTGGACCTGCTTCTCGGGGCCGGGGCGGTGTCGCTTTGCCGTTTCGAGGCCGGCGAGACCCTGGTCGAGGAGGGCAACTACGAAAAGACGTTCTTCGTGCTGCTTGGCGGCGCGGTGCGCGCCCTTCGCGGCGGCGGGCTGGTGGCGGCCATGGACGCGCCGGGAACGGTCCTCGGCGAGATGAGCCTGGTCCTCGGCAGGGGCCGCACGGCCACGCTCACGGCCGACGCGCCCACGGAAGTCCTGGCCGTGGACATGGGCTACGTGGACTTCCTGCCAAGCCCGGAGCGCGAGGATTTCCTCATCCGCATCTTCCGCCGCCTGGCCGGGGTGGTGTCCGGGCGGCTGGGCTCGGCCAACGCGAAGAAGGCGGCGCTTCTCACGGCCATGCGGGAGCGGCGCGAGGCCCTGCGCGCCCATGTGGCGGCCGAGCGCGAGGCCATCGCCGGCCTGGGGCGCGAGCTGGCCGCCCTGGACACGGCCGACGACGAGGAAGTCCTGCGGGCGCTGCTGGACCGGAAGTTCTAGAAAGGCGGACGCTAGCCCCGGCGCTTGGTGGGGAGCAGCTCGTTGAGTTCGTCGATGTAGTGCTTTTCCAGCTGGTTGACCCGGTCGATGTGGGTGCGGAAGATCATGTCCATGCGCGGGTCGAAGAAGCGGTGGCTGCTGTAGCTCGACACGGACACGAAGCCGCGCCGGGCCTTGTGCGCCCCGCCCATGCCCGGGTCGTAGCGCGTGATGCCGTGGGCGATGGCCCAGGCGATGGGGGCGTAGTAGCACAACTCGAAGTGGAGGAAGGGGATGTCCTCGAAGGAGCCCCAGTAGCGGCCGAAGAGGATGTCGCGCTTGTGGGCCAGCATGGCCAGGGCCACCGGGTCGCGCCGGCCGTCCTTGTAGGCGGCGGCGAAGGCCAGTCGGTGGCGCAGCGCCGCGGACAGGCCCTCGAAGAAGGCCGGGGTCAGGTAGCGGCAGCCCCAGGGACCGAACTTGGCGTTGGTGCGGTCGTAGAGCTCGCGCATGATGGGAAAGAACGCGTCCGGGATGTCCGCGCCGGAGACGATCTCCACGCGCACGCCCGAGGCGGCCAGGGCGGCGCGTTCGTGGCGCACGGCCTTGCGCCGGTTGGCGTTGAGGGTGGACAGGAAGTCGTCGAAATCGGAAAAGTCGCGGTTGCGCCAGAGATAGCCCTGGTGCCGCCAGGCCGTGAAGCCGAAGTCCTCGGAGGAGGCGGCGAAATCGGGTTCGGTAAAAAGAAGCGCCGCGCCCTGGACGCCGTTGCCCAGGCAATACTGCTCCACGGCCTCGAACATGCGCCGCGACAGGCGCATCTGGTTCACTTCCGGATCGGCCAGGAAGCGCAGGCCCGTGGCCGGGGTGAAGGGGCTGGCCGCGACCAGCCGGGGATAGTAGGGCAGGCCCAGGCGGGCGGCCGCCTCGCCCCAGAGCTGGTCGAAGACGAATTCCCCGTCGGAATGCCACTTGAGGTACATGGGCAGCGCGCCCACGAGGCGGCCTTCGGACAGGGCCAGCAGGTGGTTGGGATACCAGCCCCTGGCCGGGGCGGCGCTGCCGGATTCCTCCAGGAGCCTGAGCCAGGCCCACTCGAAAAAGGGCGTGTCCAGGGATTCGGCCAGGGCGTCCCAACGCGTCTTGTCGGCTTCGGCCATGGAGCGGGCGAAGCGGAGGGTCAATTGGTCGTTAGGAACCGTCATGCCATGGATATACGCATGAGGGCAGGGTCTGTCACGTGTTTGCCGTTCACGGACGACGCAGGATGGTGGTGCGCCAGACGCCGTTTTCGAAATCACGACGCGGCCAGCGGCGCGTCGCCGCGAAGATGGGGGCGTACTTTTCCCATTCGCTGTTGTCGACCACGAGCAGTCCCCCCCGGCGCAGGCGCGGCATGGCGTTAAGCGCGCAGGCCACTCTCGCCCGGCCGTCCACGCACACGAAGTCGAGGCTCTCCGGGGCAACGTCCAGGATGGCGTCGGCGTAGGCGGCGAACTGGGGCTTTTCCAGGGCGTAGCCCAGGATGCGCCAGAGGTCGGGCCGGTCATGGGGCCGGCCGGGGCCGGAGTTCTCCGGGATAAAGCGCAGCTCCACGTTGGAGACGCCGCCGGAAACGAGTTCCCGGGCCAGCCGTCGCCGCCATTTGGCCTTGTGTTCCACGGTGACGAGCCGGGCGACGCGGGCGGCGAAAAAGAACGTGCTGCGACCGCCGCCCCATTCGAACCCGGTCATGGTCGGGGTCAGGAAGCGGTCCAGGCAGCGCGCCGCGCCGGCGTTGATCCAGGGAAAGCAGGGATCGGCGGCCAGACGCCAAGCCGTGGGCAGGGAGAGCAGGGCGCGGGCCGTGCGGCGAAGCCCCTCGCCGAGGCCCGTGCGGCCGGGCGTGTAGCGCACGAGCATGGGGACGGGACAGGGGAAGCGTCAGCTCCCGTGGGCGGCCAGGGCGGCGGCGACGTCGTCGTGGATGGAGAACACCTTGCCGAGGTCGGCGATGCGCAGCACCTTGGCCACGCCGGAGCCGATGGCGCACAGGGCCACCTGGCCGCCTTCGGGCAGCAGGCGGTTGCGCACGGTGATGAGGCTGCCGATGGCGCTCGAATCCATGAACTCCACGCCCGAGAGGTCGAGCAGCAGCACCTTGGGCCCGGCCTCGACCATGGGGGCCAGGGCGCGCTGGAAATCCGGGCAGGCGGTGTAGTCGAAGACCTTGGGCAGGCCCGACACCAGGGTCAGGACGCCGTGTCTGGTCGCGGTCAGTTCCATGTCTCCTCCGGTGCGCCGTGAAAGCGGCGTTCGAGGCTGTAGCACGGCCCGCCCGGCCGGGCAACCGGCCGGGCGGAGCGAGATTTTCCTTCCGCCTGAAGGCGTATGGGTGTATTTGAAAGGAACATCCATAGGACGCGCCCATCGCCTGTCCGATCGCCGCTGCCGGCATGGAACCGACAACCAGGGACGACCACGCGCATGAACAGGGAACTGCCACGGGGGAAACCGGCCCAGCCCGCCACCGCCTGCTCGGACGCCGTGTGCGCCATGCTCGACCGCGTCGGCGTGCCGCGCAACTCCAAGTGGCGGGGGCTCATCCTCTACATGCGCGGCATCAAGGACTACGACTTCCTGGACAACGAGCAGAAGGAGCAGATCCAGGCGCTCGTCATGGAGGTGCTCAAGGCCCGGGACTTTTCCGACGAGAAGTTCCAGGAGGTCATCAAGACCAACGAGCGCATCCTGAGCGCCCCCTGGAACAGGGCGCTCACCCGCACCCTCCAGGAGACCGCCGCCCTGGTCCATGAGTTTCAGGAAACGCTCTTTCGCCACAAAGGCGGCGTGCAAAAGCTCGAGAACGTCACGGTGGAAGCCGTGGAATCGGGCGGCGACGTGGAGCGCATGCTCGGCACCATCCGCCGGGGCTTCCAGGAAATGGCCAGCATGATCGAGCAGGACGCCGAGAAGATGGTGGCCATGAGCCTCACCGACGCCCTGACCGGCATTCCCAACCGCCGGGCTTTCGACGACCACATCGTCAAGGCCGTGGATCGGGCCGTGGCCGAGGAGCGTCCCTTGTCGCTTTTCATGTGCGACATCGACCACTTCAAGCGGTTCAACGACGAGCACGGCCACCGCATCGGCGACCAGGCCCTGGTGGTGGTGGGCTCGATCCTCAAGGGTTTCGCCGAGGAGGTCAAGCAGCTCGAGGACCGCGACATCTTCCCCTCCCGCTACGGCGGCGAGGAGTTCGCCGTGGCCCTGGCCGACATCGGCAGGGACGAGGCCGAGGAGCTGGCCGAGATCATCCGGCGCAAGATCGAGCGCTACAACTTCGTCATCCGCGACCCCGACGGCCAGATCCTGGCCGGGGGCATCAAGATCAACGTCAGCATCGGCGTGGCCGAGCTTCTGGCCGACTGCCCCACGCCCGGCGTGGACTACCTCGTGGACGTCGCGGACAAGGCCCTGTACTTGGCCAAGTCCTCGGGCCGCAACCAGGTGCGGGCCTACGCGCGCCCGCGTGTCTGAATGCGAATGGCGGGGCAGGGAGGGACGCCTCCGGCGGCCAGAGGGCTGCTGCCCTCTGGACTCCCTTCTAGGGGGGCTCTTCCATAGTCTTGTCCTTTGGCAAGATGCCTTGGCGCCCTTTTGTACTGCAAACATGCGCCCCCCTGGCATCCCCCTTTCGGGGTGGTCCAGGAGGGGGGCACCCCCTCCTGGCCGCCGGAGGCATTCTTCCCCCTCCTCTCTCTCCTTCCACTAGAACCTGCGCAAGATGGCCTTGGCCGGGATGAGGCCCGTGGCCGCGGCCGAGACGATGTTGCCGGCCACGCCCGGCCCGTCGCCGGCCACGAACATGCCTGCGACGGACGTCTCGAGTTCCGGGGTGGCGTCGATCTGGGTGGCGAAGAACTTGATCTCCGGCGCGTACAGGAGCGTCTCGTCGTTGGCCACGCCCGGCACCACGGCGTTGAGTTGCTCCAGGCCGTCCACGATGTTGGCCACGATACGCTCGGGCAGGGCCATGGCGATGTCGCCGCAGGTGACCGAGGTGAGCGTCGGCTCCACCGAGCCGCGCCGGATGCGGCTCCAGGTGCTGCGCCGGCCGCGCTTGAGGTCGCCGAAGCGCTGGAGGATGGGCGCGCCGCCGCCGATCATGGTGGCCAGCCGGCCGATGGCCTCGCCGTAGGCCTGGTTGTCCGTGACCGGGTCGTTGAGCACCACCTTGGACAGGAAGGCGAAGTTGGCGCTGTCGGACTTGGCGTCCATGTAGGCGTGGCCGTTGACGCACACGAAGTCCTGGTAGTTCTCCAGCGCCACGTGGCCGCCCTGGTTGGTGCAAAACGTCCGGGTCTGGTCGTCGTACTTGCGGGTGCGCACGAAAAACGTCGGGTCGTAGATGACGTCGGTGATGTCGGACAGGATCTCGTTGTGGACCTCCACCCGGACCCCGACCTCGATGCCGCGCTGGCTGTAGGTCAGGCCGTGGCGGCGGGCGAGCGCGCCCATCCATTCCGCGCCCACGCGCCCCGGGGCCAGGATCACGGCCGGGGCGGCGTAGCTGCCCTTGGTCGTGACCACCCCGGCCACGCGTCCGTCCGCGACCAGCACGTCCCGGGCCTCCTCGCCGGTGCGGATGACGACGCCCCGCTCGACGAGGGCCTGGGACATGCCTGCGATGTGGCCCGGCAGACGGTCGCTGCCCAGATGCTTCTGGCGGATGAGCAAAAGCTCGATGCCGCACTTGCGCGCCTCCTTGCGGATGGTGCGCGCCTTTTCCAGGTCCGTGGGGTAGACCGGGCCGTCCATGCCGAGGGCGGTGAACAGGGCCTCGGTCTCGTCGATGAGCGCCGTGGCCTCGGACAGCGGCATGAACTGGGTCAGGTCGGTCTTGCCGAGCCTGGGGATGAAGTTGAGCTTGCCGTCGGAAAAAAGCCCGGCTCCGCCGATGCCGGAAAGGATGTTGCAGGGCTTGCATTTGCGGCAGTCGGCCCGGCCGTGCATGGGACAGCGGCGCTTGCCGGCGGGCTTGCCCTTTTCCAGGAGCAGCACCCGCAGGCCCGGACGTCCGGACAGGTGGTGGGCGGCGAAGAGCCCGGCCGGGCCGCCGCCGACGATGATCACATCGTATTCGTTCGGGGACTGGATGGGCACGGAACGTCCTTTCGGGCGCGGCAGGCCCGGTTGGGAGGATGGCTTCAAGCTACACGCCGCCGCGCCGGCCTGGCAAGCGGGCGGCGTCACGGCCTGCGCCATGGGAGGGGCCCCGGAGGGAAGGCGTGGCCGAGGCGGCGGCCAGGGGGGCGGCGGCTCGTGTCCGCCATGGCGCGAGTTCTTTTCATTTCTGCCGGATGCGGTATCATGCGGCAAAGGGCCGCCGCAGTGAAGCCCGGTCGCGACGGCCATGGGGCCGGGCGGCGCGGCGTTCGCCCGGGAGACCGCCATGCGCCGAAGCATCCTCTTCGTGGACGACGAACCGGAACTGCTCGCCGGGCTGCGCCGCATGCTCTGGGACAGGCGAGAGGCCTGGGACATGCGTTTCGCCCAGGGCGCGGCCGAGGCCCTGGCCATGCTGGAGCGGGAGCCGGCGGACGTGGTCGTGGCCGACGCGCTCATGCCGGGCATGGACGGGCCGGAATTCCTGGAGACGGTGCGGGCGCGCTGGCCGGCCACGGCCCGGGTCATCCTGTCCGGGCATTCGGACCGGGATTTCATCTACCGCTCGGTCAAGCCGGCCCACCAGTTCCTGGCCAAGCCCCTGAGCCCGGGCGAACTGGTGGCCGTCATCGAGCGGCTGCTGCGCCTGGCCGGCCTTTTCCCCGATCCGGGGCTGCGCGAGGTCGTGTCCCGCATCGACGTCCTGCCGGCCCTGCCGTCGGTCTTCACGGAGCTGACCGAGGAACTGCGCTCCCCCAACGCTTCGGTCAAGACCATCGGGGACATCCTGGTCCGGGACGTGGGGCTGGCCGCCGGGCTGCTCAAGCTCGTCAACTCGGCCTTTTTCGGCCTGCCGCGGCGGGTGGCTTCGGTGGAGCAGGCCGTGACCCTGCTCGGGCTCGAAACCGTGCGCGCCCTGGTGCTGGCCCAGGGGCTTTTCGCGCGCATCGACGCCGCCCGTTTCCCGGGCTTCGGCTTTTCCGGCCTGTTCGACCACAGCCTGGGCGTGGCCCGTTTCGCCCGGCTTTTGGCCGGCATCGAGGGCCTGGACAAGGACGGCCGGGACGCCTGCTTCATGGCCGGGCTGCTCCACGACATCGGCAAGCTGCTTCTGGCCCAGGCCCTGGAAGGGCCCTACGGCGAGGTCCTGGCCATGGCCAGGGCGCGCAACGTCGCCATGCTCACGGCGGAGGAAGCGGTTCTCGGGGCGGACCACGCCGACGTCGGAGGCTATCTGCTCGGACTGTGGGCTTTCGATGAAGCCGTGGCCACGGGCGTGGCCGGGCACCACCGCCCGGCGAGATTCCCGGAGGCGCGCACGGCGCTTTTCACCCACGCCGCCAACGCCCTGGAGCATGAACTGGTGGTGGTCCATCCCGGCTACGCGCCCCATGAACCGGACATGGCGGCGCTGGCGGCGCTGGGATTCTCCGGGCGGATCGAGGTCTGGCGCGAGGCCTGCCGCAACCTGCTTCAAGGGGGAAACGGTGAATAAGCGGGTGCTTTTCATTGACGACGACGAGCGCATCCTGGCCGGCTTTCGGCGCAACCTCCACGGCGTGTTCGAGGTGGACACGGCCGTGGGGCCCGAGGCCGGGCTGGCCAAGGTCAAGGACAGCCCGCCCTACGCCGTGGTGGTGTCGGACCTGCGCATGCCGGGCATGGACGGCATCACGGTGCTGGCCAAGGTGCGCGAGATGCGGCCGGACACGGTGCGGGTGATGCTCACCGGCTTCGCCGAGCTCGAGGCGGCCATCGCCGCGGTCAACGAAGGCAACATCTTCCGTTTCCTGACCAAGCCTTGCGAAGTGCCCAACCTCACGTCGGCCCTGGCCGCGGCCGTGGAGCAGTACCGGCTGGTCATGGCCGAGCGCGAGCTTCTGGAAGGCACGCTTCGCGGCAGCCTGCGCGTGCTTTCGGAAGTGCTGTCCCTGCTGCGGCCGGAGGTCTACGGCCGGGTGTCGCGCATCGCGCCCTACGTGCGGCCCCTGGCCAAGCTGTGCGGCGACCCCAGCCCCTGGCAGACCGAGGCGGCGGCCATGTTGTGCCTCATGGGCTTCATCACCCTGCCCGACAACCTGATCTCCCGGGTGGAGCGCGGCCGGACCCTTTCGCCCGACGACGCGGCCGTCTACCAGCAGCACGCCGAGGTGGCGGCCCGGCTCGTGGCGAATATCCCGCGCATGGGCGGAGTGGCCAAGGCCATCGCCTATCAGGAGAAGAATTTCGACGGCGGCGGCTTTCCCGCCGACGCCGTGCGCGGCAAGGAGATCCCCCTGGGGGCGCGCATCCTGCGGGTGCTGCTGGATTTCGACCGGCTGGTGGCGGCGGGCCAGGCCAAGGCCGACGCCTACAAGCAGTTGCGCCAGGCCGCGGGCGTCTACGACCCCGATGTGCTGGCGGCCCTCGGCGAGGCGCTCGGCGAGGAGGGCCGCTACGTCATCGTGCCCATGGCCGTCAAAAACCTGCGCGACAACATGATCCTGGCCGAGGACATGTTCGTCATGCGGGGCGGCAAGCCGGTCAAGGTGCTGCCCAAGGGCTACGCCCTGTCGAGCGTGGCCCTGGCCCACATCACCAAGCTGGCCCATTACGAAACCGTGACCGATCCGGTCATGGTCATCATCCCTTCGGATTCCTGAGCTGGGCGCGTGGCGCGCCCCCAACGCGAGGACGCGCTTTCGTCGAGCAGGACATGTCGATCCGGCGTTTTTATTGGAAATGCCGGCGTGTTTCCAAGAGACGCCACACCGGCTGGATCGGGAGGTGCGACGGCGCGGGAGCGCGCGTCGACGCCGGTGGCGCGCCGGGAGGCGGCGCACGGCCGCGTCCGTGGGACGACAGCCGCGCGCCGCCTCGCGACGCCCGGGGCGGGGAAGGGGCGCGGCTATTCGGCGGCGGGCTTGCGCCGGCGTTCCCACAGGCGCATGTCCTTCATCTTCTTGCGGCGCTCGCGCTGCAGGGACTTGGCGGCCAGGGGGGCGTTCTTCTTGTAGCCGTACTTGGCCCGGTATTCCTCGGGCGTGATGCCGTGGGCGGCCAGGTGCTTCTTGGTGAGCACCTTGAACGACTTGCCGCATTCCAGGCAGACGACGCTGCTCTCCTTGATGGCCTTGGCCGGGTCCACGGCCGGCGCGGCCGGCTCGGCGGGCAGGGCGTCCGCTTCGGCGGCGGCCTGGATGCCGGCGGCCACGTTCTTCAGCATGGAGGTGATTTCTTCATCGGTCATGGTGCGAACGGAGGCCTGGGCCTTGACGATTTCCAGAGCTTCCTTGAGGTAATCTTCCATTTTGCTCTCCTGGGAACAGCTTTCGTTACATATATGACAGGAATCCGTCGAGCGCAACTGAATTTGCAAATACATGAACAAGTCATCGACGCGGCGCTAGTGAAAGGTTGCGGCAAATGGCTTGTTCGTGACGTCGCATCACGGACTCAGGCCATGGGATCGCCCCGGTACAATAGGGTCAGTACGGTGATGTCGTCGGCCTGTTCCGCTTCGCCGGCGAAGGCCCGCACGGCCGCCATGACCGCCGCGTCCAGCACCTCGGGCGGCAGGCCGGCCGCCCGGGCGAGGGTCTCGCGCAGCCGGTCCGCGCCGAACAGGCGCTGGGCCGGGTCCATGGCCTCGGTGACGCCGTCGGTGAAGGCCACGAGCCGCGTCCCGGGCGCAAGGACCAGGCGGCTCGTCCTGTAGGCCGCCTCCTCCATGATCCCGAGGAAGACGCCGCGCGGCAGGGCAAGCCAGGAAACCTCCCCGTCCGGGGCGATGAGCGCCGGCGGATTGTGCCCGGCGTTGGAAAAGGCCAGCTCGCCGGTGCGGAAGTCCAGGATGGCCAGGAACATGGTGACGAAGAGCATGGACTCGTTGTCCATGCACAGCTCCCGGTTGACCTTGGCCAGGATCTCGGCCGGGTCGGACTCCTGCTCGGCGATGCCCTTGACCAGGGTCTTGGTCACGGCCATGAACAGCGCCGCCGGCACGCCCTTGCCCGACACGTCGCCGACCAAAAACAGCAGCCGGCCCTCGTCCACGAGGAAGAAGTCGTACAGGTCGCCGCCCACCTCCCAGGCCGGCTCCAGGGCGGCGTGCAGCTCGAAGGCCGTGATCTCCGGAAAGGGCGGAAAGCGCTTGGGCAGAAAGCTCATCTGGATGTTGCGGGCGATCTTGAGCTCGGACTCCAGGCGTTCCTTGGCCTTGGTGGTGGCCGTGAGGTCGGCGATGTAGTCCCGAAGGGCCAGGCGCATCTGCTCGAAGGAGCGCGACAGCCGGCCCACCTCGTCGGCCGAGGCCGGAGCGGGCACCGGGGTGTCGAGGTTGCCCTTGGCGATCTCCGAGGCCGTGGCGGCCAGGCGCGACAGGGGCCGGGTGATGGTGGCGGCGATGAGCGCCACGACGCCGAAAAGCAGCACGAAGCCGGCCAGGGCGATGGCGGCCGTCCGGGCGCCCAGGCGCCCCAGCCCGGCGTAGAGCTCGGCCTCGGGCACGATGACGCCCATGGACCAGCCCGTGCCCGGCATGGGCGTATAAGCCAGCCAGGCCGGCTTGCCGAGCACGAAGTCCGGCAGTCTGGCGAAGCCTTCCCCGCCGCGGGTCATGGCCTGGCCCACGGCCCGAAGCTCCGGGCTGCCGGCCTCCTCGGCCAGGGAGAAGATGCTCTCGCGCATGATCAGCCGGCTGTCCGGGTGGGAGACGAACACGCCGTTTCGGCTCAGCAGGAAGGCGTAGCCCGAATGGTACATGTTGATCTTGCGCACCTGCGCCCGCAGCCACTCCAGGGACACGTCGGCCGTGACCACGCCGAGAAAGGTCCGCCTGGACCCCTCGGTGCGGTAGATGGGCACGCTGTAGGTGGTCATGACCACGTCGCCGCCGGATTCGTCGAAATAGGGCTCGCTCCAGACCGGCCGGCCGAGCACCCGGGGGGCCAGGTACCAGTTCTCCAGGTCGTAGCGCTCCTCGTAGCCCAGGGACACCTTGGCCGGCTGGCCGTCCTTGCGGCAGAAGTAGGGGGCGTAGCGGGCGAGGCCGGGGCGGAAGGCGTTTTCGGCGAAGGCCGCGGCCGTGCCGTAGACGTCGGGGTTGCCGGCCAGGAAGTCTTCCAGGGCGCGGTCGAGGACGGCCGCGTCGGGCATGTCCTGGCCGATGCGGCGGGCCAGGTAGCGGGGGATGCGCTCCACCCCGGCCAGGGGGATCTCCAGCCGGGCCGCCGCGGCCCGGATGAGGTTCACGGCGTTTTCCCGCACCTGCTCCAGGAGCATGCCCTTGGCCGCGTGGTAGGAGTAGGCCCCGGCCCCGGCGAAGATGGCCGTGGTGCTGGCCAGCACGAACAGGGCCAGCTTGAAGCCCAGGCCCCGGCCGGGGCGGCGGCCGTCAATCCCCGACATGGAAGTCCTCGTAGGCGGGCGCGCTTTCGATGAGCCCGGCCTGGAGCAGGGCCCCGGCCGCGGCCGTGTAGCCGGACCGGGTCAGCCCGCCGATGGTTTCGCCGTCCGCCAGCATGGCCTGGCGGATGTGCTCGAGCATCCATTTCTGGTGCATGCGGTTGGTGGGCAGGTGGGCGGCGGCGACGTGGCTCATGACGATGTCCAGGGCTTCCTCGGGGTGGGCGAAGGCGTACTCCCAGCCCTCGATGGAGGCCCGGCGCACGGCCAGGCACAGTTCGGGATCGGCCTTCCAGGTGCCTTCCAGGGTGTAGAGGCCGTCCTCGGGCAGGTCCAGGCCCAGGTCGGCCATGGAGAAGACCGTGAGGTCCTCCGGGTCCAGACCGGCGTTTATAAGCACGTGGTATTCGTTGTAGCGCATGGCCGAGCAGGCGGCCACGCCGCCGCGCAGGAAGACGTCCACGGTGTAGCCCTGGGGCACTTCCGTGACCCGCAGGCCGTGGCGCGAAAAGAGCGCCTCGGGCGCGATGCGGAATTCCGGGCCCCACAGGCTCACCCGCCGGCCGTCGAGGTCGGCCGGGGAGACGATGCCGTCGGATTTTTTGGCGATGAGCAGCTGGTTGGAGTGGGGCACGAACTGGGCCAGGTTGACCAGGGGCAGGCCGGCGGCCCGGTCGCGGATGGCCGTGGGCAGAAAGAAGGTGCCGAACTGGGCCCGGCCCTCGCGCAAAAGCCGCGACGGCGGCGAGCCCGGGCCGCCGCGCAGGATGCGCATGTCCACGCCCCGCGCGGCGTAGAACCCCTTGGCCAGGGCTACGTAGTAGCCGGCGAACTGGGCCTGCGGCTCCCATTGGGGAATGAGCGAGGCCTGCTTGAGCGTGGCTCCCGCCAGGGCGGGGCACAGCAGCAGGGCGGCGAGCATGGTCCAAAGCCGGGCCAGGGGCCGCATGCGTCGCAAGCGCCGGCGAAGCATGGCATGGAACATATGAGGAACCATACAGGATTCACGTAGCCTTGCATAGAGGCCGACGCGACATGGTATCTTTTTTCAGGGAGAAAGTGACGTAGAAGCGCCGAATCCCACGGAGATGGACGGCTACCGCACTCGTTCCTCCGGCCGCAACAGGATCACTGCCGCCCCGGCCGACACGGCCAGGGCCACGTACTGCGAGGTGGACAGGCCGTAATAGACGCCCCGTATGGCGTCGCCGCGCCAGAACTCCAGGCTGAAGCGCAGCAGGGCGTAACCGACGAGATAGAGCGTGGCCAGGCGTCCCGGCGGCAAGCCGCCCCGGCGGGCGCGGGCGAGCTGGAGCAGGCCGAAGAGCGCCAGATCGCCCAGGGCTTCGTAGAGCTGGGAGGGATGCACCGGCAGCGAGGCCACGGCCCCGGCGGCCAGGAGCCCGCCGGCCTTGTGCTGCAGGAAGGCCGGCGAGCCGGCCGGAAAGCGGATGCCCAGGGGGCCGTGGGTGACCGCGCCGTAGCAGCAGCCGCCGAAAAAGCAGCCCAGCCGGCCGAAGGCGTGGCCAAGGGGCGCGTAGCGGCACACGGCGTCCACCAGGGGCCAGGGAGAAAGTCCGGCCAGGCGGCAGCCCAGGCGCAGCGCGCCGAGAACGGCCAAGGCCCCGCCGTAGAAGACTAAGCCCCCCGAGGCCACGAGGCCCCAGGTCAGGCGGCCGGCGAGCAGGGCGTCCTGGACGATGGGAATGAGCCGCGCCCCGACCAGGCCCAGGGGCAGGGCGGCCAGGAAGATCAGGAGGTAGGCCTTGCGGCGCGGATCGCCGGCCAGGTCGCGCCGGGCGCCGCCGTAAACGATGGCGAGTCCGGCCAGGCCCAGGATCAGGTAGCCGGCCTGGAGGAGGACGAAGGCTTCAAGCCCGGTGGCCCGGGACAGCAGGAAGGCGAGGAATCCGCCCATGGCGCGCGAAAGGGGGACGGCGGGCTACTTGCCGCAGTCGAAGCAGGAGCAACGCAGGCCCAGGCAGCCGCACGAGGACAGTTCGCACGAGGAGACGTTTTGCGTCGCATCGGCGTAGGCGGCGTAGGATTCGCCGGGCGTGGCCCGGGAAAAGGCGAACAGCGTGCCGGTGAGCGTCAGGCACAGGGCGCAGGCGATGGCCAGGGCGAGCTTCATGCGGTTCCTCCGACGGATGATGCGGGCAACTCCTTACGCCAGCCTTTCCCGGGGCGCAAGGCCGCCGGCTCAGGCCGGGAGCGAAAGCGCCCGGCGCAGGGCGGCGTTGTCGCGGGGCACGAGCAGCAGGACGCCGTCGCGGACCACGGCGTCGCGGTCGGGGGCCAGGGCCGCGTCCGGCGCGGAACGGCCCGGCAGGCACAGGACATGGCCGCGCGGGTCGGCCAGGATGGCGGCCAGGCCCCCGGGCAGGCCCTCGCCCGGAGCCGGGGGGACGCTCAGCCAGAAGACGGCCGGCGCGGCCAGCCGGGGCAGCAGGTCCCCGAGCATGGCCAGGCCGTCGCCCCTAAGCGGCAGGATGCCTTTGCGGCCGGAGAGCCTCGCGTGGGCGGCCTCGTACAGGGCCGGGTCGGCTTCCATGGTGATCACGGTGTCGAAGGCGTCGCCGGCGGCATGGGCGACGTCGCCCACGCCGGTGGCGGTCTCGACGAACAGGGGCAGACCGGCGGCGTGGAGGAGCTTGAACAGGGGCAGGTACGTCGCGGCGGGGGTGTCGGGCATGGGGCGTCCTTGTCAGCGGAACTTGAGCTGGAGGTGGATGGTGGCCTGGCCGTCGGCAAAGGAGATGTTGCGCAGCATGGTCTCGCGGTCGATGACGTAGGTGTCGGGCGACTTGATGTCCACGCGCATCACCTCCTTGCGGCCGAGGTTCACCACGGTCTTCTGGTTGCCGATCTTGAAGACGATGCGTTCGCCGTTCTGGTACCAGAAATAGTAGCTGCGCTGGTCTGTGAAGAAATAGGGCTGGTCGAAGGTCTGCACGTCGCGGGACAGGGGCTTTTCCAGGCTCACGTCCAGGCGGTAGATGTCCGGGGCCACGCGGGTCACGTTGATGGCGGTCATGGCGTAGCGGCCGGAACTGTCGGGGCTGGACGTGTTGAGCACGGCGTAGCCGGCCTCGATGGTGAAGTCGATGGCCGCCGCCGGCAGCGAGCGCGTGGTGCCCTGGAAGAATTTCGTGAGCGCCTGGGTGGATTCGTCGCCGCCCGCGGCCGGGGCGGGTCCGGCGGCCGGGCAGGGGGCGGCGAAGAAAAGCAGCGCCGCCGCCAGGGCGAAGGGTGACAGTCGGGACATGGCCGGCCTCGCGTCCGTCGCCGCCCTGGCGGACGGCGGGGAAAAGGGGTAGAGGTTGCGCCAACGAACACTTCTTACCTTGCCACAACCATGAATGCAACGACACCCGACCATTCCCTGGCCGGCGGCGAAACGGCCGCCGTGCTGGCCAAGGCCCGCGCCGGCGAACGCCTGACGCCTGACGACGCCCTTGTCCTGGCCGTGGCCGCTCCCCTGCACGACCTGTGCGGCGCGGCCATGGAGGCCCGCCTGGCCCGCCACGGCAAGAGCGCCTATTACGTGCACAACGTGCACGTCAATTTCACCAACGTGTGCGTCAACGCCTGCCGCTTTTGCGCCTTCAGCAAGGTCAAGGGCGCGCCTGGGGCCCGGACGCTTTCCGTCGAGCAGATCGTGGCCGACCTGGACGCCCGGGGCGACGCGCCCATCCGCGAGATCCACGTGGTCGGCGGGCTCAACCCCGAGCTCCCCCTTAACTACTACCTGTCCATGCTGCGGGCCATCGGCCAAGCCAGGCCGGGCGCCGGCATCAAGGCCTTCACCGCCGTGGAGGTGGCCCACCTGGCCGACACGGGCGGCGTCTCGGAATACGAGATCCTCGCCGCCCTCAAGGAGGCCGGGCTCATGATGCTGCCGGGCGGCGGGGCCGAGGTCTTCTCCCCGGCCCTGCGCGAAAAGCTGTGCCCGGAGAAGATCTCGGGCGAGCGCTGGCTGCAGGTCCACGCCACGGCCCACGGCATGGGGCTGCCCACCAACGCCACCATGCTCTTCGGCCACATCGAGAACTGGGCCGACCGCATCGCCCACCTGTCGGCCCTGCGCGACCTGCAGGACCTGACCGGCGGATTCACCTGCTTCATCCCCCTGGCCTACCAGCCGGGCAACAACCCGCTGGGGGCCAAGGGCCCGGACGGCGTGACGGTGCTGCGGCTCATGGCCGTCTCGCGCCTTTTTTTGGACAACATCCCGCACCTCAAGGCCTACTGGGCCATGCTCGGCATCAAGGCGGCCCAGATGGCCCTTTGGGCCGGGGCCGACGATTTCGACGGCACCATCGTGGAGGAGCGCATCGGCCATGCCGCCGGCGCGGACAGCCCCAAGGGGCTGACGCTTCGCGACCTGCGCCAGGCCATCGAGGCGGCCGGCATGGTCCCCGTGGAGCGCACGCCGGACTTCAAGCCCCTCGCCTGATCGTCCGCTGAAGACTGTTTTCGTCGTCCCGCCGCTTCCCGGAGAGGAAACGGCGGGACGTTTTTTTCGGCGCGAGGCCGCCTCAGTTGCCATTGAGGAGTAGGAGGCTTTCGGCGGCGATTCCCGGGTGGGGCAGGGTGCCCGAGGCCTGGCAGGTGGACGTCCGGCACGAGGCCAGGCTCACGCTGGCGGCCATCTGGGCCGGTGTGGCCGTGGAGGGGGCCAGGGGCTTGCAGTAATTGAAATAGCGATAGACCCATTCCACGGGGTTCGAGCTGCCGGTTTCGACTTTTGAGACGCTCTCCGATTGACAGCTGTATTTGGCGTTCGCGGCCATGCAGGCGTACTGGGTGGCGTAGGTCGTACCCGCGGAAGGATTGACGACGCATTTGTTGGTCGCGGAGTCGTAGGCCCATTTCTGGTTGGTCGTGTCGTAAGGCGTGGTTTGGTTGGCAGGGCAAAGTGTTAGCGTGATGCTTGCCCCAGGGGTGTTGCATTGGAGCGTTCCGACGCTGTCGTCGAACATCCATGTGTAGACGTTCTGCCCCATTTCCTTGAGCATTTTGACGTAGTTCGTGTATTGAACGCCTTTCGTTCTGGCGAGGGATTTCGCTGTATAGGCGTATATTTTCAAGTCGTTCTGGGTGCTCACTGCATAGTTCCCTATCGTTCCGTCCGGGCCCAGGGTGCATTGCGGGCCGCCGCATCCAGGCCAAGTGCATTCCAAGGCATAGCTGTCATTCGTGCCCGGATTCTGCGAGGTGCATCCATAGTAATCGAGGACGGTCGGCGTGGAGCCGCTCACGGTGCAGCCCCGGGCGCCGGCTTGGGTATGCATCCAATATTCGAAGGGCATGCAGCCGATGATGTTGTCCGAACCGTCCGTGGCGGCCATGGATGCGCCTTTGCCGTTGTTTCCCGTCGAAAGATAGGGGCAGGTGTATTTCGAGGAGATCGTTTTGGTGTTTTCATAGGGGCAACTGGCAGGTCGGCCGTCAACTCCCGCGAGGAGTAGGAGCAGCCGTAGCCGGACGAGTTTATGACCAGCCGCATGGGGATCGTGTAGCCGTTGACGGCGCTGACGTCGAAATAGTCGGTCGCCCCGAGGGTTCCCCCCGAGGGATTCGGCGTGCAGGTATTGCCGGGCATGCAACCCGGCGTCAGCTCGAACAACGTGTCGACGGCGTAGTTGGTCGCCGGATCGTAGCCGATCTTGCAGCCCGTGGGGAGGCCCGGCCGCGTCTGCACCGTGAAGTCGTTTTTGCGATGGCGGTTAAGGTCAACCTGCGTTCAAAGCGACTTGGGGCAATCGCAGCGCGCGGAGAAGCGCCGACGGGAGCCGCCCAAAACGCATGGGCCGCTTCCCTCGGGGGGAGGAAGCGGCCCACGACGGATCGGCGGGAACAGTGTCCGGGGGGAACCGCGTGCCCGTCGCGGGACGGGAGGTCCCGCGACGACGGCCCGCGTGGCTCCGAATCCCCCTTCGCCGTTTGGCGACATGGTCGGCGGTTCCGGCTTGGCCGGGCGTCGTCGCAGGAAGAAGCAAGGCGCATGCCGGAAGGACGCGGCCGGGGCTTGGCAGTCACACTTCGCATATCGCTTCGAAATAAAAGAAGTTTTTTTGAAGAATCAGTCACAGGGGGCGCTGGCCGCTCGTCTTGGAAATCCCGGGTCGTGGAACCGGCCGCCATGGGCCGTGGAACGGTCCACGAATCGTGGGTTCTCAGGGGAACAGGGCCTTGGCCATGAGGCACACCGGCAAGGCCACGCCGCCGGGCAGGGGCCGGGTGGCCAGCCGCACCATGGCGTAGCCGTGACGGAGGTAGAAGGGCAGGGCGTTGCGGGAGGCGGTGACGCCGAGGCCGGCGATGCCGTCGGCCCGGGCCGCGTCCTCCACGGCGGCGAGAAGCGCCGCGCCGCAGCCGGCGGGGGCGTCCGGGGCGGTGTAGAGCAGGCTCAGTTCGCAGCCGGTCAGGCCGGCCATGCCCGCGACGACGCCTCCCGCAACAGCCACGAACAAGCGGTTTCGCGGGTCGTCGAGCATGGCCGCGAAACGCTCGGGCGTTCCCCGGGCCGTCCAGGCGGCGCGTTCCCGGGGCCCGTAGCTGTCCCGGGCCTTGGTCTCGATGGCGACGGCGAAGACCCGGGCCATGGCCGCCGCGTCTCCGGGCAGGGCCGGCCGGATGCCGGGCGCGGCGTCGCTCACGGACGCCCCGGCAGGCGGCAGGCGGCGGGCAGGTGCGGCGTGAAGCGTCGCGGCGCACTGGCGAGGGTCGTGCCGAGGCTGGCCGCCAGCCCCCGCAGCAGGCCGGCGAAGACGAGGTTGTGGGGCAGCAGCAGCGCATACCAGTAGGCCAGCCCGGCCAGGCCGCGCGGCAGGAACTTCGAGTGGACCGCGACCTCCGTCGCGTCCGGCCCCACAGGTCGCAGGCGAAACTCCAGCAGGGCCTCGCCCGGGGTACGCATCTCGGCCACGAGCAGCAGCCGGCGCGGCGCGTCCACGGCGGCCACCCGCCAGAAGTCCAGGGGGTCGCCGACACGGGGCGGATCGCGGCGGCTGGTGACCCGGCGCAGGCCCACGCCGCCGATCAACTGGTCGCAAAAGCCCCGCAGCCGCCACATCCAGTTTCCCCAATACCAGCCCGTTTCGCCGCCGATGCGCGCCACGGCCCGCCAGACGTCCTCCAGGGGCGCGGTCAGCACGGCCTTCCAGCCGCACTGGAAGACCGTGCCGCCGGCATAGGGCGCGTCGCCGCAGGCGGCCCATTCCGGCGGCACGGCGTCGCCGGCGTCGGCGCAGGTGGTTTCCACGGCGTTCTGGCGGATCTTGTCCAGGGCCAGGGCGATGGCCTCGCGACAGGTGAGCCGTTCTCGCGGCACAAGCGCCAGGATGCGGTCGTCGCGGCACACGACCTCGTTGCGCAGGCCCTCGACGAGGGGTTTGATGAGCGCCCTGGGCATGGGTGTGACGAGCTGGAGCCAGGAGGTGGAAAGGCGCGGCGTGAGCACGGGCACGGGGAGGATCAGGCGTCGCGGCAGGCCGGCCACCTCGGCGTAGAGCCGGAAAAGATCGGCGTAGGTCAGGATGTCCGGGCCGCCGATGTCGCAGGTCCGGCCGATGGTTTCCGGTGCGTCCAGGCAGCCGACGAGGTAGCCCAGCACGTCGGAGATGGCGATGGGCTGGCAGCGGTTGGCGACCCAGCGCGGGGTGACCATGACGGGCAGGCGTTCGACCAGGAAGCGCATGATCTCGAAGGAGGCGCTGCCCGAGCCGAGGATCATGGCGGCGCGCAGATGGGTGACGGGCACGCCCGTGGCGGCGAGGACGGCGGCCACCTCGTGCCGCGAGCGCAGGTGCGGGCTCAGGGGCTGGTCGTCGCGTCCCAGGCCGCCGAGATAGATAATGCGTTCGATGCCGGTGTCCGCGGCGACGCGGGCCATGACTGCGGCGGCCTGGCGGTCGGCGTCGGCGAAGTCCCGGTTTCGGGAGTGCATGGAGTGAACGAGGTAGTAGGCGACCCGGCAGCCTTGGGCGGCGAGTCGCATGGCCTGCTGGTCGCGGATGTCGGCGGTGGCCAGTTCGCAGGCGGGATGTGCGGCGAAGGGGCGGCAGCGCAGTTTTTCCGGGGACCTGGCCACGGCGCGGACGCGGCGCCTGGCGGCCAGGAGCGCCGGCACGAGCCGGCCGCCGACATAGCCTGTCGCGCCGGTGACAAGGACGGGCCATTCGTCCATATTGACGTCCTTCGGGCGGAATGTCCGAGGGATAGCAGTCGTCGGCAGCCGCCGCAACGGGAGCGGAGTGGAACGTCGTCGCATAAATTCCGATGGATGCGGATTTGTCCTTGACAAAATCTCGCCTGCTCCCTAAGTTCCGATTCCTTCGCGTCGGGATGTAGCGCAGTCTGGGAGCGCACCTGAATGGGGTTCAGGGGGTCGGAGGTTCAAATCCTCTCATCCCGACCAAAGATTTCAAGAAATAGGGGTAGTTAGCTAACCAAGCTAGCGACCCCTTTTCTGTATTCAGGGGGTAGGGTTCGTCATTACCGTTGGTCTACCGTTGGTGCTTCCCGCTATATCTCCCCGTCCCGTCTTGTTTTTCCCTTCATTGCCCCGCTTGCTTGTTCCGTATTCCGAGTATTCTACTTGTTTTACAGAATAAATTTTTAATATAGTGATATTATTCAATATATTTAGTTTAGGTTGCAAAAAAAATTCAAACCAGATGGTTGGGAAATTTTTTTTCACCGAAATCGTTTGGTTGGGGTGAGGAGATGAAGCTGGATCAAATGCGCAGGGGGCTGCGTTTTTGGTTGGGTATTGCGATAGGGTAATCCTCCCCTTTTTAGGCGGTCTGAAAAGTAGGGCTATGCAGCCGTTCTCAGTTTTTGCCTCGGGGTGATGCCGCCGATGCCCATGTTGGGCCGTTCGTTGTTGTAAGTCCAGAGCCACTTGG
>JAEWCY010000131.1 GCA_023390395.1 Pseudomonadota bacterium | reverse complement strand
GAAATGGGCCGGGCGGTGCTGGCCGGCTTTGCGGCCTGCGTCGCCCGGCCCATTTCCGGGACCACACCGACCGACGTTCCGCCCCCCACCGTTCCCTTCCACGCCTCCACCCGCTCCCGTCGGGGAGGTCCAGGAGGGGGTCACCCCCTCCTGGCCGCCGGAGGCATCTTCCCCTTCCCCTTCTCCTCTCCTTCCCTCCCCCATTCATCCCTCCCGCACGAACGCGCCGGGCGTGATGCCGAAGGCGTCGCGGAAGGCGGCGATGAAGGCCGAGGTGGAGTCGTAGCCGCATTCGATGGCCGTGGCCGTGACGTTTTTGCCGGCTTCGAGCAGCGACAGGGCGGTGAGCAGTCGCGAGCGGCGTCGCCAGTTGCCGAAGGTCAGCCCGGTTTGGGCCAGGAAGAGGCGGCCGAGGGTGCGTTCGGTCATGCCGGCGGTTTTGGCGAAATCCTTGGCGGTGCGGTTGTCGTCGGGCGTGTCGGTCAGCGTCTGGCAGACGGCGGCCAGGCGCGGGTCGCGTGGCCAGGGCAGGCTGTAGGCGGCCTCGGGCAGGGTGGCCAGCTGGTCCAGGAGCACGGCCACGAGCCGGCCGGCCGGTCCGGCCTCGTCGTAGTCGGCGGGCAGGGCGGCCACGGCCAGGATGAGTTCCCGGGCCAGGGGCGTGACGGACAGCACGAGGCAGCGGGGCGGGGAGAAGGTCTCCTGGTCGGCGCGGACGTAGAGGCTGCGCATTTCGGCCCGGCCGGAGGCGGCGACCTGGTGGGGCATGCCGGGCGGCACCCAGACGGCGCGTTGGGGCGGGGCCACGTGGCTGCCGGTTTCGGTGCGCACGAGCAGCACGCCGTCGCCGGCGAAGGAGAGCTGGCCGAAGGGGTGGCTGTGGGGGGGCGAGGTGGAGCCGGCGGCCAGGCTCTCGCTGCGGGGGAAGACCAGCCGTGGCAGCTCGTCGAGGGAGGGCAGGGCGCGCAGGGTTTCCATGTCTGTTTCTCGCTATATGTTGTCAAGTTAGCGCGAGACGGAGGGGGTGTCCATGCTTAGTACACTTCAGGCGCGGCATGTGGCGGCGCGCTGCAATTTCAGGCGGCCGGCGGGCCGGGGAGTGTGAGGACATGGTGGGCAAGCTGTTGCGCAAGATGGCCAAGGATTGGTTTCTGGCGGGCATGATCACGGCGGTGGCCTTGGCCACGCTGTTTCCGGAATTCGGTTCCACGGGCGGGACCATGCATGCCGAGACGGTGTCGGACGCCGGCATTTTCGCGGTGTTCTTCCTGCATGGCCTGGCGCTGTCCACCCGCAGCCTTCGGGAGGGCATGTCGCGCTGGAAGCTGCATCTGCTCGTGCAGTCGCTGACCTTCGTGGCCTTTCCGCTGCTGTTTTTTCCTTTCCGGGCGGTTTTCGGCGGCATCGTGCCCGAGGGGCTGATGCTCGGCTTTCTGTATCTGTGCGCCCTGCCGTCGACCATCCAGTCGTCGGTGGCCATGACGGCCATCGGCAAGGGCAACGTGCCGGCGGCCATCTTCAACGCCACGCTGTCGAGCCTGCTCGGCATCGTGCTCACCCCGGCCATCGTGGGGCTGGTCATCGACATGCAGGGCGCGGGCGGCATGTCCTTCGGCAAGGCGGTGGTCAACATCGCCACCATGCTTTTCCTGCCCTTCGTGCTGGGGCAGCTGCTGCGGCCGCTCCTCGGCAACCTGGCCTCGCGCCATAAGAAATTCATCAACGCCTTCGACAAGCTGGTGATCCTGATGCTGGTGTACGGCTCGTTTTGCGACTCGGTCAAATCCGGGCTGTGGACGAACAACGGCCTCGAGGTCATCGCCATGACCCTGGGCGGGGCGGCGGTCTTTCTGGCCATGGCCCTTTGCATCTCGTCGAAGGTGTCGCGCTGGATGGGTTTTTCCATGGAGGACCGCATCACGGCGATCTTTTGCGGCTCCAAAAAGACCCTGGCCTCGGGCGTGCCCATGGCCAAGCTCCTTTTCGGCGCGCATCCGGCCCTGGGCATGATCGTGATGCCGATCATGTTCTACCATCAGCTCCAGCTCTTCGTGTGTTCGATCATGGCCGGCCGTTTCGCCGACCGGTTCAACAAGGCGGCGCAGGCCGGGGACGAAGGGACGGCGGCGGGCGAACCGGCCTTGGCGGCGGTGCGCGTGCGCGGCTGATCCGGGGCTGTGGAAATAAAGGCGGGCGCGCTCCGGGTCACTGGAAATCGGTGGCCAGGGGCGCGCCCGTCGCGGTTTCGCCGGGGCGTGACACGGGCACGGGCGGCGGGGCGCAGGCCGCTTCCCGGGGGATGGACAGCACCCGGCCCACGGCGAGTTTTTTGGGGTCGATGTCGGGGTTGGCCCGGGAGAGCGTTTCCAGGGGGATGCCGAAGCGCTCGGCGATGGCCGCCGGGTTGTCCCCGGGCAGGACCACGTAGCGCAGGCCGTCGGGCTCCTCGTCGGGCAGGAGGGTCGACGCCGGGTGGTCGTCCCTTGGCTTTTGCGGCGGCGTCGCGGCCGGGGGCGGCGATCCGTCCGGGCGGGGCACCAGGATCACGTCCCCGACCTTGATCCGGCAGGGGTCGAGGCCCTTGTTGCGGGCCAGGATGGCGGCCACGGAGACGCGGTAGGTCTTGGAAAGGACGACCGGCGTGTCGCCGGGGCGGGCGACGTGGGCGACGTCCTCGGCCCGGGCCGCGCCGGCCGCCAGGGCCAGGACGAGGAGGAGCAGCGCGCGCCGGAACATGGCGATCCTCCGGTTTGCGGTGGGGTTACGGAATCCGTAGCAGCCCGGAGCCGGTTTGACAATCGGGACGGGCTTTGGGATAGCCTTGGCATCGCACAGCGAAGCTAATCGGAGGTGAGGCCATGACCTTTCGCCGTCTTGCCGCGCCCGTGTCCCTGGCCGTTTTGCTCGTCGGCCTCTACGGCTGCGGCGCCATGAAATTTACTTCGTCCGAGCCTGCCGCGGGCGATTCCCTGACCGCGGGCAACGCCGCCTACGACCGCAAGGACTACGCCACGGCCTGCCGGGAACTGTCCAAGGTGGGGACCGGGGCCGGAGCCGAGACCCTGGCCCGGGCCGGGGACGCCTGCGTCCGGGACGGCCGGGAGAAGGCCGAGCGGGCCTTCACCACGGCCCTTTCCGCCAATGCCGGCTACGCGCCGGCCATGGAGGGCCTGGGGCTGCTTTCCCTGGCCGACGGCAACGTCGGCCGGGCCAGGGACATGCTGGAGGCGGCGGCCAAGGCCGGGGGCAAGGACCCGCGCGCGGCCCTGGCCCTGGGCGACGCGCTGCTGCTTTCCGGCCAGTGCGACAAGGCCCTGGCGGCCTACCAGCAGGCCGTGACCCGCGATTTGGGCGGGGCGGCCCAGGCCCGGTCGCGCCTCGAGGCGGCGCGGATATTGTGCGCCTCCCGGGGCAAGGGAGCGACGCCGGCCGCCGCGGGCGCGCCGGCCTCCTCGCGCCCCGAGCGCTCCTCCGGTTCCGACCTGTCGCCGGCCGTCTCGGCCCCCGCCTCGTCGGGGAGCGGACCCAAGGAGCCGGCCAAGCCCAAGGCCGCGCCGCGCACCATCGACCTCAACGACATTTGACGCGCCGGCAGGGCGCTGGCACGAAGGCGCGGCGCGCCGTCCCGACGACGACGGGGCGGCGCGCCGCGCGAACAGGGCGTTTCGGGGCGGCCGGCCGCCCGGCGTGTCGCGAAGGACGCAGGCGTCAGGAAAGGGGCAGGTCGGGCTTGGGGCGCTCGGCAGGGGGCTCGGGCACACCGTCGCCGCCAGTCCAGACCGGCAGCTCCACCACGAAGGCGGTGCCGCGCGGCGTCCTGTCCTCGGCCCGGATGCTGCCGCCGTAGCGCTCGACGATGTGCTTGCAGATGGCCAGCCCCAGGCCCGTTCCCCGGTGTTCGCCGTCGGTGGTGTCGCCCCGGCCGGCCTGGTGGAACTTGTCGAAGATGCGCTCCCGCTCTTCGGGCGGGATGCCGGGGCCGGTGTCGGACACCCGCAGTTCCAGCCGGTGGCGGGGCAACTGCCTGGCCGAAAGGATGACCTCGCCCTCGCCGGTGTGGCGCACGGCGTTGGTGAGGAGGTTGACGAGCACCTGCATGAGCCGGTCCGGGTCCAGATGCACGGGCGGCAGGCCGGGCGGCATGTCCACCACCAGGGCCATGGCCTGGTTCTGCTCGTACTCGCCGCCCACGGCGTCGATGGCCGCCCGGGCCACCTCGGACGGGTCGACGACCCGGTCGTTCCAGGCCAGCCGGCCGGACTCGATCTTGGACAGGTCGAGGAAGTCGTTGACCAGCCGCGTCAGGCGCGCGCCCTCGGCCTCGATGATGGCGAGGTTGTCGGCGATGCGGGCCCCCCGGCGGCGCAGGGTGTCGCTGACCTCGGAAAAGGGCATGAAGTCCTTGAGAAAGTCCCGGCGCGTCAGCTTGGCGAAGCCGAGCACCGAGGTGAGCGGCGTGCGCAGGTCGTGGGTGACCGTGGCCAGGAACCCGGATTTCAGGGCGTCGAGCTCGCGCAGGCGCTCGTTGGCCTCGGCCAGGTCCTCGGCCTGGCGGGCCAGGGTGTCCGTGCGTTCACCCACCCGCCGCTCCAGGTCGCGGTTGAGGGACTTGAGGCGTGAAAGCGCCATGTTGCGGTCGGTGATGTCGTAGCAAAGGGTGAACAGCAGCGGTTCGCCGCCCGGCAGGCGCAGCATGCTGCTGGTCATGGAGAAGAACCGGCCGTCCAGCGGGCTTTGGATCTCCATGGCCACGCTCTGGCCGGCTTCCGCCAGTTCCCGAGGGCACCAGGGGCAGGGCGTGTCGCGGCCGTGCAGGACGAGGTGGCAGGGAGCCCCCACGGGGTCGCGGCCGGCCCGGCGGGCCACCGGCGCGTTGGCGAAGGCCACCCGGAGCCTGGGGTCGCAGGCCACGATGAAGCCCGGGAAGCCGGCGATGAAGGCGTCGCGCCAAACCTCGGCCCGGCTGGCCGCCATATCCCGGGCGTCGCGCTCGGCCAGGAGATCGAGCACGGCGGCGAGACCCTGGGCGTCGAGGCCGGCAAGCCGGCGCAGGGTTTCGCCCTCCGGCGGCTCGGGGGGAACGAAGTCCGCCTCGGCCAGGAAGACCGCGTGCACGGGCCGGCCGCGCCAGCGGTCCAGAAGCCGGGCGCACGTCTCGGGCGTGGCCTCGAAAAGGGGCACCACCACCACGTCGGGCAAGGCGTCGCGGGAAATTTCCAGGGCGGTCTGCGGGGAAAACGCGCCGGTGCGACGGCCGGGCGCGGCCAAACCGGCGGCGAGGAGGCGGGCGTCGCGGTCCGGACCGCCGCGAACGAGCAGCCGGCCGCCGGTCACGCACGACTCCGATGGGCCGGGCTGAGGCGGAATCCGGAAGACGCCAGCGGCGCGCGGCTGCCGACGATGCGTCTTCGCAGGTGCGGCATGGCGGACTTCTCCATGCGGACAAGGCAATCCCGAAGCGGGATTGTCTTGAAGTTCGGCGTCTTTTAGCACAGGCCCGCGCCGGGCACAACACGCCGGGGGCTCCCCCGGCCTGGGGCTTCCCAAGCCGGGACGACGGGGATACACAGCCCGCTTCCGAAAAGGAGGAGGCGTGACAGGGAAGAATTGGAAGGACGGAGCGAGGCGGCTCCTGCGCCGGCTGGGGCTGCGCCACGCCCTGCGCACCGCGGCGGCGACCGTGGCCACCTACGTCCTGGTCACGGCCCTGGCCCTGCCCCAGGGCTACTGGGCCGTGGTCACGGCCGTCATCGTCATGCAAGCCAACCTCGGCGGCTCCCTGTGGGCTTCCTGGACGCGCCTGGCCGGCACCGCCCTGGGGGCCGTGGCCGGCGGCGTGGCCGCGCACCTTGGCGGCCAGTCCTACCTGGCCGTGGGCCTGGCCGTGTTCGTCACCCTGGCCGTGTGCACGGGCATTTCCAAGCTGCGCGAAAGCTCGCGCGTGGCCGGCATCACCGCCGTCATCGTCATCCTGGCCGGCCATCCCGGCACGTCGGCCCTGACCATGGGCGTGGACCGGTTTTTCGAGATCTCCATCGGCATCGTCACCGCCCTGGCCGTCTCGGCCCTGGTCCTGCCCTCCCGGGCCAGCCGGGCCATGGAACACGGCCTGGCCGCCATCTTCGAGGACGCGGCCGCCTACTTCGCCCTGGTGGTCGAGGGCCGGCTCCACGACGACTACGTGGAGCGGCAGGTCTTCGCCCTGAAGGACCGCATCCTGCGCACCCTGGCCCGCTGCCGGGAACTGCGCCGGGAGTCCGTCATCGAGGGCCGGGGCGGGGACGAGGGGGCGCTGCGCTCCATGCTGCTCTACCGGGGCGAGCGGCTCTTCGAGCACATCCTGGCCATGGACCACGTGGCCGCCGAATGGCGCGGCCAGGGGCTGCACCGGCACCTGCCCGAGGAGCTCACGGGCCTGGAAGGGGCCGTGGCCGAAATCCTGCGCGCCCTGGCCGTCCACCTGCGCCGCCAGGGCCCCCTGCCGGCGCTCGAGCCCCTGACCGCCGCCGTGGCCGGGGCCCGGGCGAAACTCACGGCCATGCGCCGCGAGCGCGCCCCGGCCGCCTACGACCTGAGCGAAGTCATGCACTTTTTCAGCTTCATGCACGGCATGCTCTCCTGCTCCTCCGACGCCGCCGAGATCGTTCGGCGCATCCGTTCCTACGAGGAGGAGGGCTAGCCTCTCACGGGCGTAAGGGGCCGCGCATTGCCGCCGCGGCCGGGCGTTGCTACCTTCTGGGCGCGCCGGCCGGGCCGGCGGGGAGGCGAGACACCGCATGCAGGCTTGGCAACTGCTGGCCGCCGCGCGCCGCGTGCGCCTGGGCGGCGATTTCGCGGCCAGGGACGCCCTGGCCGGCGGCTACCGCTCGGCCTATCGCGGCACGGGACTCGAATACGAGGAATCGCGCGAATACGTTCCCGGCGACGACGTGGCGGCCATGGACTGGAAAGTCACGGCCAGGCTCGGCCGGCCCTACGTCAAGCGTTTTCGCGAGGAGCGCGGCCGCACCGTCATGCTGGCCGTGGACGTGAGCCCCTCCATGGCCCTGGTCCGTCCGGGCGGCGGCGACGCCGTCTTCTGCGCCGCCCTGGCCGCCGTGGTCCTGGCCGTCAGCGCCGCCCACGGCCGCGACCGGGTGGGGCTCACGCTTTTTTCCGACCGCGTCGAGGCCTTTCTGCCCCCGGGCAAGGGACCCGGCCAGGCCGAGGCCGTGGCCGCAGCCCTGGCCGGGGCGCGCCCCGTGGGCCGGGGCACCGACCCCGGGCCGGCCTTGGCCCTGGTCGCGGCCACGCTTTCCCACCGCTCCCTGGTCTTCGTCGTCTCCGACTTCGCCCGGGCCGATTTCACCGGACCTCTGGGCCGGCTGGCGGCGCGCCACGAGGTCGTGGCCGGGCTGGTGGGCGGCGGCGCGGCCACGCCCTTGCCCACGCGCGGCCGGGTGGAATGCGTCGAGGCCGAGAC
>JAEWCY010000070.1 GCA_023390395.1 Pseudomonadota bacterium | reverse complement strand
AGGCGGCGCTTGTCACGGGCAGCGGCTACGCCGCCAACCTCGCCGTATTTTCCTCCCTGGCCGACCGCCACACCGTGGTCTTTTCCGACCGCCTCAACCATGCCAGCATCATCGACGGCATCCGGCTCTCCGGAGCCCGGCTCGTACGCTACCGGCATCTGGACATGGAGCATCTGGAGCGGCTGCTTGAGCGCGAGGCGCAGGCCGAGAAGAAGATCATCGTCACGGACACGGTCTTCAGCATGGACGGCGACGTCGCTCCCTTAGCGCGGATCGTCGAGCTTGGCAAAGCCCACGGGGCGCTGGTGGTCGTGGACGAAGCCCACGCCACGGGCGTCCTCGGCCGGGGACGGGGCCTGACCGCCGCGCTCGGGCTTTCCGAGGACGTGGACGTGCACGTGGGCACGCTCAGCAAAGCCCTGGGGTCCCAGGGCGGCTTCGTCGCCGGCCGGGTGGAGACCATCGAGCTGTTGCGCAACCGGGGACGATCGTTCATCTTTTCCACGGCCCTGCCGCCGGCGGTGCTCGGCGCGTCGCTGGCCGCGCTGCGCCACATCAAGGCCAACCCCAGCGAGGGCGCGCGGCTCATGCGCCTGTCCAAGGAGATCCGGGACCATTTAAACGGCCTTGGGTTCGACACCATGGGCTCGACCACGCAAATCATCCCCGTGACCTGCGGCCGCAACCGGGTGGCGCTGCACGCCCAGGCGCTGCTCATGGCCGAAGGACTGCTCGTGGCCGCCGTGCGGCCGCCCACCGTGCCCGAGGGCACGGCCAGGCTCCGCCTGTCGCTTCGGGCCGACCTCACGGACGAGGACGTGCGGCGCATCCGCCTCGGCTTCTCCAGGCTCCGGGTCTCGTTTTTTCCATGACCGACGCGTTTTTCCTCTCCGGCTGGGCCGGTCCCGAAACGCTCTTTCCCGGGCTTTCGGGTCGTGCCGCTTTCGCCGCGCCGTTTCTGGACGGCGACGAGGCGACCCTTGTCGCCCGGATCGCGGCCGCCCGGCCGCGCCTGCTCCTGGGCTGGTCCACGGGCGCGCACATGCTGCTGCGCCACGGCGCGGTCCTTTTTCCGCGCTGCGACAAGGTGGTGCTCTTCGCGCCCTTCGCCCGCTTTACCGACAGCTTTCCCGAGCGCCTGGTCCGGTCCATGCGCGACGCCATGGCGACCGCACCCGAGGCCACCGTGCGCGCCTTCTGGGGCAACTGCGGCGTGCCCGTCGCGCCGGCCTGGAATACGGACTGGGCCGGGCCCCTGGCGACCGGGCTCGACTATCTCCTGGCCTCTACCGTGGCCGGCGCGCCGGTCCCGGCCGCCAACGTCACGGTCGTCTGGGGCGAGGAGGACCGCATCGTGCGCCGCAAGGCCCTGGACAGGGCGCTGGCCCTGCTTCCCGGCGCGAAGCTCGCCGTGCACGGCGGCGGGCATTTCCCCTCCCCTGCCCTTCTGGCGGAGCATCCGGCGTGAAGACCGCTCCCATCCGCCGGCGTTTCGACCGGGCCGGGGCCACCTACGAGGACGCGGCCCGGGTGCAAAAACTTGTCGCCGCGCGGCTGGCCGCGCTATGTCCGTTCGAAATCCACGGCAACGTGCTGGAGATCGGCGCGGGCAGCGGCCTGCTCACGCGCGCGCTCGCGCCGCGCCACGAGGGGGGCGTCTACGTGGCCCTCGACCTCTCGCCCGGCATGCTGGAGCACGCCGCCATGCCCGGGGCGCGCAAGGTCGCGGCCGACGGCGAACAGCCGCCCTTTTCACCCGGGACCTTCGACTTCCTGTGCTCGGCCTCGGCCATGCACTGGTACGCCGATCCGGCCGCGTCCATTCCGGCCGACCTGGCCTTGCTGCGCCCGGGCGGGGGGTTCGCCCTCGCGCTTTACGTGGAAGGGACGCTTCGGGAACTGGAGGAGGCGTCGCGGGCCACGGGCTTCGGCGCGGTCTACCCCATGCGGCCGGCCTCGTTTTACCGGGAACTTTTCGCGAGTCTGCCGGGCGTCACGGCTTCGATCAGCGAAGAGACGCATGTCATCGCGCACGAGAGCGTGGCCGCCATGCTGCGAAGCCTCAAGGGCGCGGGCGTCACGCACACCCCGGGAACCAAGGCGGGAAGCCCCAAGCGGTACCGGGACTTCGTGCGGTATTATGAAGAGCGCTTTCGCGCCGGGGGCGGCGTGACCACGACCTACGAAGTCGTCATGTCGCGAAGCGTTTGAGGCGGGGAAGCAGGAGAGGCGTTATTTGAGATAGCCCAGCAGTTTTTCGGCAACCGGGCTGAAAAAAGCCACGGCGAGCGCCGCCAGCCCGATGAGCACCTTGACCATGTTTTCCAGACGCGCCAAGCGCGCGTTGAGTTCCCCGCGCAACCGCTCCACGTCAGCCTTGGTCGCCACCTCGGCCAGCAAGGCCGACATCACGCGTTGATCCGAAGTCTGAAACGCTTCGATGACCGGTTTGGCGGCTTCCTCGCCGAGGGCTTTTTCGATAGCCTTGGATTGATCGAACAAAAGCGTCATACTTTTCTCCTGCCGTACTTCATGGGGCGAGTCAAGAACGCCGCCGCATTCCAAAACCCTTTATAGGGACTGCCTCACGGCCTGTACAACACCCCCCGCTTGTCCAGCCGCCAGGCGTAGAAGACCACCGCGCCGAAGAGCACGACGCTCAGGCCCTGGGCGATGAGCCCCTTGGGAGAGATGACGGAAAAGGGGTCGGTCTTGTACCAGACCACGGCCGTGGAGAACATGTTGCAGGCGAAGGCCAACGCCAGCACGCTCACCGCCCGTTTGCGCAAGGCGAAAAGCAGCGTCACCCCGACCAGGGTGAGTCCCGCGTTCACGTAGCCGATCACCCGGTCCATGACCGTGAACTTGGCCAGGTAGGCCTGCTGCTCCGGGGCCATGTCCACGCCGCCGGCCGTGACGAAGAAAAGCCCCACGATCACCTGCACGGAACTGACGAGGTAGAAAAGAAAGATCACCCAGACCAGGATAGGCCGCCGCCGCGGGGTCGTTTCGTCGGTCATGTCCGCCTCCTGACCCGATCCTTACGAACCCGGCCGCCCCCCGTCAAACGCCGCGCCGCCGCGTCTCGACAAAAAGGGCGCTACCCCTTACACATTCCCGTGTGTCGGGGGACACAAGGGAGGCCAAATGGCGAAGATTCTGGTGATCGACGACGACACCCACATCCGCGAGGTGTGCAAGCTGGTCATCGAGGGCATGGGCCACGAGGTCGAGGCGCGCCCGAGCCTGACCAAGGGCCTCGAAGCCCTGGACAAGGAAACCTACGACGTCGTCTACCTCGACGTGGACCTGCCCGACGGCAACGGCCTGTTGTCCATCCCCAGGATCATCGAACGCGACAAGGCCCCGGAAGTCATCATCTTCACCGGCGCGAGCTACCCCAACGGCGCGGAACTGGCCATCAAGAACGGCGCCTGGGACTACATCGAGAAGCCGGCCACGGCCGAATCCATGACCCTGCCGCTCATTCGCGCCCTCCAGTACCGCAAGGAGAAATTCACCCACCGCCCGCCGACCGTGGCGCTCAAGCGCGAGGGCATCATCGGCAACAGCCAGCGCGTGGCCAGTTGCCTGGACCTCGTGGCCCAGGCCGCCAACGCCGACGCCAACACGCTGATCACCGGCGAGACCGGCACGGGCAAGGAGCTCTTCGCCCGAGCCATCCACGACAACAGCGACCGGGCCGAAGGGCCCTTCGTGGTGGTGGACTGCTCGAGCCTCACCGAAACGCTCATCGAGTCGGTGCTCTTCGGCCACGCCAAGGGGGCGTTCACCGGCGCGGAAAAAAAGCAGGAAGGCCTCATCAAGCAGGCGGACAAGGGGACGCTTTTTCTCGACGAAGTGGGCGAGCTGCCCTTTTCCCAGCAGAAGGCGTTCTTGCGCGTGCTCCAGGAGCGCCGCTTCCGCCCGGTCGGGGCCAAGGAGGAAGAGACCAGCGACTTCCGCCTGGTCGCCGCCACCAACAAGGACCTCGAAGCCCTGGTGGCGGTGGGCGACTTCAGAAACGACCTGCTTTTCCGCCTGCGCACCATGCACATCCACATTCCGCCCGTGCGCGAGCGCGGCGAGGACATCCGCGAGCTGACCATCCACTACATGAACGCCTACTGCAAGAAGTACAAGGTGCCGCTCAAGGGCTTCTCGCCGGAGTTCCTGGACTGCCTCCAGGAGTACGACTGGCCGGGCAACGTGCGCGAACTGGTCAACCTCATGGAAAACATCATCGTGCGCGCCCAGTTCGAGCCCACCCTCTACCCCAAGCATCTGCCGCCCGAGGTGCGCATCCGCGTCATGAGCGGCAAGCGCCAGGACGCGACGAACGGCCTGGAACTCGAGCCGTCGCCCCAGGCGGAGGCGGCCGCCTCTCCGGGAGAGATGGCGATCATCCCCTTCGACACTTACAAGAAGGACACCGAGAACCGCTACTTCAAGAGCCTCATGCAGCAGTCCGGCGGCGACATCCACAAGGCCTGCGAACTGTCCGAACTCGGCAAGCAGAGCCTCTACCGCTACCTGCGCATCCACGGCATTCCGACCCGGACCTGAGCGTTCCGGTCGAAGGCCGCACTTCTACCCCGCCACCGCCCCGAAAAAAAGAACCAGCAGCACCAGGCACACGGCGATGACCGCCAAGCCCAGCAGGGTCGCGCGGCGGCCGGCCGGGCCCGAGGCCGTGAGCCAGGTGGCGAAGCCGGCGCTTAGAAGCGGCATCACTCCCCATTGCAGGATGGCGATGCTCATGGCGTTGCCAAGGAGCATGGACACGGGCAGGCCCAGGGGCGCCAGAAGCGGCCCCGGGAATAGCGTCAGGACCATCACCGTGGGGTAAAGCCCCAGAAGCACCACCAGGGCCATCTTCCAGCCCGCGGGCGCGGCCCGGTCCGGCGCGTCGCGCAGGCAGGCGAACCAGGGGCCGAACCCCCGGGAAAAAGCCGCCAACTCGAAATCGCCCACGTTCTCCCGAAGCCTCGCCACCCAGTCCGCCCGCACAGGGGACTCCAGCCAGGCCTCGAGCTGCTCGGGCGCGTCGAAATGGATCACCGCGATCCACTGCTCGCCCTGCCCCGCTCCCGGCGGGTAGACGTCCGTGCCGCGATAACCGGGAAACGTCTCGGCCGCGGCCGACACGCCGCGCTGCCAGGCCAGGAACCACTCCTCCCGTCCGGGAGGCACCCGCTGGGACGCCACGGCCGAAGCCCGGGCCACGCGCACTTCCATGTCGGCCTCCTTTCGGCCCGCCGCCGGCCGCTCCCGGTCGTATCCCGGTCGCGGCCGGCCAGGCGCGCCGGATTACGAAGCGGCCTTGGCGTAGGCGCGCTCGCCGGCGATCCAGGTCTCGTCCACGTTGCGGTCGTCGCCCGCGGCCATGACGCCGAAAAGCACCTGCGCCGCTTCCTCGATGGTGCGCGGCCCGGCCTCGCCCACGGCCAGGGACTGATGCCAGGCCATGGCCGCCTGTCCGGCGTTCCAGTCGAGGGCCACGAAATCGGCCTCCTTGCCCGGCTGGAAGTTGCCGAGGAGGTCGTCGAGGTAGAGGGAATGGGCTCCGCCAAGGGTGGCCAGGTAGAAGGCCCGGTAGGGCGAGAGCTTGCTGCGGTCGGCCTCGGCCAGGTCCTGGGCGCGCGGGTCCACGGAGCCGTCGAGCATGGTGTTGTTGCACATGCCGACCTTGTAGGCCTCCTCCATGACGCGCACGAGGGAAAAGGCGTTGCCGCCGCCCATGTCGCTGCCGAGCGTCAGGCGCACCGGATGCTCGGGGTCCTTGGCCCGGCCCAGGCGAAACAGCCCGCTGCCGAGAAACAGGTTGGACAGGGGACAGAAGGCGATGGCCGCGCCGGCCTTGGAAAACCGCCGCATCTCGTCGTTGGAGAGCCAGATGCCGTGCCCGGCGGTGAACTTCGGCCCGAGCAGGCCGTGCTTTTCGTGGACCTCGGTATAGTCCGTGTAGTCGGGGTAATGGTCCTTGACGGAGCGGACTTCCGAGGGATTTTCCGAAATGTGGGTGTTGACCCAGCAGTCGGGGCATTCTTCCTTGAGCTGCCGGCTGCGTTCCATCATTTCGGGGGTGCAGCCCACGGCGAACCGCGGGGTGATGGCGTAGAGGTTGCGGCCCTTGCGGTGGTAGCGCTCGATGAGCCGCCTGGACTCCGTGTAGAAGTCGTCGGCGCTGATCAGGAATTCCTTTGGCGCGAAGCGGTCCACGCCGGTGAGCCCGGCGATGACCCGCATGTTACGCCGCGTGGCCTCGTCAAAGAACTCCTCGGTGGACACCGGCGAACTGGTGGTGAAGGCCTGGCAGGTCGTGGTGCCGCCGGCGAGCAGCGCGTCGAAGAACTTCCCCGCCGCCTCGCGGGCGTAGGCGCGGTCGCTGTACTTGATCTCTTCCGGGAATATCCACTTCTGCAGCCAGTCGAGCAGCTGGTTGCCGTACGCGCCGAGCACGCGCACCTGGGGGAAGTGGATATGGCCGTCGATAAATCCCGGCACAATGAGCCGGTTTGGCAGATGGGTGACTTCCACGCCCGGATGGCGGGGCGCAACCGCGTCATACGGGCCGAAATCGGCGATGACTCCGTTCTCGACGACAAGGAGGCCGTCCGGAAGGAAACGGGCCGCCTCCTCTTCCTTATCCGCATGCTTCCAAGGATCGTCGAGGAGATCGAAGAACATGCCGCGAATGGCGTTTTGGGATGAACCGGCAGTCTTCATGACGTTTTCTCCTGACAATGCGTTTCAAGGAGATCCGTCGCTGCGCCGACTCCATGGGACAGCCGGTCGCGGGGGACCGGATCACGCCCTCCAGATAAGACGTCCCCCGCACCCTGACCAGGACTATTTCATATCAGTTTGGTAGGAAATTAAAAAAACATCCGGCGACGACGCCGGATGCGGAAAGCTCAGCAAAATTCCCGGGGGTTGAGCCCGAAAAGGCAAAAGACCTCGTAGGGAATCGTCTCCCACCACACGGCCAGCTCGTCGGCCGAGATCGCGCCCGGCCCCTCGCCTCCGAGCAGATGGATCTCCGCGCCCGGGGCGACCTCGACGCCCGTGACGTCCACAGCAGTCAGCTGCATGCAGACCCGGCCGACGATGGGCACGCGATGCCCGGCCAGGCACATGTAGCCCCGGTTGGACAGCCCACGGCTGTAGGCGTCGGCATAGCCCGCGGCCACGATGGCCACCCGCATGTCGCGCTCGGCCTTGTACGTGCGGCCGTAGCTGATGGAGCAGCCGCAGGCCAGGTCGTGCACCGAAACCACGCGCGTGA
>JAEWCY010000029.1 GCA_023390395.1 Pseudomonadota bacterium | reverse complement strand
CCGAGGGTCACAGGTTCGAGTCCTGTTCCGCCTACCAGAGATATGCGGGGTCGTAGTTAAGCTGGTTATAACGCCGGCCTGTCACGTCGGAGGGCGCGAGTTCAAGTCTCGTCGGCCCCGCCAGATCGAAACAAGCGCAAGCTTGTCGAAGCCTCGAAGGACGACCCCTTCGAGGCTTCTTGCTTTTGGAAACCGGCGTACCGGACATCCCGACGGGCGGCGCGCGGGAAAGGAGACCTCATGAGCGGACGCGTGCTGCTGCTTGGAACCGGAAGCGTCGGGGCGATGACCGCCCGCGTCCTTTCGCGCTTCGACGCCGTCTCCGGCCTGATCGTGGCCGGTCCCGACGAAAACGAGGCCATCCGGGTCGCCCTGGCCGCCCGGCCCGGAGCCGCGGCCGAAGCCGTGGACGTCGCGGACGAGATCGGCCTGGCCGCGCTGCTCGGCCGGGCCGACCTGGTCCTCAACTGCGCCGACCAGGCATCCGGATTCGGTCCGGCCGTCCTTGGCGCCGCCATCGAGGCCGGCACGAACTACATCGACCTTTGCGACGCCCCCGGCCCCACCCGCGACATGCTGGACCTCGACGCCGCGGCCCGGCGGGCCGGCGTTTCGGCCGTGGTCGGCATGGGCGCGAGCCCCGGCCTCACCAATCTGCTGGCGGCCTGCGCCGTCTCGCGCCTGGACCGGGTGGACCGGCTGGTGGTCGGCCGCAACCTCGAGGAGGACGGCGAAGCCCTGGCCTGTCGCGCCGCCGCGGCCCGGCTGCTCGGGCAGTGCTCGGGCGCGCTCCCGGAAGGCCGCGACGGCGAATCGGCCCAAGACCCGCCCCTGGCCGACGTCCTCATCGACTACCCCGGCCGGGGGCGGCGCACCCTCTACGCCGTGGGCCATGCCGAGACCGCGTCCTTCCCCCTCGCCTGGCCCGAGGCGCGCCAGGTGCGCTGCGGCCTGGTCATGCCCGCGGCCTGGAGCGTCCATTTCCGCCGGCTGCGCGACGCCGTGGACGCCGGGGCCATGACCGTCGAGGAAGCGGCGGGAGAGCTGGTGGAACGCGCGACCGGAGCCGGCTGGCTCGAGGCCCTGGTCGCGGCGCTCGCGCACCTGACCGACGGTCCCAGGCTGCCGCTTTTCTTCGCCCTGGCCGAGGGGGAACGCGACGGGGAAAAACGCGCCGCGGCCGCCTCCCTGGCCGCCCTGCCGCCGGATGCCGCGTCCATGGCCGGCGTGCCCCTGGCCCTTGGCGCGTTGCTGCTCCTGCGCGGCCAGGTTCCCGGCCCGGGCGTCATGGCCCCGGAGCGGGCCTTCACGCCCGAGGCCTTCTTCCGCCTCTTCGCGCCCTACTGCACCCTGCCCGGCCCCTGCCCGGCCGAGCGGCTGGTGGCCCTGGCCGAAGCCTGACCGGGCAAGCGCGTCCTGGCGCAACGCGCCCGGGCGTCCGGAAAACGCCAGCCCGGCATCACGCCTCCTCCCAGCAAGCTCGCTGCGCGGCTTCGCCTGCCGTGGCGCAGCGACAAACGAGAGTTCCAACAGCGAAGCGGCCAGGACGGCCCGGCGGCAAGACACGCCTCCGGATTTCGCGACGAGCGAGACGAAAAAAGCTGGACGCCTGTGCGCAGGCGTCCAGCTTTTTTTTGAGAAAAGATCGAGCTCCTCTGGCATTCATCAAGCTAACCACATATAAAAAATAAGAATATTCGACAAAAGACGAGCGGACCGATCGGACTAATATTTTCTTTGACAATGTCACTGGCAAGTGACATATGTCGGCCATGGAACGCGCCAAACGAGCAATTGCGGCTGAGCGGCCACGTGATCGAGAAGCGACCATGCGCCTCTTGATCGAGGCCGTGGGGCGCGTGCTGGCCAGGCAGGGGTTCCAGGCCGTCAAGGTCAATGTCGTGGCCCGGGAAGCCGGCGTCGACAAGGTCCTCATCTACCGCTATTTTGGCGGATTGCCCGGGCTTGTGACGGCCTTTGCCAACAGCGGCGATTTCTGGCCCGATGCCCGGGAATTGGCCGGCGGCGACATCGAGGCGTTCCTGGCCCTGCCGTATCCCGAACGACTGGTGATCGGCGTCCACAACTACCTGCGGGCCCTGCGCAGCCGGCCTTTGACGCAGGAAATCCTGGCGTGGCGGTTCATGGTGCACAATGAATTGACCGACGCCATCGATTCGGTCCGGGAATCCGTCGGCAAGCGCCTGCTGGCCCTGCTGCAACCGGACGAGGCCGTCGCGTCCGGCCTGGACATGCAGGCCCTCTTCGCCATCCTTGGCGGCATCATCAACCATTTGGGCGTCCGGGCCCGCTCGGAAACGCACTTCGCCGGCCTGCCCCTGGACGACGAGCGGACCTGGGAACGTCTTGAAGCCATGCTGGCCCACATCATCCGGAGCGCGCTCCCGCACCCGGAATGAGAGGCTTTTTTTTAAATCAAATGTCACCGATTGGTGACAAAAAAGGAAGACGCCGTCGCCCCTCTCAAGGAGAGGAGAGAAGCGCAGGACGGGCGAGTCATCCACCCAAACGGAGATGCAAATGCTCAGACTCAAGCGCATGCGACAAGCAACGACAATCGCAATCCTTTCGATCCTTTTTGGTTGCGGAAGCCCGAAACCCGTCATGTATAAGGATATACCGTCCTCTTCGCATCTGCGACAAAACCAGAGCGAGGAAGCCATGAACATCCCGTACACTTATTCATCCCACACGGATCTCAGGACGTACGACAAAATAATAATAGACCCCATATCCATCTACAAAGGAACGGACCATCAATTCGGGACGATGTCGGAGGACGACAAGTCCTCCCTCGCCGCCTATATGCGCGCCCAATTCGCAGAAAAACTTGCATCCCGATTCCGCGTCACGACCAATCCTGGTCCGAATACGTTGTTGCTGAAATTGACGCTAACAGGAGCGGCCACAACGACACCGGTCTTGTCGACATTCACGCGTCTGGACCTCTCCGGCGGTTTGTACAACGGGGTGCAAAGCATCCGCGGGGGCGAAGGCACATTCACCGGCTCCGTACTCTATGTCGTCGAGGTTTACGACGCTTCGACATCGCAGCTCCTGTGCGCGTACATCGCGAAACAATACCCGAATTCCATGAATATCGGCGCAAGTTTCGGTTCTTTGACCGCCGCGAAGGTGGGCATCGAGAAGGGCGCCGAGAAGCTCGTCAAGCAGCTGCAATAATCCACGACGAGCCGCGTCTCTTCCCTTTGAAGGCAACGACGCGCGCTTGCAGCCTACGGCCCGGGACACGAGCCGTACCGGCAAAGGAGACAGACCATGCATCTGTGGCAGGAGCGAAACAGGCAGTTCTTCTTCCGAAAAATCCCACCCGCCGTGCGGGCATGGCTTTTCGGAATCATGTTGCTGGCCGCGGTGTTGCTCATGGCCTCCATCGGCGACTCCGGCGCGAACGAGGGGACTCCCGGGAGTGAAAGGCAAGCGCTTTGCCTCGCCATCGCCGCCGATGCCTCCCTTCGCTGCCAGAGGCTCCCCCATACGGGCCTCCGCCCGGAGGCAGGGGAAAGCGGCATGGCCTCGGCGGAGAGACCGGAGGCGGCAGGGCAATGCGACGCGGGGCAGTGCAGGCCATGAAGCGAGCCCCGTTCGCTGCCGCGTCAGCCTGCCGCCGCATCCCGCAGGCGCAGTGCTGGCGGGAGTCCGCGCGCAGCCTCGCGAAGAGAAGCCGCTTCCCCTGCTTCTTTTCGAACCTGGGGCATGCTCCGACACCCCCATCTTCATCATAATAAAGGGAGGTCCAGGAGGGGCCCCGCCCCTCTTGGCCGCCGGAGGCTTCCCCTCCCCCTCCCTTGCGCCCTCAAACGTAGCAGGTCGGGTCGGGCAGGCCGGCTTCCTCGAAGCCTTTCTTGCGCAGCAGGCAGCTGTCGCAGCGGCCGCAGGCCAGGCCTTCGGGCGTGGGGTCGTAGCAGGAGTGGGTCAGGCCGTAGTCCACGCCCAGGCGCGTGCCCAGGCGCACGATGTCGGCCTTGGTGAGTTCCAGAAGCGGCGTGTGGATGGTGATGCGAAGCCTCCCTTCCACCGCCTCCTTGACGGCCAGGTTGGCCATGGCCTCGAAGGCGCGCACGAACTCGGGCCGGCAGTCGGGATAGCCGGAATAGTCCAGGGCGTTGACGCCGATGAAGATGTCCTGGGCCCCGAGCACCTCGGCCCAGCCCAGGGCCATGGACAGGAAGATGGTGTTTCGCGCCGGCACGTAGGTGACCGGAATGTCGGCCTCCATGGCCGCCGGGTCGCGGTCCTTGGGCACGGCGATGTCGGCTGTGAGCGCCGAGCCGCCGATGCGCCCCAGGGGCAGGGGCAAGATCAGGTGGGCGGCCACGCCCATGACCCCGGCCAGGCGCTTGGCCGCCTCGATCTCGACCCTGTGGCGCTGGCCGTATTCGAAGCTCAGGGCGCAGGGCGCGAAGCCCTCGCTTTTGGCCACGGCCAGGCAGGTCGTGGAATCGAGGCCCCCGGAAAAAAGCACCACCGCCTTTTTCGGCTGCGCGGTCATGACCTCTCCTCCTTCCGTTTCACGTGCAAAGACAACGGCCGCCCAAGCAACCTGCCGGGCTCACACGCCCCGGGCGTCGGGGCCCCAGATATATTTGTGCAGTTGCAGGGAAAGCCTGGCCCGGACCTTGTCCGCCACCATCCAGGCGGCCAGATCGGCCGGGTCCAGGGCCCCGGACACGGGCGAGAAATGGACAGCGTGGCTTCCCCAGACGTGGCGGGCGACGTCCCGGGCGAACAGGTAGTCCTCGCGCCCGGCCAGCACGAACTTGACCTCGTCGCGGGGGCGCAGCCGGTCCAGGTTGCCGTAGTCGTTCTCCTGCTCCATGGCGCTGCCCGGGCATTTGACGTCGAGCACGGCCACGACCCGGGGGTCGAGCACGGAAATGTCGCGGCTGCCGTTGGTCTCGACAAGGACCGTGAGCCCGGCGTCGGCCAGGGAGGCGGCCAGGGCCGGCGTTTCCGGCGCAAGGAGCGGCTCGCCGCCGGTCAGCTCCACCAGGGGCAGCCCGAAGGCGAGAAGCGCCTCCCGGACCGCCGCCACGGACATCTCGGCGAACGACTCCAGGGCGTGGCGCGTGTCGCACCAGGCGCAGGACAGGTTGCAGCCCGACAGGCGCAGGAAGGCGCAGGGCCAGC
Organism: Pseudomonadota bacterium; assembly: GCA_023390395.1. GTDB lineage: Bacteria > Desulfobacterota > Desulfovibrionia > Desulfovibrionales > Desulfovibrionaceae > Solidesulfovibrio. The sequence goes on along the minus strand of JAEWCY010000029.1, from coordinate 9,761 downwards.
CGGCGAAGCTCGATTCGCCCTGGATGCTGGCGAAGATTTCGTGGACGCGCAGGCTCACGGCGTCTCCGCGTAGCTCGCGGCCAGGCCCTCGCTCTCGACCACGGTCACCCTGGCCACGCGCACCCGGCCGTCCTCCAGGCGCTCGCGCAGCCGACCGAAGATCCAGGCCGCCACGACCTCCGCCGTGGGCGGCGAAAGCTCCGGCACGTCGTTTAAGCAGGCGTGGTCCAGCCGCGCGAAACAGGCGTCGAGCGCGGCGCGCACGTCCATGAAGTCGGCCACCATGCCGTCCCGAAGCGTCTCGGCGCGAAGCTCGGCCGTGACCTCGAAGTTGTGCCCGTGCATGGCGGCGCAGGGCCCGGGATGGCCGGGCAGCCGGTGGGCGGCGCTGAAGCCGCCGGAGACGGTGATGGAATAGGTCGCGGCCATGGGGCCCTCCGCGTCGTTGAACATCCCGGGCGGCTGTCGTAAGGAAAGCCGCCCGCCCCGGCCGCTCGCCGGAGGGCGAAAAGACAATCACGGCCCCGCGCGGCCGTCAAGGAGAACCTCCATGCCCGACACGCCGGCTTCCAACGCGCACAAGGACGACGTCAGCGGCCTCAGGACATTGGGCCAAGGGGCCACGGCCTACCCCACCACGGTGACGCCCGGGCTGCTCGAGACCTTTCCCAACGCCTACCCGGACCGGCGCTACGCCGTGACCTTCGAGAGCCGGGAGTTCACGAGCCTTTGCCCCAAGACCGGCCAGCCCGACTTCGGGACCATCACCATCCGCTACGTGCCGGGCGGCAAGTGCATCGAATCGAAGTCCCTCAAGCTCTACCTTTTCAGCTACCGCGACGAGGGGACGTTCATGGAGACGCTCACCAACCGCATCCTGGACGACCTGGTGGCCGCCTGCCAGCCGCTGGAGATGGAGGTCACGGGGGATTTCGCCGCCCGGGGCGGCATCACGATTTCCGTGGCGGCGCGCTACGCCAGGCCGTAGGCCCGGGCCGCCGCGACGCCGGCCACGGCCCGGCCACGACGCGGCCGTTCGCTGCCGGCGGCCGGCGGTCCGGCCAGGCGCGCACGAACCAGGCTCCCCACAGGAGCACCCAGGCGTTGTAGTCGAGCCAGAGCAGAAAAAGGATCGCGCCGCTGAGCGGGCCGTAGACCAGATGGTAGCGGGGCAGCCCGGCCACCAGGGCGCTGAAGGCGGCGCTGACGCCATAGGCCGTGGCGGCCAGCCCGACGGCGAGGCCGCACAGGAGCTTGAGCGGCCGCCGGGGCAGGAAGAGCAGATACACGGCCAGGAAAAGCCCGGCCAGACAGGCCGCGCCCCAGACCGGGGCGCAGCGGCGGGCCAGGCTGCCCGCCGGCTCCAGGGCCGGCAACTGGGCGCAGTACAGGGCCGCGGCCATGGCCGCCACGAAAAGCCCGCCCACGAGCGGCCCCCTGGCCACGGCCCAAAGCCGCCCCCGCCAGGTCCGGGACGAAGCGTCCTCCTCCCGCCAGGGCCGGGCCAAGGCCCGGCCGAGCGCCCCCACGAACAGCCACGACGACCAGAGGATGAAGGCCAGGCTGGCCCAGCCCAGGCCCGGCGAAGCCCAGAGCAGCTTGCGGGCGCGCAGCACCAGCACGTCGTCCAGGAACGGGACCAGCGCGGCCATCTGGCGGCGCAGCATCACCTGGGCGGTCCAGGTCTCCCCGGCCACGAGACCGCACCCGGCCAGCATCACGAAAAAGAGCGGGATGCACGACAGCAGGGCGTAAAAGGCCAGGGCGGCGGCCTGGGACGTGCCGCCGGCGCGCAGAAAATCCGCCGTGGCCCGCCGGACCGCCCCGGCCAGCGCGCCAAGGGCCGGGCCGGCGGCCAGGCGCTTCCAGGCCCTCACGCCCGCCCCTCCCCGGTTCCGGGGAAAAAACTCCCCGCGCCCCCTGCTCCCCGGGGAAAAGATGGCGAAAAAGCCGCGCCCGCCCGGTTCGGCCGCAACCGTTCTGGCCTGGCCGACGACCATGGGCGTAGGGGAATCGAGGAGAACAACAATTTCATAACCGTAACGAAACCGCTACCGGCATCTGCGTCGTGCGGCAAGGCTTTCCATGGAACGGAACCTGCATGGAACATCGGGAAACCAGGGAGGAAGACCCATGTTCGCACCGAGCATCCAATTGGAATACATCAGCTTTTTTGAGCCAAGCGAAGGCGTGTGGCGCGAGGAGGCCGTCAAGGTCCCGGCGGGCGGCGAAGAGGCCCGGCCCTGCGACGACGACGAGGACTTCGAGGCCTTCTGCCGCCGTTCCCTCTTGTAAGCCGGCGGCTTAAACCCGCCGGCATATTTCGCCCCTCGCGCCGCCGACGCGCCCTGCCCCCGCGGTCCTCGGCCGCAGGTTCCCGGGCCGATCCGGGCGGCCTCAGCCGTTCTCCCCGAGACGCGCCAACCCCATCTCCCGCTCGCGCACGATGCGCGCGGCCAGTTCCCCGCAGTAGCGGCAAGCCCGGCAGTCGCGACCGCAGCCGTCGGTGCGGTCGAAGAAATCGGCCGGCACGGCGTCGTTGGGCACGTCCAGCCGGCCGGACAAAATTTCCTGGGTGTCCAGCAGCCAGGCCAGGTTGCCGTGAAACTCCCCCGCGAAATAGGCCGCCACGATGGCGGCGAGGTCCGCCGCCGGCCGGGTGCGGCCGCAGATCTTGAGGAAATCGACCAGGCCCTCGTAGCGGCGCGCGTCCTCGGGCCGCACGAAGGGCGAGGCCAGCATCCTGCCGGGATGGTCGAAAAACGTCCGCAGGCAGCCGAGGTCCCGGTTCATGTCCGGCCCCATGCGGCAGGAGGCCAGGCGCGAAAGGGCGATGTGGGCGTCGTGGGCGGCCTTGAACGGGCAGGCGAACAGGCAGCCCTCGTTGACCATGAGCCCGAAGCGCAGGCCCGGAAAGGTCTGGCGCGCCCGCCCGACCAGGGCGGCCAGGCGCGCGGTGTCGCGGTTGAGGTCGCGGTCGAGGATGACCGCTTCCGGAAACTTGAAGCGCGTATCGGCCACGGCCTCGAGCACGGCGGCCAGGCGCGCGAACCGGTCCAGGCGAAAGTTGATGCTCGGCACGGCGAAAAGCGCCCCGGCCACCTCGGGCGAGGCGTCGGACAGGGCCGTGAGCAGGTAGTGGTCGGCGTAGACGATGCCCGTCACGGCGTCGGCGGCCAGGTAGCCCTCGAGCAGGAGCACCAGGTCGCGCAGGCCGTCGCCGGAAAGTGCCTCCGGGGCGTGGAAGGCGGCGTTTAAAAGCCCCAGGCGCGGCACGCCGGGCATGGCCCGCAACCCCTCGGCCAGGGCGTCGGGCGTGGCGTCGCCCACTCCGGGCAGCCGGGCGTCGGGCGTGTCGGGACCCAGTCGGAAATAAACCGCCTCGACCTTGTCGGCGCTGCCGGCGAGAAAGGCGGCATAGGCCGCATCGGGCACGAACGGAACCTCGTAACGCATGGGCCGCTCCTTGCCGCGCCGGCCTCTTTGCCCGGGCCACGGCAGTTCCGCAGTAACGTGAACAGCTGTTAACCGCAAGTCTTCCCTGTCGGCGACGATCTGCCCGGACGCGCCGCGTCCCGGCCGCCGGCCGGGGGAAATCTCCTCAGCCTATGTCGCCCTTGGCGTCGATCCGGCGACATTTTCGCCGCGCCCTTGCCTTTTGCGTCCGCTGCCTTATGTTGCGGGTTTGCCGTGACGGCTTTTGGAGGCGTTCATGTCCGAGGCTCCCCGTATCCGCATCGAAGGCGCGCGCCAGCATAATCTGAAAAACCTCACTTTGGACATCCCCCGCGACAAATTAGTGGTGGTGTGCGGCCCGTCGGGATCGGGCAAGTCCACGCTGGCCTTCGACATCGTCTATGCCGAGGGGCAGCGGCGCTACGTGGAATCGCTTTCCGCCTACGCCCGGCAGTTCCTGCCGCAGATGGACAAGCCGCAAGTGGACAAGATCGAGGGGCTGTCTCCGGCCATCTCCCTGGAGCAACAGACCGCCACGCGAAACCCGCGCTCGACGGTGGGCACGGTGACGGAAATCTACGACTTCCTGCGCGTCTTCTTCGCCCGCCTGGGCAAGCCCCACTGCCCCAAGTGCGGCCAACCCATCGCCGCCCGCACCACGGACGAGATCATAAGCGACGTGCTGGCCCTGCCCGAGGGCGCGAAGCTCCTGCTCCTGGCCCCCCTGGTCGAGCACCAGAAAGGCACCCACGCCGACCGCCTCAAAAAGCTCAAGAGCCAGGGCTTCGCCAGGGTGCGCGTGAACGGCGCGGTGACGCCCCTGGAGCCCATGCCGGAACTCGAGAAGAACAAGCGCCACAACATCGACCTGGTGGTGGACCGGCTGGTGGTCAAAGACGGCATCCGCTCGCGCCTGTCGGACTCGGTGGAGCTGGCCCTGGCCCAGGGCGAGGGACGGCTCGTCATCGCCGACCACGACGGCAAGGCGGCGGACCGGATCTTCTCCACGGCCTCCTCCTGCCCCACCTGCAAGATCAGCGTGCCCAAGCCCTCGCCCCAGCTCTTTTCCTTCAACAGCCCCCAAGGGGCCTGCCCGGCCTGCTCGGGCATCGGCGCGGTGGAATACTTCGAGCCGGCGCTGCTCGCCCCCAACAAGGGCCTGTCCCTGGCCGAGGGCGGCATCCTGCCCTGGAAGAGCGAGCGCGCCCTGGCCCGCTACGCTCGTCGGCTGGAGGATTTGGGCAAGCGCCACGGCTTTTCCCTGCGCACGCCCCTGGCCGACTTCCCGGCCGAGGCCTGGGCGGCGCTCTTTTTCGGGGACAAGGCCTTCGGCTGGGACGGCGTGGTCCACCTGCTCGAGCACGGCCAGTCCTTCGGCTCGGTCTGGCGCGACGAACTGTCCCGCTATCGCCAGTCGCGGCCCTGCCCGGTCTGCCAGGGGGCCAGGCTGCGGCCCGAAGCCCTGGCCGTGAAGGTGGCCGACGCCAACCTCTTCGAATTCTGCTCCCTGCCCATCGACCGGGCCCTGGCCTGGCTTTCGGGCTTGCGCTTCGCCGGGGCCGAGGCGATCATCGCCGAGCCGCTGCTCAAGGAGCTCACCCACCGCCTGACGTTCCTCACCGGCGTGGGCCTCGACTACCTGGCCCTGGCCCGCAACATGGCCACGCTCTCCGGCGGCGAGGCCCAGCGCATCCGCCTGGCCGGGCAGCTCGGCTCGGGCTTGGTCGGGGTCACCTACGTCCTGGACGAACCGAGCATCGGCCTGCACCCCCGCGACAACGACCGGCTCCTCGGCACCCTGCGCCAGCTCCAGGGCCGGGGCAACACCGTGCTCGTGGTGGAGCACGACGAGGCCACCATCCGAAACGCCGACCACGTCATCGAGCTCGGCCCGGGCTCCGGGCGCCTGGGCGGCGAGATCGTCTACCAGGGCGACGTGGCCGGCATGCTGGCCGACGGCAAATCCCTTACCGGCAAGTACCTGCGCGGCGACGCCGCCTCGCCCATCCCCGAGACGCGCCGCACCGGGGAGAAGTCCCTCGTTCTTCGCGGCGTGACCACCAACAACCTCAAAAACATCGACGCCGAGATTCCGCTGGGCCGGCTGGTCTGCGTCACGGGCGTGTCCGGCTCGGGCAAGAGCTCGCTGGTCATGGACACCCTCTACAAGCACCTGGCCCTGTCCAAGGGCCTCAAGGTGGACGCGCCGGGCATGATCGCCGGCATCGAGGGGGCGCAGCTCGTCGAGAAGATCGTGAGCATCGACCAGACGCCCATCGGCCGCACGCCGCGCTCCAACCCGGCCACCTACACCAAGGTCTTCGACGAGATCCGCGAGATCTTCGCCGGCACGCCCGACGCCAAGCGGCGCGGCTTCAAGCCCGGCCGCTTCAGCTTCAACGTCAAGGGCGGGCGCTGCGAGGCCTGCGGCGGCGACGGCCAGATCCGGGTGGAGATGCACTTTTTGCCGGACATCTACGTCACCTGCGAGGTCTGCGGGGGGCTTCGCTACAACCGCGAGACCCTGGACGTGCGCTACAAGGGCCTGACCATCGCCGAGGTGCTCGACCTCACCGTGCGCCAGGCCCGGGGCTTTTTCGAGAACTATCCGGTGCTCGACCGCCGGCTGGCCGTGCTCGAGGAAGTGGGCCTGGAATACCTGCACCTGGGCCAGCCGGCCACGACCCTGTCCGGCGGCGAGGCCCAGCGCATCAAGATCTCGCGCGAGCTCGGCAAGCGCAGCCTGCCCGGGGCGCTCTACATCCTCGACGAGCCCACCACCGGCCTGCACATGCAGGAGGTGGGCAAGCTCATCACCGTGCTGCACAAGCTCGTGGACAAGGGCGCGAGCGTGGTGGTCATCGAGCACAACACCGACGTGGTGGCTGCCTCGGACTACGTGCTCGACCTCGGCCCCGGCGGCGGCGAGGCCGGCGGGCGCATCGTGGCCCAGGGCACGCCCGAGGAACTGAAGGCCGACCCCGATTCCGTGACCGGAAAGTTCCTCACCCTGCTCAAGTAGCCGGCACGATCAGAGAAACGTCTCCGGCTCCCGGCGTTCCCGGCAGGTCGCGGCCAGCCGGCGCGCCGTCTCCAGCAGGGCCGGGTGGTCGAAGACGCGCGCCCCGCTGGGGCAGCCCTTGACGCAGGCGCAGCAGCGGATGCAGCGCGCCGCTTCCGTGAGCACTGCTCCCCCGTCCAGGTGGATGCCCCCCATGGGGCAGGCCGTGGCGCACTGGCCGCAGGCCTCGCAGAGTTCGGCGCGCGTGCACGGCGCGACGCCGCCCGTCAGCCCGGATTCGCGGTAGGGGAAGTCGCCCGGGACCGAAAGCGGCGTCCAGGCGGCCAGATCGCCCAGCCAGTCGAGCTTGGCCGCCACGGCCCGGCCGAAGTCCCGGGCCGCCCGCAGGTCCTTGCCGTCCGGCCGGCCCGAGGCGATGGGCGTTTCGGGCGAACTGTAGGAATGCTCGCCCACAAACGCCCCGCCGGCGACCGGCACGAAGCCGAGCTCTCCGGCCAGGTCGCGCAGCTCCAGCAAGGCGTCCTCGAAGGCCCGGTTGCCGTAGGTCACGGCGACCACGGCCGGCCCCCCCGCTCCCCGCAGCCGCCGCAGCCGATGCACGGCCTCGGCCGGCAGGCGTCCGGCGTAGACCGGCGCGCCGAACACGGTCAGCACGTCCTTGTCCGATGGGGACGGCGCCAGGCCGGCCGGCCCCGTCAGGTCGATCTCCTCGCACGTTTCCAGGCCAAGCCCCTGGCCGATGCCCCGCACGATCCGGCGCGAGGTTCCCGTTGGGGAAAAATAGACCAGCCGCATGATTCGGGCGCGCGTCATGTCGCCTCCCCGGCGTCCGGACGGGCGGGGCGGCCCCGTCCGGGCGGCCTACAGTTCGTCGTCCCGGTCGTCCTTGCCGGTCATCCACTTGTCGATGGGATTGTCCTTGCCCGGATGGCGCTCCTTGTAGTTCCTGGCCCGGCGATTGAAGTAGGCAAGGATCACGAAGCCGAACACGATAAGGATCAGCAGGAACATGCCGTTGCTCATACGCGCCTCCGGGGATGCGGCCCGGTATGGGCCGGGACGGGGTTTCCACGTCGGGCCGCCCGACGCCTTGCCCATGCCGAACCTTGCAAAAGCGTCATTCCCACTCTGACAGATACGCCGCCCCAGGCCGCTTGTACAGTCCCCGCCGCCGCATCGCCGCGCCGCCGTTTCCGTTCCGACACACGCCGCCCGTACAGTCCCCTTCCTCGAACATCGGCCGGGGGCCGCACCGCCCCCGATCCCGGCGCAACATCTTCCCTGGAGTTTTCCATGCGCACCCTCGGCATCAGCGGCGTGTTGACCCTCGCCGTCGGGACCACGGTCCTGACCGGCATCCTGGCCCTGCTCCTCTACGTCTCGCACACCACCACCTCCCTGGCCGAATCCATGGCCGAGGAGAGCATGCGCCAGATGGCCGACGCCGCCTCCAAGGCCCTGGACATCCACGCCGCGGCGGCCATGGAGCTGGCCGCCGCCCTGGCCCGGCGGCCGGGCGTCCGCGACGCCTTCGACGGCAACCCGGCCATCGCCAGGACGGTCCTGGCCGAGACCCTGGCGAGCTTCGGGGGCATCCGCTCCATCCTGGTCCTCGACGCCTCGGGCAGGCTCTTGGCCGGGCGGGACGCCCAGGGCCAGGACTTCGAGCCGGGCGGCTCCTACGCCGAACGCTCCTACGTGGCCGCCTACCGCTCCGGCCAGGCCGCCTACCTCACGCCCCAGGCCATGCGGGCCAAGCACGGCGGCGGGCTCATCGTGTCCGCGGCCAGCCCGGTCCTCGGCCCGGACGGCAAGGTCATAGGCGGCGTGATCGTCAACATGGACATCGCGGGCGTCGCCGCCGACCTTGTCGCCCCCCTGCGCCTGGGCGAGAAAGGCTACGGCTTCGCCCTGGACGCCTCGGGCACGGTGCTCTCCCACGGCGCGGACGCCGCACAGGTCGGGCAGGACGTGTCCAAGCTCGATTTCGTCCAAAAGCTCATGGCCGCCCAAAGCGGCGTGTTCGACTACGTCTGGAAGGGCGACGAAAAGGTCATGGCCGTGACCCGCAGCGCCGTCACGGGCTGGCGCACGGCCATGACCGCCTCCCGGTCCGACCTGACGGCCACGGCCCGGGCCCAGCGCTGGGTGCTGGCCGGCGTGGGCCTGGCCGTGGTCGTCCTGGTCACGGCCGTCATCGCGGTCGTCAGCCGCCGCCTGGTGCTGCGGCCCCTGGCCGCCCTGTCGGCCTACGCCGACCGCATCGGCTCCGGCGACTACGCCGCGACCCTGTCCGGCCGGTTCCGCTTCGAGATGGCCGGCCTGGCCGGGCACGTGCGCACCATGGTCGGCCAGCTCAAGGAGCGCCTGGGCTTCGCCAAGGGCCTCCTCGACGCCATGCCGCTGGCCTGCGTGGTCGCCGGCCCCCAGGGCAACGTCCGCTTCATCAACCAGCCCGTGCTCGACTTCCTGGAGGCCGACGGCAAGCCCGAGGAGTATTTCGGCCAGCCGGCCGGCCAGTTCTTCTACGGCGACCCCGCCCGTCAGACCATCACCGGCCGGGTCGTGGCCGAGGGCCGGGCCATCACCGGCGTCCAGACCGAGGTGCCGACCCGCAAGGGCAACACGGCCTTCACCCAGATCGACGCCGCGCCGCTTTTCGACCTCGACGGCGCGTGCCTGGGCGGCTTCGCCATGTTCACGGACCTGTCGGAGCTGCGCCGCCAGCAGGAACGGATCGCCTCGCAAAACGCCGTCATCGGCCGCGCAGCGGCCGAGGCCGCCGTGGTGGCCGAACGCATGGCCTCGGCCTCCCAGGAGCTTTCGGCCCAGATCGAGCAGTCGAGCCAGGGGGCCATCGAGCAAAGCGACCGGGTGCAGGGCGCGGTGACGGCCATGGAGCAGATGAACGCCACCATCCTCGAGGTGGCCAAAAACGCCGCCGACACGGCGGAAAACGCCCGCCAGGCCCAGGAAATGGCCCGCCGGGGCGCGACGCTGGCCGATTCCGTGGTCGCGGCCGTGGACACCGTGCGCGGCCGGGCCGCGGGCCTCAAGGACACCATGTCGGGCCTGGGCCGGCGCGCCCAGGGCATCGGCGCGGTCATGAACGTCATTTCCGACATCGCCGACCAGACGAACCTCCTGGCCTTAAACGCCGCCATCGAGGCGGCCCGGGCCGGCGAGGCCGGGCGCGGCTTCGCCGTGGTCGCCGACGAGGTCAGAAAGCTCGCCGAAAAGACCATGACCGCCACCAAGGAGGTCGGCGACGCCGTGCGCGCCA
>JAEWCY010000002.1 GCA_023390395.1 Pseudomonadota bacterium | reverse complement strand
TGGTCAAGGCCTCGGCCGGCGGCGGCGGCATGGGCATCGAGGAAATCTACGACATCGACCAGTTCAAGACCGTCTACCGGCGCATCCGCAACTACGCCAAGCGCCAGTTCCACGACGAGGGCGTGCTCATCGAGCAGCGCATCTTCGACTTCAACCACCTCGAAGTGCAGATCGTGGCCGACCGGTCGGGCAAGAACATCGTCCACTTCGGCACCCGCAACTGCACCATTCAGTCCACGGGCCGCCAGAAGCGCGTGGAGGTGGCCCCGGGATTTCGGCCCGAGGAGGTCGAATACGCCTTCGACGCCGGCAAGCTCCTGGACGACATCGTGGGCTATTCCCTGGCCATGGCCAGGGAGGTGGCCTACGACAACGTCGGCACCTGGGAATGGATCGTCTCGCCCACGGGCCAGCCGTTCCTCATGGAGGTCAACACCCGCATCCAGGTGGAAAACGGCGTGTCCGCCGCCATCTCCCGCGTGAAGGGCAAGGACGGGGTCAACCTCATCGCCGAGCAGATCCGCATGGGCCTCGGCGATCCCATGGGCTACGACCAGTCGGACATCACTTTCGAGGGCGTGGGCGTGGAATACCGCGTCATCGCCGAGGACCCGGCCAACCGCTTCACCCCCTGGGTCGGCCGCATCGACCAGTTCCTGGCCCCGAGCCTGCCCTGGGCCAAGCTTTACACCCACATCCCCATGGACGCGCCCTACGAGATCCCCACGGAATACGACCCCAACCTGGCGCTGGCCATCATCTGGGGGCGCGACCTGGCCGAGGCCAGGAAGCGCGGGGTGGGCTACCTGGACGAGCTGACCCTGTCCGGAGCCGACGGCGCCGGCCAGGAGCTCAAGTCCAACGTCCGCTTCCTGCGGGACAAGACCGCGACCATCCTGCAATTCTAAGCGTCCCGCCTCCCGCCGCGGCCATGCCGCGCGCGGGGGGGCGGCGTTTCGGGAACATCGTATGGAAATCGAAAAGCGCGTCGTCGAACTGACCGATCGCTTGCAATACATCCAGGACGTCTTCGGCGGCCGGGAAAACGCCAACATCGCGCTCATGCGCTCGCGCCTGGGCGAATTCGCCGCCCGCGACGACGCCCCCCCCGGCGAGAAGGCGCAGATGCTGCGCCAGCTCGAGGACCTCTTCGGCTTCCTCGAAAAAAAGCTCGACGAGGAGCTCACCCCCATGGACCGGGTGCGCATCGTGCGCCACCCCGCGAGGGTCAGCCTCAAGGACATCCTGGAAAACGTCTACGACAACTACACCGAGATCGGCGGCCAGGACGAATACTCCATCGACCCGAGCATGCTCATCGCCCGGGCCTACATCACCCGCAGAAAGGGCGACAAGGTCATCAACCAGCCCGTCATGGTCATCGGCCAGGAAAAGGGCCACGGCCAGGAGTTCCGCAACGGCGGCTCGGTCAAGCCCTGGGGCAACGCCAAGGCCCTGCAGTACATGAAGGTCGCCGAGACCGAGCGCATCCCCATCCACACCTACGTGTTCACCCCCGGGGCCTACCCGGTGGAGGACTTCCCGGGCGCGGCCCAGCAGATCGCGCGCAACCTCTACGAGATGGGCGGGCTTCGCGTGCCCGTGGTGTCGGTCATCTCCGAGGGCGGCTCGGGCGGGGCCGAGGCCATCGGCCTTTCCGACGTGCGCCTCATGCTCTCCCACGGCTACTATTCCGTCATCTCCCCCGAGGGCGCGGCCGCCATCGAGGCCGGCATCCGCCAGGGCCAGCGCGTGGCCCCGGAGCTCATCGCCGAGTGCGCCAGGCGGCTGAACATCACCGCCGCCGACAACCTGCGCATGGGCTACGTGGACAAGGTCGTGGCCGAGCCCGACCTCGGCGCGCGGCCCCACCACTACGACTTCTTCAAGGACCTGCGCCAGGAGGTCGTCCGGGCCACGGACCAGGTCTTCCTGGGCGTGGCCGGGTTCAAGCTCTTCCGCGCCCTGGTCGCCTCCCGCCGCAAGGACGGCGACGCCGAGAGCATGTTCGTGCGCTGGACCCTGGACGAGGCCGCCGCCGACCGGCTGGTCTGGAAGCGCTACTGCAAGTACCGCCGCATGGCCGAGACGGCCTTTCGCGACAGTCGGCCCTCGGGGGCGCGCATCGCCTCCCGGGCCCAGAGCCTTTTGTGGTCGGGCTATTCCTTCCTGCGCTACGACTTCCTCGGCAAGTACATCAAGAACCTGGCCAAGACCGTGGGCGACCTGGAGGCCGAGGCCCGGCTGGTGGCCAGCCGCCTGACCGCCCCCCTGCGCAAGAGCCGGGAGAAAAACGGCGTGGTGGCCTGCGACCCGGAAAAAAGCCGCATGCTGGTCGAGCTCTCCCAACCCGAGCAGGGGGCTTGCCTCGAGGACTTCGGCTGGCGCTACGTGAGCCCGAAAGCCGCCGAGGACAAGGCCGTCACCTGCCCCGAGTCCAAGACCTACGGCTGCCCGGACCTCTGGGCCCCGGACCTCTACGGCGACTTCGCCGGCGTGTGCGTCAACTGCGGCCACCACTTCCCCATGGAATACCAGTGGGTGCTCGGCAACGTCTTCGACCCGGGCTCGGTCACGGAGCACGACGCCGACCTCGAGGCCGGCAACCCCCTGGACTACCCGGGCTTCGACGAAAAGCTCGCCGCGGCCAAGGAAAAGACCGGCCGCAAGTCCGGCTGCGTGTCCATCGACGCCAAGATCGACGGCATCAAGATCAGCTCCGCCGTGCTCTATTCCGCTTTTCGCGGCGGTTCGGTCGGCGCGGCCGAGGGCGAGAAGTTCATCCGCGCCCTGGCCAGGGCCCGCCGCCGCCACTTCCCGTTTCTGGCCTATGTCCACGGCACGGCCGGCATCCGCATCCAGGAGAGCCTCAACGGACTTATCCAGATGCCCCGGGTCACCCTGGCCGTGCGGCGCTACATCGAGGCCGGCGGGCTCTACGTGGTCCTTTACGACACCAACTCCTACGCCGGCCCGGTGGCGAGCTTTTTAGGCTGCTCGCCCTACCAGTTCTCCGTGCGCTCGGCCAACATCGGCTTCGCCGGCCCGGGCGTCATCAAGGAGACCACCGGCATCGACATCCCGCCCGACTACCACCGGGCCCACAACGCCCTGGCCCGGGGCCACATCCAGGGCATCTGGGACCGCCGCGAGATCCGCAAGAACCTCAAGCAGGTCCTGCTCACCATCGGCGGCCGGAATTTGTATTATCGGTAGGGGGAGAGGGAAGAGGAAGATGCCTCCGGCGGCCAGGAGGGGGTGACCCCCTCCTGGACCTCCCCGATGGGGGGAAGGGGGCGTGCGCGATTGCTTCAAGGCGCACGGCGATGTAACGGGTAGAGAAACTCCAGTGCCGGACGAGCGGCCGGCGACGGGGAACGAGAGTGATAGACGTCAAAGCCTTGCTGGAACAGATCAAAGCCGCGCCCTACGAGGAGATCGTGGTGGAAGCGCCCCACACGGGCGTGGTCCGCTTCGCCGGCATCGAGCCCGGGACGCGGGTGGAGGCCACCTCGGGGACCTACGGCGAAAAGCCCGGCACCTTGCTGGCCAAGCTCACCCGCGAGCACAACGACAAGCCCCTTTTCGCCGGGGCCAAGGGCGTGGTCGGCGAGGTGCGTCGGGAGCTGGAAGGGACCTTCGTGGAGGCGGGCACGCAGCTCGCCGTCATCCGGCACTACCTGTCCAAGGACGAGGTCATCGCCGCCATCCTGCGCCAGGTGCTGCACCTGTTTCGCGCCCCGGAACGGGCCAAGTATTATTTCATCCCCAGCGTGGACAAGAAGGTCAAGGCCTCGGGCCCACGCTCGGTCACGGTCAAGCCCGGCATGGAGCTTTTCATCGTCTCGCGCATGAAGCGGGAGAAGCCCCTGGTCTACGAAGGCCCGGAGGGCATCATCTACGCCGTGTATTTCCAGCACGACCAGAACGTGGACCAGGGCGCGCCCCTTGTCGGCGTATGCCCCGAGTCCCAGACCAGCCTCATCCAGGACGTGGTCAACCGGGTGCGCACGGACTGGGAGGAGGGGGAGTAGCCATGGGAAAGTTCCTGCAGATCCGCGTCATCGCCCAGACCTACGATCCGGTCGCCGCCGAGGAGCGTTTCGCCAGGCTCTACGCCCTGGCTTGGCCGGCCGCGGCCACGCCGCCGGCGGGGCCGCGCGGACTGCTGGAACTGACGCAAGCCCTGGACGACGCGGTGCGCCTGGGCGATCTGCCTGCTCCCGAGCGCAAGGCGCTTTTGCCCGGCGTGGAGCGGGCCATGGCCTGCAAGAACGCCCTGGAGGCGGCCCTGGCCGACCGCGACGCCCACGCGGCGGACAAGCGCTCCTACGAGCTGGAGGACGCCCTGGCCGAGTTGGAGAAGCTCGCGCCCAAGGGATGATGGTTTTTTCGAGTCCGAAGCACCGGAAACGGGCTCCAGGCTGCAGGCCGAACGCCGGTCCCCTCAAGGGATTCCAAAGGGCCTTGGCCCTTTGGCCGCCGGAGGCTTCAACCCTGACAATGCCGCGCCGCGGCGCGTGACCAAGGAGGCGGGATATGGCCGGCAGCATCAACAAAGTCATTCTGGTCGGCAGGCTCGGCCAGGACCCCAAACTGACCTACATGCCCTCGGGCAGCCCCGTGGCCGAGATGAGCGTGGCCACGGACGAGTCCTACAAGGACCGCGACGGCAACAAGGTGGACCGGGTGGAGTGGCACCGGGTCAAGGTGTTCGGCAAGTCGGCGGAATTTTGCGGCAACTACCTCGCCAAGGGCCGGCTGGTCTATGTCGAGGGCACGCTTCGCACCCGCAGCTGGGAGGACCAGCAGGGTCAGAAGCGCTACATGACCGAGGTGGTGGTGACCGGCCCCGGCCACACCATCCAGGGCCTCGATTCGCGCGGCGGCCAGGCCGCCGACGCGCCCATGGGCGACGAGGGCTTCGCGCCCCAGGCTCCCCGGCGCTCTTTCCAGGGCGGCGGGCAGGGCGGCGGCCAGCAGAACGGTCCGCGCGGCGGCGGCCAGCAAGGCGGCCCGCGCGGCGGCCAGAACGCCCAGCGCGGCAACCAGCCCTATCCCGACGAGGACATGGGCCCGGCCTTCCCTTCCGAAGCCTCGGGCATGGACGACGTGCCGTTCTAGCCGATCGCGCGCAAGACGTTTCGAGGGCCGGATGCGCCCGCGCCCGCCGGGAAATCGGCGGCGCGGGATTGCGCATCCGGCCCTCGTGTTTGGTGGTCAGGCGTTCAGTCCGCCGTCGATGGTCAGTTCCGTGCCGGTGATGTAGGTCGCTCCCGGCCCGGCCAGGAACACGATGAGCGAGGCGATTTCTTCGGGCCGGGCATAGCGGCCCAGCGCCGTTTCGGCCTTCAGGGCTTCGGCGAAATCGCCGCTGTCCGGGTTCATGTCCGTGGCCGTCGGTCCGGGCTGGACCACGTTGACGGTGATGCCGCGCGGCCCCAGGTCCCGGGCCGCGCCCTTGGCGTAGCCCGCCACGGCGGCCTTGGTGGCGGTGTAGTCGGCCATGCCCGCGAAGCCGGCGCGTCGGGCCACGCACGAGCCCACGGTGACGATGCGCCCGCCGTCGGCCATGACCGCGGCCGCGGCCCGGATGGCGGCCACGACGCCGTGGAGGTTGACCGCGTACAGGCGGTCCAGGGCGGCTTGGTCGGCCGCCGGGTCGCCGATTCGGACCATGGCCCCCAGGCCGGCGTTGTTGACGAGGATGTCCAGGCGGCCGAAGTCCCGGGCCACGTCCGCGACGAGCCCCGCCGCCTGGGCGGGGTCGGCCTGGTCGGCCCGGTAGGCCGCCGCGCGCACGCCGAGCCCTTCCAATTCCTTGACGACGTCCCGGGCCTTCTCGGCCGAAGCGCCGTAGCTTATGGCCACATCGGCCCCGGCGCGCGCCAGGGCCAGGGCCGTGGCCGCGCCGATGCCCCGGGAGCCCCCGGTCACCAGCGCGACCTTTCCAGCGAGTTCCTTTTCCATATGGCGTCTCCTTTCACTGTCTCGAACACCATACGGTACAGATGGAACCGGCTCGGGGTTTGTCAAACGCCCCGGCCCTACTTGCGCAACAGCCGCAGCCCGTTGCCGATCACGAGCAGGCTCGTGCCCATGTCGGCGAAGACCGCCAGCAGCATGGAGCCGTAGCCCGCGACGGTCAGCGCCAGCACCAGCCCCTTGAGCCCCAGCGCCAGGGCGATGTTCTGCTTGAGCACCGCCACCGTCGCCCGGGACAGGCGGATGAAGGCCGCCACCTTGCGCGGGTCGTCGTCCATGATGGCCACGTCCGCCGTCTCGATGGCCGCGTCCGTGCCGGCCGCGCCCATGGCGAAGCCGATGTCCGCCCGGGCGAGCGCCGGCGCGTCGTTGATGCCGTCGCCGACCATGGCCACCAGGCCCTTGCCGCCGAGCCCGGCCCGCAGCGCCTCCACCGCCGCCGCCTTGTCCTCGGGCATCTGGTCGCCGCGCGCGTCTTCGATGCCGGCCGCGTGGGCCACGGCCGCCGCCGTGCGGGCGTTGTCCCCGGAGAGCATGACGACGGAGACGCCAAGCGCCGCAAGCGCCTCCACGGCCTCCCGGCTGTGGGGCCGCACGGCGTCGGCGGCGGCGAAGATCGCCCGCACGCCCGAATCGTTCATGAGCAGCACCGTGGACTTGCCCGCGTCCTCAAGGACGTCCAGGCGCGCCTCGATGGCCGGCGAGCAAAGCCCCAACTGCTCCACCAGCCGGTGGTTGCCCAGATGGTAGGTTTTCCCCTCCACCAGGCCGCGCACGCCAAGCCCCGGCAGGGCGGCGAAGTCCGAGACGTGGCCCGGGGCCACGCCGTCCTCGCCGGCCCTGGCCGCCACGGCCCGGGACACGGGATGGTCCGAGCGCGCGGCCAGGCTCGCGGCGATGACCCGGTTGGCGGCCGCGTCGCCGGAAAGGTTCTCGAAATCCGTCTGGGCCGGCCGGCCCGTGGTCACGGTGCCGGTCTTGTCCAGGGCCACGGCGGCAAGGGCGTGGCCGCGCTCCAGGAAAAGCCCGCCCTTGACCAGGATGCCGCGCCGGGCCGCAGCGGCCAGGCCGCTGACCACCGACACGGGCGTGGAGATGACCAGCGCGCACGGGCAGGCGATGACCAGGATGACCAGCCCCTTGTAGATCCACGTCGCGAAGCCGCCGCCGAGAAACAGGGGCGGCAGCACGGCCACGGCCACGGCCGCGGCGAAGACCGCCGGGGTGTAGACCGCCGCGAACCGGTCCACGAACCGCTTCATGTCCGCTTCCTTGCCCGGCGAGGCGACCACCGCCCGGGTGATGCGGGCCAGGGTCGAATCGTCGGCCAGGGCCGTGGTCGTGGCCGCAAGCTCCCCTTCCTGGTTGATGGTGCCGGCGAAAAGCGCCTCCCCCGGCCCCTTCTCCACGGGCAGGCTCTCGCCCGTGACCGGCGACTGGTCCACGGAAGAGCGGCCCTCGGCCACCACTGCGTCGAGCGGCACGCGCTCGCCCGGCCGGATGCGGATGACCGCCCCGACCGGAACGTCCCGGGCCGGGCGCTCGGCGAACGCGCCGTCCTCGCCGCGCACCGTCGCCACCTCCGGAGCCAGGGACAAAAGCGCGGCCACGGCCCCGTTGGCCTTGGCCAGGGAGGCCGACTCCAACTGCTCGGCGATGGCGAAGAGCACCATGACCATGGCCGCCTCGGGAAACTGGCCGAGGACGAGCGCACCCGTGGCCGCGATGCTCATGAGCGCGTTGATATTGAGTTCGCGCCGCGACAGGGCGATCCAACCCTTGCGGTAGATGGGCAGGCCGCAGGCGAGGATGGCCGCCAGGGCGCAGGCCGCGGACAACCAGGGTTCGCCGAGGCCGAACCATTCCGCCGCTTCGGACAGCGCCGACAGGACGAGCCCGCCGGCCTGGACGGGCGTCACCCATGGTCCGGCCGGCCCGGCGTCCAGGCGCGGAGGCGTGCCCGCCGTCACCGGCACGGCCTCCATGCCGAGCGCCGCGATGGCGGCCACGATGCCGAGCGTGTCCGGCAGGTCGTGATGCACCGTCAGCTCCCGGGCCAGCAGGTTGAAGCGCAGCCCGGCCACGCCCGGCATGACGCCGAGCGCCTTGCGGATCATCCCCTCCTCGACGGGACAGTCCATGGCCTCGATGCGGAAGACGTCGGTCCGGGCGGCCCCGGGCGGCGGCCCTTCCTCCTCTTTCGGGGCCGGCCCGGCGGCGCAGGACCCGCCGCAGCAACAAGGCTGCCCGGGCAGTGGCCGGCCCGATTCCAGGCTATGGGAATGGTCATGGACCTGGCCATGACCGTGATCGTGCTGGGACATGAAAAAACCTCCTTGCCATCGGCCAGGCCATGAGACACCTTGGAGCAACTCCAGGGTCAAGTGTTTTTTCCAAGGGAGGTTTCCATGCGCATCGGCGAACTCGCCCGCCGCACCGGCTGCAAGGCGGATACGGTCCGCTACTACGAAAAAGAGGGACTGCTGGCCGACCCGGCCCGCAGCGACGGCAACTACCGGCTCTACGACGCATCCCACCTGTCGCGCCTGACGTTTATCCGCAACTGCCGGGCGCTGGAAATGAACCTCGACGAGATCCGGGCGCTGCTTGCCCTCAAGGACGGCGCGGCCGGCGACTGCGGCGAGGTCAACGTGCTCCTCGACTCCCACATCGCCGAAATCACCGAACGCATCGAACGCCTGCAAGACCTGGCCGTCCAACTCGCCACGCTGCGGCAATGCTGCACCGGCACGACGCCCGTGGAGGAGTGCGGCATCATGCGGGAACTGGAAGAACGCTGCGCCCACTGCGAACGCTACGGCCGGGCGGAGAAGGGCAGAGGGACGGAGGAGGAGAGGGGGAGAAGAGGGAAGATGCCTCCGGCGGCCGGGAGGGGGTGACCCCCTCCCGGACCCTCCCCGATGGGGGCGGATGGGAGAGATGTCGGGAACGTCGGGCGACGGGGCGTCGGTCGTTGTGGTCGGGGAAATGGGCCGGGCGACGCAGGCCGCAAAGCCGGCCCGCACGGCCGGCCCATTTCCGCGACCACGGGCGCCAGCGGCGCAGCGCCGCATTTTAAGAAATTATGTCAGTTAAATTGCATTAAATTCGCCCCGCAGGGGCGGCGGGCCTGGGGG
>JAEWCY010000269.1 GCA_023390395.1 Pseudomonadota bacterium | reverse complement strand
GCCTGGAGCGAAGCGACGGCATCGCCTGGCCGATTCCGGCCTCGCCGACGCACACCCGCCCACGACCACGCCTCCACCCGCTTACCCATCGGGGGGGACCGGGGGGGATCATCCCCCCCGGCCGCCGGAGGCATCTTCCCTTCCTTCCTGCCGGCCTATCTTTCCCCTTTACCCTAAATTCTTGGCCGCGAAGTCCCAGTTGACGAGCTTGTCCAGCACGCCGGCCACGTAGTCGGGCCGCCGGTTCTGGTAGTCCAGGTAGTAGGCGTGTTCCCAGACGTCGATGACCCACAGGGGCTTGAGGCCGTCCTGGAGCGGGTTGCCGGCGTTGCCGGTCTTGACGACTTTGAGCTTGCCGTCGGGTTCGGCCACGAGCCAGGCCCAGCCGCTGCCGAAGACGCCCACGGCCGCCTCGGTCAGGGCCTTCTTGCAGCCGTCCAGGCCGCCGAAGGAGGCGTCGATGGCCTTGGCCAGCTTGCCCGAGGGCGCGCCGCCCTTGGGATCGAGCCCGTTCCAGTAGAACACGTGGTTCCAGGCCTGGGCGGCGTTGTTGAAGATGCCCACCATCTTGGGGTCCTTGCCGGCGGCCAGGAAGACTTCTTCCAGGGATTTGCCGGCCAGGGGGCTTTCGGCCACGAGCTTGTTGGCGTTGGCGAAGTAGGTCAGGGTGTGCTTGCCGTAGTGGAAGCTCACGGTACGGGCCGAGATCACCGGCTCCAGGGCGTTTTCGGCATAGGGCAGGGGCGGGGCCGTGAATGCTTCGGCAAAAGCGTCGTCAGGGCGGACGAGCCCGCCGGCCATGACCATGAGGCCGGCGACGGCGGACAATCTGAGGACCTCGCGGCGGGAAAAAGACGTGGCGCGCGATTGCGGCATGACGCTCCTCCTCGGCACGGTCCGGCGGGACGCGTGCCCTTGGGTTGGGCGGGCCGCCCCGTAAAGGGGCGACCTGCCGGTATTGTCGTCAGTATTGCCAGATTTCGCGGCCGAGGGGAATCGGGAAAGGCTATTTGGCGTCGGATTTTTCCGTCGGGGCCGCCGGGTGCGGCGACGCGGGCGCGGCCTCGGGGCGCGGCCCGCCCGGGCCGTATCCGGGAGGAGGCGGCGGAAAATCCCAGTCCGGCGGCGGCCCCATGCCTGGGCCGTGGGGCGGCGGACCGCCCGGGAAGCCCGGCGGAGGCGGAAAACCGTCCATGCCCGGTCCGCCCGGGGGCGGCCCCATGCCCGGCGGAGGCGGCGGCGGGCCGAAACGCTCCATGGCCCGACGCCGTTTCTCCAGACGGTCCATGAGGGCCGTGAATTTCTCGCGCTGCTCCGGGGTCAGGATGGCCTTGGTCTCTTCCGTGCTCTTTTCGATGGCCTCGCGGACCTTGGGCTCCTGTTCGCGCCGGATCTTGGCCAGGAGGTCGCCCGTGTTGAGCACGATGGGGCGCAGCTTCTCCTGCTGTTCCGGGCTCAGGTCCAGGTCCTCGGTCATGCGGCGCACGACCATTTCCGAAAAATGCCTGGGGTCGCCGCGCAGCAGGTCGAACCTGCCCCGCTCGTGCAGGAAGCGGGAGCCGAAAAAACCCGTCACCGCGCCCGAGGCGAAAAGCAAGAGTCCCGCCAGGACCTTGGTCGCCGTGCTGCCCATGGCCCTACACGCCCAGCATGGAGACCAGGACCTGGCCGTTGGGATCGTAGAAAAGCATGCGGCCGATCTCCTCTTCGAGCCCCGTGCCGAAGAACATGGCCAGGAGCACCGTGGCCGCGGCCACGAAGCCGGCTCCGGCGGCCATGCGCCACAGCACGCCCGAAGCGGCCTCCTCCTCGACCGGCGCGGCCTTGATGGCCGCCAGCACCGAGTCGGCCATGGCGGGATCGACCGGCGGGGCCTCGCGCCGGGCGTGGGCCGCGCGCAGCGCGGCCTCCAGGCGATCCATGCGTCGCGATTCGTTTCCGTCCATGGAGTCCTCCTTACGTGCCGATGACGTTCCCGAGCAGTTCGCGCAGCTTCTTGCGGGCGCGAAACGCCCTGACCTTGACGTTGGGAACGCTTATGCCGAGCATTTCCGCCGCCTCGGCCACGGGCCTCTCCTCGAGATGCGTGAGCGTGACCACCATGCGGTCCGTGGGCGAGAGCCTGTCCATGGCCCAGGCCAGCAGTTCCCTGGCCTCCCGCCGCGACGCCGTCTCCTCGGCCGCCTCGCTCGTTTCCAGGGCCGCCGCCTCGGCGGCGAAGGCCCTGCATTCCTCGGACAATTCGCTTTCCGGCCGTTCCCGCCTTCGGTACTCGGCCCGCCAGAAGTCATGGCAGGCCCGGACCGCCACCTTGGCCAGCCAATGGCCGAAGGGGCTGTCCCCCCGGTAGCCGGACAGGGACCGGAAAGCCCTCACGAACACCTCGTGGGTCAGTTCCGCCACCCGTTCCCGGGGGGCGTGGCCGGAAACGATCCCGGCCACGCGCCCCTGGTACTTCGTCATGAGCCTGGCGTAGGCGTCCACGTCGCCCGCCCGGATTTCCATAAGGACCCGGGCGTCCTCCATGTCCACCAACGTTTCGGCCATAACGCTCCGGCGATTACTTGCCCGAGCCGGCGTGAGCGTCAACCCACTCATTGACCAGCTCGCCGCCGGCATGGAATCGCTCCTTGTTCTTCGGCGGAGGCGGCACGTCGTCCTCCTCCCACTGTTTGCGCTGCTCCGGGGTGAGCACGGCCAGCACCTTGGCCTCGACCTTGCCCCGCAGCACGGCCATCTCCTCGCCGGCGGCGCCGATCCGGCGGCCGGCCTGGCGCACCTTTTCCTCGTTGCCGGGCTCGGCCCGCATCACCTCGTGCATGACCCCGAAGGCCTCGAACATGGCCTTGCCGGCGGCCTCGAAGGCCGACCGGTTCTCCTTGAGGACCACGGCCACGTCGTGCTTTTGCGCCTCGCTCAGTTTGAGCGAGAGCAGCCTGTTGAGCAACCCTTCCGGTCCCGGTCCGCCGGGGCCGCCGGGGCCGGGCCCGGCGGCCACCGCATAGGCGGAGCCGACCAGGATGGCCAGGGTGAGCAAGCCGTAGCACAATTTCTTCATGGAAACGACCTCCCGCAGGGGTTGGACGGCCTGTGCCGTCCGTTGTGCGCGTTTGGTCGCCGTGGCTGGCCGGGGGGTTACAATCGCACAACGGGGCGGGCGGGCCGCCCGCCCCGAAAATGCGGCGGGACGTCTAGGCCACGGTCACGTCCTGGCACAGGTAGACGTCCTGGATGGCGTTTAAGAGCTTGACGCCCTCGGCCATGGGACGCTGGAAGGCCTTGCGGCCGGAGATGAGGCCCATGCCGCCGGCCCGCTTGTTGACGACGGCCGTCTTGACCGCCTCGGCGAAGTCCGCCGCGCCCGAGGCGCCGCCGGAATTGATCAGCCCGATGCGGCCCATGTAGCAGTTGGCCACCTGGTAGCGGGTGAGGTCGATGGGGTTGTCGGTGGTCAGCTCGCTGTAGACGCGCTTGTCGGTCTTGCCGAAGCCGATGGCCGTGTAGCCGCCGTTGTTCGTCGCCTGTTTCTGCTTGACCACGTCGGCCCCGATGGTGGCGGCCAGGTGGTTGGCCTGGCCGGTGAGGTCGGCGGACGTGTGGTAGTCCACGCCGCCCTTCACGTAGGCCGGGTTTCGCAGGTAGGCCCACAGCACGCAGGCCATGCCGAGCTCGTGGGCCCGGGCGAAGGCCTCGGAGACTTCCTGGATCTGGCGGCGGCATTCCGGGGAGCCGAAATACACGGTCGCGCCCACGGCCACCGCGCCCATGTCGAAGGCCTGCTCCACCGAGGCGAACATGGTCTCGTCGTGGATGGCCGGCAGGGAGAGCAGCTCGTTGTGGTTGATCTTGAGCATGAACGGAATCTTGTGGGCGTACTTGCGGGCCACGGAACCGAGCACGCCAAGGGTCGAGCACACGGCGTTGCAGCCGGCCTCCACGGCCAGCTTCACGATGTTTTCCGGATCGAAGTAGACGGGGTTGGGCGCGAACGAGGCCGCGGCCGAGTGCTCGATGCCCTGATCCACGGGCAGGATGGACATGAATCCCGTGCCGCCCAGGCGGCCGTGGCCGAGCATGGTGGCCAGGGCCCGCACCACGGGGGCGGGGCGGTCGGTCTGGACGAAGATGTCGTCGATGTAGCCCGGACCGGGCAGATGCAGCAGGTCCTTGGGGATGGTCCGGCACACGTGGGACAGCAGGGATTCGGCTTCGTCGCCGAGCTGCTCGGTTATCTTGTCGATCATGATGGCGGCCTCCTTTGGCTGCGACAGTAGGACGAGGATAGCGCCAAAGCGCTTCCGGCGACAACCGAAATCCGCCGGTCCGGGCAGCCTGCCCCGGGCGGGCGGAAAAAGGGCGTCGGACGGGCGACGAAGCGGACACGTTTGCGCCAAAGCGCTCCTACCGGGCGCGCCGGCGGGCGAGATAGCGGGCCCAGAGCACGCCGGTCAGGTTCTGCACGAGGCTGAAAAGCGCCCCGGGCAGGGCGGCGGCGGCGGTGAAGTGGAGCTTGGCCAGGGCCACGGCCAGGCCGGAATTCTGCATGCCCACTTCCACGGCGATGGCCACGCGGTCGGCCCGGTCGGCGGAAAAAAGGCTGGCCCCCAGGTAGCCCAGGGCGAAGCCGCCCAGGTTGTGCAGGACCACGGCTGCGATGACGAGTCCCGGAAAGGCCAGCACGGTGTCGCGGTTGAGCCCCACCACGCAGGCGATGACCAGGGCGATGACCAGCATGGACACGGCCGGGAAGACCGCGAGCACCGGCTCCAGGCGGCGGCGCAGCAGGCGGCGCAGGACGAGCCCGTCCACCACCGGGAAGACCACGATCCAGAAGACCGAGCCGATCATGGCGAGGCCGTCCACGGGCACGATGGAGCCGCCGAGCAGGGCGGTCAGGGCCGGGGTGAGCACGGGCGCGGCGATGGTGGTGGTCAGGGTCAGGGTGACGGACAGGGCCAGGTTGCCGCCGGCCAGGTAGGTGATGACGTTGGAGGCCGTGCCGCCGGGGCAGGCCCCGACCAGGATCACGCCGAGCGCCGCCTCGGGCGGCAGGGCCAGGACGCGGGAGAGCAAAAAGGCCAGCCCGGGCATGACCGTGAACTGGAGCAGCGTTCCCGCGGCCACCAGCCGCCACTTGGGGGCCAGGGCGGAAAAGTCGGCGAAGGTCAGCGACAGGCCCATGCCGAACATGATCACCCCCAGGGCCGGGGCGATCCAGGGCGCGATCCAGGTGAAAAGCCCGGGCCAGGCCAGGGCCAGGGCGCAGCACCCGGCCACCAGGGCCAGGTAGCTTCTCTCCAGGGCCAGGGCGACGCGTACGAACATGGCCGCAGGTAACGCCCCGGCCGCACGGGGTCAAGGCGGCGCGGGAAGCGGTTACGCGCGCAGGTCGAAGGCCACCTTGACGCTGCCCGTGGCCCGCTTGTCGAAAGCGCAGGCAAAGGCCTCGCGCCACTTCTGCAAGGGGAACAGGTGGGTGAGCAGGCCCTCGGCGGGGTAGCGCCCCGAGGCGAGCAGCTCCAGGGCCAGGGCGTAGGTGCGCACCATGGTCCCGGGACGCCTCGGGTCCGGGGCCATGGCGCAGCCCGAGGAGCCGGCGATGGTCAGCTCCCGGAACCACAGGCTCGAGATGTCGACGCTTTTGAGCCTGGCCCCGGCCCCGACCATGACGTACTTGCCCCCGGCGGTCAGGGACAGCAGGCCGTCCTCGAAGGTGCGCGAGGAGCCGACGCAGTCGAAGACCACGTCCGCGCCGCCCTCGATGTTGCCGCCGCCGAGGGTCGTGGGCACGAAGCGCGCGCCAAGGGCCTCGGCCAGCTCGCGGCGGGACCTGGCCGCGACGATGGCGTCGGCCCCGCCGGCCCGGGCCAGGGCGGCTTGCGCCTTGTGCCGGGCGGCGACCAGGATGCGGGCCGGGCTCCCCAGCGCCCGCAGGCAGCGCACCACGTGCTGGCCGAGGATGCCAGCGCCCGTGACCAGGACCAGGGCGTCCGGGGCGGGAAAATGCTCGAGCACGGGCTGGAGCGCCGAGGCCAGGGAGTCGGTCAGCACCGCCTCCTCGTCGGCCAGCCCCGCCGGCACGGCCAGGAGGCGCGAGGGATGGGCGGCCGTGCGCTCGGCCATGGCCCCGCCGGCCCGGCTGGTGAAGCCGAGAAACGAGCCCGGCGGCAGCGCGCCGTCCAGGAAGCGTTCGCAGCGGTTGTAGCGGCCCTCCCGGCAGGGCCGGCACGGCGGCAGGCCCCGCACCGCGCAGGGCAGCCCCGGCTCCGCCACCACCCGGGCCCCGGCGGCCAGCCCGAACTCCGGGGCGTCGGCCCCGAGAACCGCCACCATCTCGTGACCGAGGACGAAGGGCAGGCTGGCGTAGGGTTCGAGCAGGGGCGATTCCGCGCCGCGCAAAAGCCCCAGGTCCGAGCCGCAGACGCCGCACAAAAGCGGGGTCAGGGGCAGCCAGCCCCGGGGCGGGGCGAAGGGGACCTCCTCCAGGCGCAAGGGAGCCAGATCCGGGAAGAAACGGCGCGGAGCCAGCCGGGCGGCCAGGGCGCAGGCCAGGTAGCGCGGCACGCTTTTGCGGTAGACGAGGGCCTTCATGGGCGCTCCTTGACGAGCTGAGTCGAATGGCTTGAAATGACGGCCGAATCTGGTATAGGAGACCGACCGTATCCGGCGACGTCCGCCGCGCGACGTCTGGGCCTTATACCACAAGCGGGCCATCCTCAAGGGACCGTCAAGGAGACGCACATGCTGATCAAGGACTGGATGAGCAAATCCCCGGTCACTGCCAAGCCGGCCACCTCCATCATGAAGGCGGCCAAGCTCATGAAGGAGAACGGCTACCACCGGCTGCCCGTGGTGGACGACGACGGCCGCATCGCCGGCATCGTGTCCGACCGCGACATCAAGGAAGCCTCTCCGTCCAAGGCCACCACGCTGGACATGCACGAGCTCTACTACCTGCTCTCGGAAATCAAGGTCGGCGACATCATGACCAAAAACGTGGTCACGGTGACGCCCGACGACACGGTGGAAAAGGCGGCGGTGCTCCTTTTGCGCCACAACGTGGGCGGGCTGCCCGTGGTGGACGCCGACGGCAAGGTGGTCGGCGTCATCACCGACAGCGACATCTTCAAGGTGCTGGTGAGCATCACCGGGGTCTTAAGCGGCGGCATCCAGTTCGCCCTGGACCTGCCCAACGTCTCGGGCAGCCTCAAGACCGTGCTCGACGACCTCAAGACCCACGACGTGCGCATCATCAGCATCCTGACTTCCTACGACGAGGCCAGCCCCGACCGCCGCACGGTCTACATCCGCGTCCATCCCCTGGGCGACGACGAGGCCCGGGAGCTCATCGACCGGCTTTCGGCCAACCACAATCTGCTCTACTGGGCCAAGGACAACTTCTAGACCGCCCCTCCCCCGCGCCGCCCGCCCGGGGCGGCGGGGGGGCCGGGGGCCGTCCGGCCCCGCCCGTTGACGCCTCCCCGATCGTGCCTACATGTCTTGCCAGGACGCCGGCCAGGGCCGGACGTCCGCAGCCAAGGAGACTCGCGCCATGCTCGAAGAACGTTTCTGCCCGCACTGCGGGGTGCAGCTCTCGTCCTGGATCGGCCCGCCGGAATCGGGCTGGGGGGAAATCCTCGTGTGCAACAACAACGAATGCGTGTTCTACCGCAATTCGAAGACCGGCATCCAGCACAAGGACGAGGACAACAACCTCGGTTGCCGCTACGCCGAGGACCCGGACAACGGCTACACCGCCTTCAACCTGCTGTCCTGGTACAAGTAGGCCGCCCACCGGAACGCGTCCGGGCGGCAAGAAAAAAAGCCCGTGATTGCGCCCCGCTCCCTCCGACCGGCCTCGCCGCCCCTTGCCTGGGCCGCCGGCTTTTCGGTAATGGAGGGAAACCGACGGGCTCCGGGCGCGGGCATCCCCCCGCGCCCGGCCCCGTTTGAGGACCACGGAACACGCCAATCATGAGCCGCATCGCCATCACCACCCACCGGGGCGTCCTGTGGGCCGCCGCCCAGGACGTCCTTGGCGCGGCGGCCGCCCTGGAGCTGGAAACCGCCGTTCTCGAGGCGGCCAACGTCGGCCGCTACCCGGTCACGGTGCTGGACATGGCCCGCGTCCAGGCCGTGGACAGCACGGGCGTGGGCGCGTTGGTGCGCCTGCAGACCGCCCTGGCCACCAAGGGCCGCCGCCTGATCCTGGCCAATCCCCAGCCGGCCGTGGCCGACGAGCTGCGCCTGCGCGACCTGTACGGCTTCTTCCAGATCTCGCGGGACATCCACACGGACATGGACCCCGAGGAGCTGCTCCTGGCCCGCGACGCCTGACCCCCGCCTTGACACCGCCCGAATCGGTCGCATGCTAGAACGAGGCCCCCGGAGACACGCGGGGCCGCAGTGAAGGAGGGCATCATGACCGATCCAAGGCGGATCGCCGCCTCCATCGACACCCTGTACCCCGAGATCGCCCGGCACGGCATCGACCTGTCCGTGGGCGAGGACCCGATAAACGGCGATTGGCTCGTGACCATGCAGCGCGAAGGAAGCCGCCTGTCCACCCACCTGGACAGGGACGACGCCGACGCCTGCGTGACGGTCGGCGCCTGCGCCGCCGTGGGCATCCAGATCGGGCGTTTTCTGGAAAACTACTGTCTGCGCCGCGGCGTTTGCCCGGTCTAGGGCCGCCGTCCGGCTTTCCTGGCGCGTCCCGCTCTTCGGACGGGACGCGCCGCTTTCGTTCTGGCGCCGCACCCGCTGCCGGGGCCTAGCGCATTCGTGAAAAAAGTAACGACTGCGGGTCGGAAAACGCCGGCAGGCCTTTACAGCTCCATGCAAAAGGGTCAACATGCTTTCTCGCCATTTCCGTAATCCGAGGATGCCGTGATCGCCCGCAATCTCGACCCGACCTGCGACGGCCTCATGACCGAGGGCAACGGCCTGAACGGGCGCGCGCCCCGGGTGCTGGTGGTCGAGGACGAGCGCATCGTGGCGCTGGACCTCAAGGCCATCCTGCGGCGGCTGGGCTACTGCCTGGCCGGGCTCACGGCCTCCGGGGCCGAGGCCGTGGAACTGTGCGACAGCCTGCGCCCGGACCTCGTGCTCATGGACATCTTCCTCAAGGGCGACATGGACGGCGTGGAAGCCGCCTGCGTCATCCAGCGGGAGTGCGAGGTCCCGGTCGTCTTCCTCACCTCCCACACCGACCGCGTCACCCTCCAGCGGGCCAAGCGCACCGCGCCCTACGGCTACGTGCTCAAGCCCGTGGACGAGGACTGGCTGCGCACGGCCATGGAGGTGGCCCTTTTCAAGCACCGCACCGAACGGGAGCTGCGCCGCAGCGAACAGCGCTACCGGGGGCTTTTCTCCGGCATGCTCAACGCCTTCCTGCTCCTTGCCCACATCCCCGCCCAGGGCGGCCCCGGCGACCTCCGGATCCTCGACGCCAACCCGGCCTTCGAGAAGATGACCGGGCTCTCCCACGAGAACGTGGTGGACAAGCTCTTGACCGAGGTCTTCCCGGACATCGAGCCCTTCTGGCTGGAGACGCTCGGCGAGACGGCCCGCACGGCGCGCTCCACGCGCTTCGAGAACTTCCTCGGGCCGCTCAACATGTATTTCCTGGCCCAGGCCTACAGCCCGGCCCCCGGCCAGGTGGCCGTGGCCCTGGAGGACGTGACCGAGCGCAAGCACGGCGAGGAGCGGCTGCGCTACCGCACCTTCCACGACGCCCTGACCGGCCTGCCCAACCGCGCCCTGTGCCTGGACCGCATCGCCCGGGCCATCGAGCGGGCCAGGCGGCGCTCCAACTACGTCTACGCCCTGCTTTTCATGGATATCGACCGCTTCAAGCGCATCAACGACAGCCTGGGGCACCTGGCCGGCGACGAGCTGCTCAAGCGCGTGGCCGACAGGCTGCGCCGCGAGGTGCGCCAGCTCGACACCGTGGCCCGGGTGGGCGGGGACGAATTCGCGGTGCTGCTCGAGGAGATCGCCGCGCCGGGCGACGCGCTGCGCATCGTCAAGGCCATCCGGGAGCGGCTGCGCCTGCCTTTTTCCGTGGAGGGCCGCCAGTGCTACGTCACGGGCAGCATGGGCGTGGTGCTCGGCCCGGCCGACTACGACCGGCCCGAGGAGCTGCTGCAAAACGCGGCCATCGCCATGAGCAGCGCCCGGGCGGCCGGCATCGGCCGGGTGCGGGTGTTCGAGTGGAGCATGCGCGAGCGGGCCGAGCGGGTCATGGACCTGGAGACCAACCTGCGCCTGGCCATCGACCGGGGCGAGTTCGTGCTCCACTACCAGCCCATCTTCTGCCTGCGCACCCTGGCTCCGCGCGGGGTGGAGGCGCTGGTGCGCTGGCGGCGGGCCGACGGCTCGCTGACGTCCCCGGCCGAGTTCATTCCGGCCGCCGAGCAGAGCGGACTGATCATTCCCCTGGGCGCGCTGGTCCTGGCCGAGGCCTGCCGGGCCATGGCCCGCTGGCGGCGGGGGCTGCTGGGCGAAACGCCCTTTTTCATGTCCGTGAACCTGTCGGCCCGCCAGTTCAGCCAGCCGGACCTGGTCAAGCAGATCGTGAGCGGGCTTCGCGCCGAGGGCATGGCCCCGGAAGACCTCAAGCTCGAGATCACGGAAAGCGTGCTCATGGAAAACCCGGAATCGGCCATGCTCAAGCTGCGCGGCCTGCGGGAGCTCGGGGCCCGCATCGGCATCGACGACTTCGGCACGGGCTATTCCTCCCTGTCCTACCTCCAGCGCTTCCCCATCGACACCCTCAAGGTGGACCGGGCCTTCGTCTCGGGCATGGAGGAGCACGGCAACCGGGCCATCGTGCGCTCGGTCATCGGCCTGGCCCACAGCCTGGGCTACGACGTGGTGGCCGAGGGCATCGAGACCGTGCCCCAGCTCGACGACTTGGCCGCCCTGCGCTGCGACATGGGCCAGGGCTTCCACTACGCCAGGCCCATGCCCGAAAGCGAGCTTTTGGCCTTCCTCTCCCGCCGGCCCCAGGGCTGCCTCTGCTGATCCGCCCGGCCCCCGCCCCCGGTTGCGCGGCGAGGGCGCAGCGGCTACCACAGGGCATGCCGTACCCCGCCTTGTGCCGACGCCTCCACAGCATCATTCGCCCGCTCGTCGTCTGCCTCCTGGCCGCCCTGCTCTGGGGCTGCGCCGCCAAGGCCCCGGTTCCCCGGCCCTCGGGCCGCGAGCCGGCCACCCTGCGTCCCTACACGGTCAAGGGCGTGACCTACGTGCCGCTGCATTCGGCCAGGGGCTACCGCGAGGAGGGCGTGGCCTCCTGGTACGGCCCGGGCTTCCACGGCCGGCTGACCTCCTGTGGCGAGATCTACGACCAGAACCAGCTGACCTGCGCCCACAAGCTTCTGCCCATGCACACCATGGTGCGGGTGACCAATCTGGAGAACGGCCGGTCCCAGGTGCTTCGGGTCAACGACCGGGGGCCTTTCGTGGCCGGGCGGATCGTGGACCTGTCCCTGGCCGGGGCCAAGGCCCTGGCCGTCTACGGCCGGGGCACGGCCCGGGTGCGGGTGGAGGTCGTGGGAGACGTGCCGGGGGCGACCCCGGGCGGCGAGCTGCCGGGGCCGTTTTACGTGCAGGTGGGAGCGTTCACCCGGCGCGAGAACGCGGAGAAGCTCTTCGCCAGGATTCTGGCGGCGGGCTATGCCGGCTCGCGCATCCACTACAAGGAGATCGACGGCGCCCAGTTCTTCCGGGTCCACGCCGGCGCCTTCCCCACGGTCGCCGCCGCCGAGGAGGCGCGGCTGCGCCTGTCGGCGGTCTTCGAGGGGGCCTTCGTCTTGGCGCAGTAGCCCGGCGCTGCCTGGAAAACTCGCGCGAATGAAGAGCAAGGGCCGTATCGCAATATCCCGTGCTCGAAATCCGCATCACGAATTTCGAGCACGCGACAGCGGCGCGGCCTCCTCGGCGGCGCCGCCCTGGGGAGGCCGGGCCGGCCTACAGGACTTCGTCGGGATTGAGCTCGGCCCGGAACTTGCGCGAGAGCCGAAACACCACCACCTTGCGCGGCGGCAGCATGATCGACTCGTTGGTCTGGGGGTTGCGGCCCTTGCGCGCCTTCTTGTCGTAGGACTCGAATTTGCCGAAGCCGCTGACCAGCAGGGAATGGTCCTTTTTGATGGACTGCTTCATGAGTTCGAGCAGGTGGTCCACCAGCACCTTGACCT
>JAEWCY010000069.1 GCA_023390395.1 Pseudomonadota bacterium | reverse complement strand
TCGAGATCAAGTACGGCCAGGGGGCCAAGCCCGGCGACGGCGGGCTGCTCATGTGGTACAAGGTCAACAAGCTCATCGCCGCCATCCGCGGCGTGCCGCAAGGCGTCTCCCTGCCGAGCCCGCCCACCCACCAGACCAAGTACTCCATCGAGGAGGCCGTGGCCAAGATGATCCAGTCCATGTCCATGGCCTGGGGATTCCGCGTCCCGGTCTACCCGAAGATCTCCGGCACCACCTCGTCCACGGCGGTGCTCAACAACCTCGTGCGCAACCCCTACGCGGCCGGCCTGGCCGTCGACGGCGAGGACGGCGGCACGGGCGCGGCCTACAACGTGTCCATGAACCACATGGGCCACCCCATCGCCACCAACCTGCGCGACTGCTACGAAAACCTGTGCATCGCCGGCAAGCAGAACGAGATTCCGCTCATCGCCGGCGGCGGCATCGGCAAGAACGGCAACCTGGCCGCCAACGCCGCCGCGCTGATCATGCTCGGGGCCAGCGCCGTGCAGTCCGGCAAATACATCATGCAGGCCGCCGCCGGCTGCCTGGGCTCGGAACACGACCGCTGCAACGTGTGCAACATCGGCGTGTGCCCCAAGGGCATCACCTCCCAGGATCCGCGCGTGTACCGCCGCCTGAATCCGGAGCTCGTGGCCGAACGCCTGGTGGACGTGTTTTTGTCCTTCGACACGGAACTGCGCAAGATCGTCGCGCCCCTTGGCCGCTCCACCTCGCTGCCCATCGGCATGTCCGACGCCCTGGGCATCGGGGACTACCACGCGGCCGAACGGCTCAAGATCAAGTACGTGGTCTAACGACAAGACAGCCATCCACCGCACAGAAGGCAGCAATCGACATGGAACAGCAATCCGTCATCATACACGGCATGGAAAACGGCCACCGGGTCGATTCCCGCATCCTGGAGGAACGCATCCAGCGGGCCGTCACCCAGGGAGCGCGCGACCTGACCGTGGAGGCCTTCGGCCAGCACGGCATCGGCGGCCGCCTCTTCGTCTCCCGCACCGAACCCGTGAGCGTGCGCATCACCGGCTCCCCGGGCCAGCGCGCCGGCTCCATGGGCTTCCCGGGCACGACGGTCGTCATCGACGCCCCGACCTCGGACGACATCGGCTGGCTCAACGCCGGGGCCGAGATCGTCGTGCGCGGCAACGCCGGCAACGGCGCGGGCAACGCCATGGCCCAGGGCAGGATCTCCATCGGCGGCAACATCGGGTCGCGCGGCATGACCATGACCAAGCGCAACCCCAAGTACGACGCCCCGGAAATGTGGATCCTCGGCTCGACGGGCGACTACTTCGCCGAATTCATGGCCGGCGGCACGGCCGTGGTCTGCGGCTTCGAGGCGCAAAACCCGGACAACGTGCTCGGCTACCGGCCCTGCGTGGGCATGGTCGGCGGCCAGATCTTCTTTCGCGGCCCCTACCAGGGCTTTTCCATGGCCGACGCCAAGCTCGTGCCCGTGGACGACGCGGCCTACGCCTGGCTGAGCGAAAACCTGCGCGCCTTTCTCGAGCGCATCGGCCGGCCCGAGCTTTTCGACGCCCTGTCCAAACGCGACGACTGGCAGTGCATCGCCGCCCGCAGCCCCTACGAGAAGACCGGCAAGAAGCGCCGGGCCATAAGCGAATTCCGCGCCAACGTCTGGGACGCGGAGCTCGGCCGGGGAGGCCTTATCGGCGACCTCGACGACAGCGACCGCTCGCCCATCGGGCTTATCGTCAATGGCGAGCTGCGCCGGTTCGTGCCGGTCTGGGAAAACAAGAAATACCTGTCGCCCTGCCAGGCCAGCTGCCCCACCGGCATCCCGGTGCAGCAGCGCTGGCAGCTCGTGCGCGACGGGCTCATGGACGAGGCCATGGACCTGGCGCTCGCCTACACGCCCTTCCCGGCCACGGTCTGCGGCTACCTGTGCCCCAACCTGTGCATGCAGGGCTGCACCCGCGCCGTTTCCAACCTTGTCCCCCTGGACACGGCGCTGCTCGGCAAGGCCAACGCCAAGTCCGGCCGCATGCCCAAGCTGCCGCCCCTGTCCGGCAAGCGCGTGGCCGTCATCGGCGGCGGCCCGGCCGGCATGTCCGTGGCCTGGCAGCTGCGCCTGGCCGGCCACGAAGCCGTCATCTACGACCTCGAGGAGAAGCTCGGCGGCAAGATCACGGCCGCCATCCCCGCCTCGCGCATCCCGAAGGACGTCCTGGACGCCGAGATCGCCCGCGCCCAGGAGGTCCTGCCCCACGTGCGCCTGCCCAAGGCCCTGGGCAAGGACGAATTCGGCCAGATCGTCACGGACCACGACTTCACGGTCCTGGCCGTTGGGGCCAACAAGCCCCGGGTGCTGCCCGTTCCCGGCAAGGAGCTGGCCGTGCCGGCCCTGACCTTCCTCAAGGCGGCCAAGAAGAACGCGGCCAAGGTCGGCAAGACCGTGGTCATCATCGGCGCGGGCAACGTGGGCTGCGACGTGGCCACCGAGGCCGCCCGCCTGGGGGCCGAGTCCATCACCCTCATCGACATCCAGACCCCGGCCTCCTTCGGCAAGGAACGCAAGGACGCCGAGGCCGTGGGCGCGGTCTTCAAGTGGCCCTGCTTCACCAAGGAGATCACGGCCGAGGGCGTCACCCTCCAGTCCGGCGAGAAGCTGCCGGCGGACACGGTCATCCTGTCCGTGGGCGACGTGCCGGACCTGGAATTCCTGGACGACACCATCGCCACCGAGCGCGGCCACGTGAAGGTGAGCGAGATCTACCAGACCACCAATCCCAAGGTCTTCGCCATCGGCGACATCGTAAAGCCCGGACTCCTCACCCAGGCCATCGGCATGGGCCGCGACGCCGCCCGCGCCATCGAGGACATCCTCGCGGGCAAGCGCCCTTGCGAGGACACCCGCAAGATGATCGACTACAAGCGGGCCAAGCTCGAATACTTCGACCCGCGCATCATGGAGTTCAACGACCTCGATTCCTGCGCCAGCCAGTGCTCGTCCTGCGGCGCCTGCCGCGACTGCGGGCTGTGCGAGACGATCTGCCCCACGGGGGCGATCTCCCGCAAGGCCCTCGGCGACAAGGAATTCGAGATGGTTTCCGACCCGGCCAAGTGCATCGGCTGCGGCTTCTGCGCCAACGCCTGCCCCTGCGGCGTCTGGAGCCTGGTGGAGAACTCGCCGCTCGTGTAGCGGGGGGAACGCCTTCGGCGACCGGGAGGGGCGCACCCCTCTTGGTCATCTCTCAAGCGAAAATGAAACCGGGCCGTCTCGTGAGAGGCGGCCCGGTTTTACATTGATTCCGGGAGACGACGGGCAAGATGCATTTTCTCTCTTCGATGGTGACAACAATCGAAGAATAGTATAAATAATTCTTTATGGCGATCTATTTCTTAATTCTTTCAGGAAGATGTACTTCGAAGCAACTTCAGCGTGACAGATCCTGCTTTTGCATGACCCGAGTTTGAAAATGCCGTCTCCTCGAATATTGATTGCGGACGATTCCGATCTCTATCGCAACATCCTCACGACCTTTGCGAACGAACTTGATTATACCATTACTGGCGAAGCGACGGACGGGAAGACGGCTGTTGCGTTGGCGCAACAATTGCATCCGGACATAGCGATTCTCGACGCCATGATGCCTGTCATGGACGGGTATCAAGCCTGCGACATAATACAAGGCACGCTCAATATCCCTGTAATATTGATAACCGCGCATACCAACGGCGACAACATTTCGACCATCATCAAAACCTCGCCAGCCGGAATCATCATTAAGCCCGTCAACAAAATACAGTTGCAAGTCACCATAAACCGCGTGCTCACGCAAGTTCAATCGCAAAAGCTTATCCTGCGTTACAAGAACATCGTCGACCACGCGCCGACCATGGTCGCGGTCATAAGCAGCGACTATAAATACGTCCTGGCGAACACGTTCTATTGCACCGCGTTTGGTGTAAACGAAGAAGATATCATTGGGAAAAATTTTTCAGACGTACTTGCCGACAACGTTCCCGAACAATTCAAACCCGGGATAGACCAAGCCTTTTCCGGCGCGATCACAGCCCATGAGGGTTGGTTCACTTTTGCATTTTTTGGTCAGCGCTACATGGCCACGCATTTCTCCCCTTATTACGAGGAGGGAAAAATCGAAGGCGTCGCCATTACTTCAAACGACATCACCGAGCTGAAAAGGACGCAGGACCTGCTCGTGGAAGCGAACTACAAATACCATGATTTGACATCGCGTATCCCCGGCGGGGTATATGCCATGCGAATCCATGAAAATGGAGAACGGTCATTTGAGTTCGTGAGCAAATCCATGTGCAAGATACTCGACATACGCATGGAAGACGCCCTGCGGGCATCAAAATTCGTGCACGACACCATTCATCCAGAAGACCGCCCCGATCTTGACCGGGCCGACAAACTTGCGGCACAGACTTTGCAGCCTTTCCACTGGGAAGGACGATACATTACACGGGGAGAGACACGATGGATGCGTATCCAATCGAATCCCTTGAAGCTCTCCGACAATGAAAGCCTCTGGAACGGCATCATCATCGACATCACAAACAAGGTTGTTCAGGAAACGGAACTCAAGAAGCTGGCCTGCACCGATGACCTGACGGGACTTCTCAACAGACGTCAGTTCATCGAAATGGGGGAGTTGTTTCTTAAAAGTCCAAGAGTATGCGGTTCTTCATTTGTCGTGGCCATGATCGACATCGACTATTTCAAGACCGTGAACGACGAATACGGACATCTCGCCGGTGATGCCGTTCTTAAAGAATTCAGCAAAATCGCCGCAGCGCACTTTCGCGCCACGGATATCGTAGGAAGAATAGGCGGCGATGAATTCGGGGTGGTGCTGACGCAAGCCGACGAAAGTGAAGCCTTGAACATCATGCAACGGTTTCGGGCAAGCGTTTCGCGAAACGTCATCGTATACGAGGACAAATCCATCACCATCACCACAAGCTGCGGCATCTGCACGGCATCGTTTTCCGAATATTCTTTCAAAGAACTTTTATGCAAAGCCGACCAAGCCCTTTACAAAGCAAAACAACTCGGCAGAAACCAAGTCGTGGCCTTCCCGTAATGCACGACCGTATTTTCTTCTGCGCGCGCGACATCTTCCCCGCTCCCGCTTGCCGCGCTTCCCGCTTCGTTCATCCATGCGTGGCGTGGGGACTTTCCCGCTGCCGCTTCGCGCGCGCCCTTTTGGTGTACCATGACGTAAAAACGACCGTCATGACGAGCATGGCGTTGGGAAAGACCTCATATGCAACGCCCGGCATCAGGAAATGGTTCGCTTTCCCATACGCCAGGAGCGCGTTCAACGAGAACACGAACGCCCAGACCGATGAGACGATCACGTTCGATTTTATGAATTCCCCGCTTTCCCGCACCCCTTTGGCGACCTGCTCCCTGGCATAGTCCAGGGTGAACGGTTTTCCGACGGCTATTCCGATCCATGCGGCCAATCCCAGAAAGCCGCTCGTCATCATCCCCATATATTTGATCACCACACCGTTTTCGAATCCCACGACGAGCACCGTCGCAAGGACAAAGAAAACGAGTCCGGTCCACAAGATGATCCCCCGGTGAATGCGCAGCACGCCCAGGACGACGCAAAGAACCAATGCGGTCGCAAGACTGATTTTCAACCTGAAAAGGCTCCCCTGCGCTATGACCAAGAACGCCAGCCAAGGAGCGAACACCAGAACCATTTTCATGGGCGACATCTTTACCTCGGCAGCATTTTCAAGTGCTCATACTTCATGTGGAATATAGCAAACCTTGGCGACACTAGGCAAGCCGGACGGTGATACGTCGCGGCCGCCAAGGCTGCCCGCCGCCGAAACGACGCCTGACTGCGACTCCTGGCCGGGCTCCTCACGATCGCCGAGAGGCCGCCCCCAGCACCAACCGCGTCGCCGCCGCCAGCACGTCCTTGCGCGGCGGGGCGTCCTTGCGCGGCTGCGTGAAATAGACCGCCAGCACCATCGGTCCGCCCTGGGGCGGCCAGAGCACGGCCACGTCGTTGGTCGTGCCGCAATCGCCGCTGCCGGTCTTGTCGCCGACGGTCCAGCCGGGCGGGACGCCGGCGCGGATGCTGGCATCGCCCGTGGTGTTGCCCTTGAGCCAGGCGGCGAGCGTTTCCTGCTGCGCCCTGGGCAGCCCGTCGCCGAGAACGAGCCTTTCAACGGTGCGGGCCATGGCCTCGGGCGTGGTGGTGTCCCGGGAATCGCCCGGCACGGCCGTGTTGAGGTCGGGCTCGCGGCGGTCCAGGCGGAAGGTCTTGTCCCCGAGGCTTCGGACATAGGCCGTGAGCGCCGCCGGACCGCCGAGACGGTCCAGAAGCAGGTTGGCGGCGGTGTTGTCGCTGTACTCGATCGCGGCGGCGCACAGCTCTTCCACGGTCATGGCCTGGCCTTGCTCCAGGGCCTTGCGCGTCGCGGGAGCCCAGGCAAGCAAATCGTCCGGCCCGTAGGCCACGGGCTGCGCGAGCAGGCCCGGCTCGTCCTGGCTTTTGCGCAGCACGGCGGCGGCCAGCGCCAGCTTGAAGGTGCTGCACAGGGGAAACCGCTCGTCCCCGCGATAGGTGAATCGCCGGCCCGTGGCCGGATCGAGCAAGGCCAGGCCGAGCCGGCCGCCGGCTTGCCGCTCCAGATCCGCCAGGCCCCGGCGCAAGGCCGCCTCCCCGCCCTGCCCGGCCAGGGCCGGCAGGGCCAGTCCCCAAACGAACACCGCCAGCAGAACCGGCAAGACGCCCTTGCACATCGCTTTTCCGCGCATCTGGTCCCCCCATTGCAACGAAGCGGCGGGACGAGCCTTCAAAGCCTCGCCCCGCCGCCCCTGAAACACTTTCACAAATCGACTGTCTTACCCCCCTGCGTCCCCCCTAGCGGGGAGGTCCAGGAGGGGGTCGCCCCCTCCTGGACGCCGGAGGCATCCCCCTCCCCCGCTCTTCCTCCGCCTAGGCCGACGCCCAGCGGATGAGGCCCAGGGAGTGGGAATCGAGGAGCAGCGGGTGGTGCGGCAGAATGCGCACGGTGAAGCCGAAACGGCCGGCCTCGGCGGGCTGGACTTCGCCGACGTAGACGGTCCAGCCGTCGTCCATGGTCTCCACGGGCCGCATGTTGACGGTCTCGCGCTGGGCGAACTTGCCCTCGATGTCGAGGCGGCCGGCGTAGATCTGCACTTCCACGTCCTGGGGCCGGATGCCGTTTAGGTGCACCTCGGCCCGCACGCGCACGGCGTCGCCCACGTGCAGCTGGTCGTGCTCGTCGGCCCGGATGTTGCGGATGTCGAGGCTCCCCCACTTGGTCATCATGTCCATGCGCCAGGAGGCC
This sequence comes from Pseudomonadota bacterium, assembly GCA_023390395.1. Lineage (GTDB taxonomy): Bacteria > Desulfobacterota > Desulfovibrionia > Desulfovibrionales > Desulfovibrionaceae > Solidesulfovibrio. Next base: position 2,929 of record JAEWCY010000069.1, on the reverse strand, counting down.
AAGTCCTTGGCCGCGGCGCAGTCGTCGCGGGTGAGGCGGTTGTAGTTCTCCAGCGCCGGCACGTAGGCGACGCGGGCGTAGTCCTCCACCATGCGGTGGGAGTTGTACAACGGCGCGAGCTCGGCGATGGAGTCCTTCATCTTGCGGATCCAGTTGCGCGGCAGGCTGCCGTGGTGGCCCCGGTCGTAGAAGGTCGGGATGATCTCGTTTTCCAGGATGTTGTACAGCGTCTGGCTCTCCACGAAGTCCTGGTAGCCGCCGTCCTCGTACTCCTCGCCCTGGCCGATGGCCCAGCCCACGCTGTTGTCCGGCTTCCAGGCCTCGGCCCACCAGCCGTCCAGGGTGCTGTAGTTGAGCACGCCATTGCACATGGCCTTCATGCCGCTGGTGCCGCAGGCCTCCAGCGGCCGGCGGGGGGTGTTGAGCCAGACGTCCACGCCCTGCACCAGGTAGCTGGCGATCTCCATGTCGTAGTCTTCCAGGAAGACCATGTTGAACCGGCACTGCGGGCTGTTGCACAGCTGCACCAGCTCCTGGATGATCTTCTTGCCCTCGTTGTCGTGGGGATGGGCCTTGCCGGCGAAGACGAACTGCACGGGCCGGGTGGAATCGGACAGGATCTTGAGCAGCCGCTCCTTGTCCGAGAGCAGCAGGTTGGCCCGCTTGTAGGTGGCGAAACGGCGGGCGAAACCGATGGTGAGCGCCTGGGGATCGAGCACCTCCTCGGCGGCCTGCAGTTCCTTGCGCTTGGCCCCCCGGGCGAGGAGCTGCTCCCGCAGCCGCTCGCGCACGTAGCCGACCAGCCGCTCGCGCAGCCGCTCGTGGGTGCGCCACAGCTCGGCGTCGGAGATGAGGTGCGTCTGGGCGAACACCCGGTTCGTGTCCGGATCCTCGCGCCAATTGGCCCCGAAGTAGCGGTCGTAGAGCGCGGCCATGTCCTGGGCGACCCAGGTCGGCACGTGCACGCCGTTGGTGATGGCCCCGATGGGCACGTCCTCCACCGGATACTGGTTCCAGACCCGATTCCACATCCGGCGCGAGACCACGCCGTGCAACTGGGACACGCCGTTGTTGAACCGCGAGAGCTTGAGCGCCAGCACCGGCATGCAGAAGTGCTCGGAGTCGTTGCGCGGGTCCTCGCGGCCAAGGGCGAGCAGCACCTTGAAGGCCAGGCCCAGGCGCTTGGCGTAGTCCTCGAAATAGAGCTGGATGAGTTCCGGCGGAAAACGGTCGTTGCCCGCCGGCACGGGCGTGTGCGTGGTGAAGATGGAGCTCGAGGCCACGAGCTCCATGGCCGCCTCGAAGGACAGCTTGTGCTTGTCCATGAAGTTGGCTGTGCGCTCCAGGCCCGCGAACGCCGAATGGCCCTCGTTCATGTGGATGACCTTGGGCTTGAGCTCGAGCGCCTCCAGGGCGCGCACGCCGCCGATGCCGAGCAGGTATTCCTGGCGCACGCGCGTTTCCAGGTCGCCGCCGTAGAGGCGGTTGGTGAGCTGGCGCGAGCCGGGCTGGTTCTCGGGCACGTTGGTGTCCAGGAGATAGAGCGCCACGCGGCCGACCTGCGCCTTCCAGATCTGCGCGTAAACGCGCTCGCCGCGCAGGTCCACATGGATGAGGATGCGCTCGCCGTCTTCCTTTTTGCAAAGCGAGAGCGGCATCTGCTCAAAGTCGTAGATCGGGTAGCGTTCCTGCTGCCAGCCGTCGGCGGTGAGGTACTGGCGAAAGTAGCCCTGCTGGTAGCACAGGCCGATGCCGACCAGGGGCACGCAAAGGTCGCTCGCCGATTTGAGGTGGTCTCCGGCGAGGATGCCAAGGCCGCCGGAATACACGGGCAGGCAGGCGCTGATGCCGTATTCCAGGCTGAAATAGGCCACGACCGGCTGGCCGTCGCGGTCGGGAAAGGGAATCGAGGTGGTCTTGCGCGCCAGGTAGATCGCAAGCGTTTGGCGCAGGTCGCCCACCCGCTCCACGAAGAAGTCGTCCTCGGCCAGGGTCTCCAGGGTCTTCTGGGGCAGGCGGTTGAGGAAGCCCACCGGATTGCCGGAGCACTCCCGCCACAATTTGCGGTCGACCTGGGCAAAAAGCGACGCGATGTCGTCGTTCCACGCGAAAAGCAGATTGTAGGCCAGCTCCCAAAGCGGTTTGAGCTTGGCCGGCAACTTCGGCACAACGCTGTAAACGCGTAACGGCTGCATATACTCCCCTTTGTCCAGGCAACGCGCCGCGGCGCGTCATGCCGCGCAGTCCGTGCCCTTGTGCGGCATCTACCCACAACGCCTGTGAAAAGGCAAGACCGGGGACAAAATGTCACAGCCCTGGCGCGCGATCGAAAAAATCCTTGTATTCCGGTACATTAAATTTTATTTACAAATGCAGCGAATACGCTACGTTAGCCCGCCTATCGTCTTGCCGGAGGTTCGCCCATGTCCATCCCCACAAGCGCCCTGCGCATCAAGTTCCTCCGGGAGTCGAGCCGCGCCAATCCGCCGTCCGTGGCCACGCCCGGTTCGGCCGGCATGGACCTGCGCGCCGACAGCGACGCCGAGCCCCTGACCAGCGCGCCGGGCGCGCGCGCCGCCATCCCGACAGGCATCGCCATCGAGATCGAAACACCGGGCCTGGCCGGTTTCGTCTATTCCCGCTCCGGGCTCGGGGCCAAACACGGCCTGACCGTGGCCCAGGGCGTGGGCGTCATCGACCCGGACTACCGTGGCGAAATCATCGTCTGGCTGCTCAATACCGCAGGCGAAGCCCGCACCATCTCGCGCCACGAACGCATCGCCCAACTCATTCTCGCGCCGGTCGTCCGGCCCGTCGTCATCGCCGTGGAAGAACTCGGCGACACCCGCCGCGGCAGCGGCGGCTTCGGGCATAGCGGGAAAGTGTAGAAGCGGGGGAGGAAGATGCCTCCGGCGGCCAGGAGGGGCCG
>JAEWCY010000041.1 GCA_023390395.1 Pseudomonadota bacterium | reverse complement strand
GGGCGGTCTTCCGCCGTCCCGGCCGCGCCCCCCGGCAAGGGGGTCCGGGGGGGATTATCCCCCCCGGCGGGGTTCGGGGCAGCGCCCCGATCTTCTCTTCCTACATCGGGTAATCCAGCGCCTCCGGGATCATCACCTGGGTGATGGCCTGGCCGGCGCGTTCGCGGGCCGCGCCGACGCCGACGAGGGAGGCGTCCACGGCGGCGCGCAGCGCGCCGAAGGCGGCCAGGTCCGCGCCCTCGGGGGCGTAGCCGAAAACGAGGTTCGCGCACGCGCGCGCCGCCTCGCCCGCGGCCTTGGCGGCCTGGAGCCTGGAGAGGTCGCTGAAAAAGGACAGGTAGCCGGCAAGCCCCTCGGCCACGACCGGGTTTTCCGGCCCCTTGGCGGCCAGCTCCAGGATGTCGCAGACGAAGGCGCGGCTGGCCAGCAGCGGACAGAGCGCGTCGGCCAGGGGGAAGGTCACGGCTTGCCGGTTGCCGTGGTAGAGCTTCTTGCCGTCGGCGTCCTTGCCGGCCGAGAGGATGTCCAGGGCGGCCTTCCACAGGCGCAACCCGGCGGCGACCGTGGCCGCGCCGGTTTCCGGGTTGGAAGCGGCCACGCGCTCCATCTCGGCGACGTAGTTGTCGCAGTACACGGCGAAGACGTCGCTGGCCATGGTGACGGAGAGCTGGCGGCGCTGCACGCACTCGGGGCCTTCGTAGGTGGCTTCGAGCTGGGAGTCGTTCCACTTGTGGAACAGGAATCCGGGGCAGTCCTCGGTGATGCCGTAGCCGCCCATCATGGCCACGGCCTCGCGCATGACGGTCGCGCCGTGGCCGGTGTTCCAGAGCTTGCAGGCCGGGCAGAGCACGCCGGCCTCGGCCTCGAGCGCCTGGTACTTGACCACCGCGTCGGCGTCGAGTGCGGCGAAGCGGGCGGCGTCGCGGGTTTCCTCGGGAGAAAACAGCAGGTTCACGTATTCCACGGACTGGGGCAGGACCTTTTTGAGCGCCGTGAGCTGGGCGCGCATGCCCGAGACGCCGGCGGCGGCCAGGGCCGCGTCCTTGGCCTTTTCCGTGGGGTCGAGGCTGTCGAAGAGCCGCGCCGTGGCGAAGCCCATGGACGCGCCGGCCTCGCCGGCGGCCCAGACTTCGGCCAGGCGGATGGGGGCGTCCTGCTTCTGCTGGAGCCCCAGCTCGAACTTGGGCGTGCCCTCGGCGCAGGCGTCGCCGCCCCGGAAGCGGCCGCGCTGGTAGCGGATGACCGGCTCCACGGCGGAGAGCAGCTTGGCCGTGGTCATGAGCGCCACCGGCACCCGGGTGCGGTGGAACACGGCGGCGATGATCTCGGAGTGGGAGTAGTTGGGCACGATGCAGCCGTCTTTCACCGTGTAGCCGCCGATGATGCGGCTGGCCGGCACCTTCAGGCTGAAGACCGGGTCGCGGGTGGAGGACAGCTGGTGGACCATCTTGAGGGTGGGCGCGCCGCGGTCGAACAGGCCCGGGTCGGTTTCTTCCAGGATGACCATGCACGAGGACTTGATGCGCGGGTCGGCGGTGTCCACGGCGGCGGTGGCGAAGTTGGCGAAGTCCATGCCGGTGATGAAGCGGCCGCGCTTGTCCACCTGGAGCATGGGCTCCTGGCCGTCCTCCCAGGAGTCGATGCGCACCTTGCCGACGAGCACGCCGGTGTCCACGCCGACGTAGGGCAGGGGCTCGGTCAGGGCGAAGGCCCCGCGCCAGGGCTCCTTGTCCGGGGCCGGGGCGCACAGGCTCATGTAATGGTCGCGCTGCTCGGTGGTGCCGCGCTCGTGGATGGGGGACAGGGCCAGGTTGCTGGCCAGGGAGCAGGTGGCCGCGCCGGCGTCCACCCAGGACAACTCGAAGGCGACCAGGGCCAGGGCCATGTTCTTGGGGCCCTCGATGAAGCCGCCCTGGTGCGGATCGAGGAACACGGCGGTGATGCCGGATTCGTCGAAGGCGGCCAGGAGCTGTTTTTTCTGCTCGGTCCATTCGTGGGAGTGGCGCGCGCCCTCGGCCACCAGGCGGGCGACCAGCCCCCGGGCCACGGCGCGGGTGGATTGGACGGCCATCTGGAGGTCGAAGCGGTCCGCGAAACGCCACATGATTTGCCGGACGTCGTCGCCCGGAAGAGTGCGGAGAGTTTCCATAGGTTTCGCCTAATTGGTGGTTTGGGCGCGCCATTGCGCCGGATGGATGACCTGGGAAAAGTATGGAAGGGTAAAATATTCATTCCCGGGCGTCAATCGGGCCGGGCCGCGAAGACGGCCCGACGCCCGCGACCCAGGCCGGACGGGGCTTGTGCAAACCCAAGGGGTTGGGTACGGAAAAGATAATGGGAATCTAACCCACAGGCAGCCTGGAAACCCGGCGGAACCCCATGCCGTACTTCCTCAGACACCATTTCGATCCGGACTACGAACGCCGCCGGCTGCGCCCCAAAAGCCGCGAGGACGGGTCGGTGGACCAGTACGACCTGGGCTACGCCCAGAACGTGGTGGCCGGCCAGCTGCTGGCCGAGTGGGTGGGGTTCTCCGCCGGCGAGACGCCCGAACCGGGCAGCGTGGTTTCCGAGGACCTGGCCTTTCCCCACGGCGAGGGCTGCCGCGTGGACCCCGCCGACCCCAGGCGGCTGCTCGCCGCGGTCAACGGCCACGTCTCCCGCGTGGACGGTTCGATCCTGGTGCGCGAGACGCTTTCCGTGGGGCGCGACATCGATTTCCACACCGGCAACATCGTGGCCGTGGGCGACGTGCTCGTCGGCGGCGGCGTGCGTTCGGGCTTTCTGGTCATGGGCCGCAACATCACCGTGCGGGGCACGGTGGAGGGGGCCAAACTGCGGGCCATGGGCGGCGTCGTCTGCCAGGCCGGCATCCAGGGCGGCGGCCGGGCCACGCTGCGGGCCGGCAAGAGCATCCGCACCCGGTACTGCGAGAACGCCGTGCTGCACGCCGGCCAGAACATCCTGGTCGACGGCGCGAGCATGCACTGCCGGCTGTTCGCCGGGGAGAAGCTCGCGGTCAAGGGGCGTCTGGCCGGGGGCGAGGCCTACTGCGGCGAGGCGGCCTACGTGGGCGAGCAGCTCGGCGGCGGCAGCCAGAGCCAGACGCGGCTGCTTCTCGGCTACGATCCCGAGCGCATCCACCAGGACCAGCACCTCAAGGCGCGGGTGCGCGAGCTGCTCATGGAGCTGGCCGCCTGCCGGGACGAGGTGGCGCGCGGCGGCGAGCGTTCCGAGGCCTGCGGCCTGGAGCTGCCGCGCCTGGAACGGCTGCTCGATTCCTGCCAGTCCCAACTGGCGCGGCTGTGGTCGCATCCCGCGGCCATGCGGCGCTTTTCCACCTGCCGGGTGATCGTGCCGGGCACGGTCGGGGCCAACGTGGAGATCGGCATCGGCGAGGCCGTGCTGTCCGTGCCCGAGGGCGCGCGCGACGTGGTCTTCCGCTACGTCGAGGGCGAGATCGTCATGGAGCACCCGGCGCTCAAGAAATGACGCGGCGCTATCCCCTGCCCTGCCCCCGGCGGCTCAGGACCAGGGCCAGGGCCGTGGTCAGCTTCACGATCTCGTTGTTGTTCTTGCGCACGACCCGGGCCAGGCGCTTGGCCAGGGCCGTGACCAGCTTGACGCCGATGTCCGGCCGCTCGGCCAGGAAGGCGAAGAAGCGGTCGCGGTCGATGCGCAGGAACCGGCAGTCCGTCAGGCACGTGACGCTGGCCGAGCGGATGTCGTGGTCAAGGAGCGCCATCTCGCCAAAAAAGGGACTCTGGGCGTCGGACAGGTCGGCCAAGGTCTTGCCGCCGGCCTCGGCCTCCAGGGCCGGCACGGCGATGCCCTTTTGCACCATGGCCTTGCGCACCCGCACCTTGCCCGAAACCAGGATGAACATGTCGTCCCCGGGCGCGCCCTCGGCGATGACGTCGCGGCCGGCGGGAAGCGCCACCTCTTCGAAGGAAGGCCGCACGGCGGCGAGCTCCTCGGGCGAAAGCCCGGCGAAAAGCTCGGCCCTGGCCCAGGATGCCTCGCCCATCTACGCCCCTCCGTCCCCGGCCGCGGCCCGGCCGACCCCGTCCCTGGCCTCGCCGCCCCGGCGCAGCACGATCAGCCCGTCGTAGTCCGCGAGGCTTACGCCGTCGCCGGGATTGACCACCACGCGCGGCCCTTCGCTGCCGATGCGGCCGTCCTGGCCGTAGGCCTCGAACAGCTCGGCGATGAACCGATCCAGGGCCGAGTCCGCGTCGAGCAGCTCCCGGATGTCGATGTCGCGGCGCAGCCGGAAGACCGCCACCGGCATCTCCTCGCCGGCCTCCAGGGACCGGACCACGAGCTTGGAAAAGGGCAAGGCCTTTTCCTCGGCCGCAAGGGCCCGGGCCTTCATGGACCGCCCGCCGACGCCGCCGAGCAGGCGCTCCAGGAAATGCCACAGGGCCGGATGCTCGCCCATGGCCCCCAGCGCCCGGCCGGCCAGCTCGCCGCGCACCACGGTCACGTCCACCCCGGCGCGGCCAAGCGGCTTGCGGCTGGCTTCCAGCAAGGCCTCGGCGCAAAGCCGCACCTTGGGGGCCAGGCCCCGGAAGGTCAGGGCGGTCAGCAGCGTCTGCTGGTCGGCGTCCTCGGGAGAAAGCTCGTCCTGGGACAGAATGTAGGCGGAACGGGCCGTTTCCGGCGAGGCCCGGCCGAGCGTCGGCTCGTGGGCCGGGTTGCCCCGGCAAAACCCCAGCCGGTCGCCGAGGTCCAGGTCCGCGGCCATTTCCTCGAACGCTTCCGGCGTGACGGGCGCGACCAGCACCACGGCCGGGCCGCGCTTGTCCGGAGCGGCCAGGGCCAGGGCGCGCAAGAGTTCCGGAGCCTGGGCGTTGACGCCAAGCACGAGGCAGTGATCGGAGGTCTTCACTGGCAATAGCCCCTGACGTTTGCGGTTCTTGCGTTCGATGAGCGCCGAGGCCAGGCTGCCGGTCAGCGTGGCCATGACCCCCACGCCCGTGGCCATGATGGCCATGGCCACCAGCCGGCCGGCCACGGTGGTCGGCACGATGTCGCCGTAGCCCACGGTGGACAGCGTGACCATGGCCCACCACAGGGCGTCGAAGAAAGTCTTGTCGGGCTCGCCCTGGAATTCAAGAAAATAGAAGGCGGCCGAGGCGGCCAGGAGGATGACCAGCACCAGGGCCAGGGAGGTGGCCAGGGTGGAGGCGAGGAGCCTGCGCCACAGCGCGGCCGGGGCGTTCACGGCCGGCGCTCCGCGACGCGCGGCATGACGTCCCGGTCATGATGCGACCGGCGGCTTCCGACCTCTTGAGCACGCATGGGGTGTCTTGTATAGTCTATTCGCCTCTCCGTCGATCGCCCCCAGCCACGTTTCCAAGACGCGCTCCATGCGGTTCGGACGCCGCCCAGCCCTGGATCAGCCTGCTTCTCCAGTAGCCTTTCCCCCTGCGAGGGGGTCCGCCCCCCGGCCGCCGGAGGCTTCTTCTCTTCCCGTCCCTTACGCCCGCAAATGGGCGCGCCAGGTGTCGACGATCTCTTTTTCGCGGCGGGCGGGTTCGCTTTGGGGGCACAGGCGGCAGGCTTCCTCGGCCGCCTCGGCGGCCTGCTTCATCCAGCCGCCCTCGCGCAGGCTGCGCGAGGCCATGACGTAGAGCAGCTCCGGCGCGTTGCCGTAGACGCCCCGGATGAGTTCCCGGTAGCCCTGGCCGAAGACCTCGCGCACAAGGTCGTTGCGCTTGAAGAGAAACCGGGCCAGCCAGTGGTTTTCCTTCTGGTCGGCGAAGAAAAGCGGAAAGAGCTTGCGGCACTCGCCGAACAGGAACCGGATGCGGCGTATCTCCCGCTGCATGCTCTCGGCGGTCTGCATGAGCAGCTGGAAAAGCTCCCGGCTGATGATGAGGTCGGGCTCCGGCAGTTCGCGCTCCTGCATGGAGCGGAACCACGGGGCGTAGTTCTGCTGCTGGTAGGCGTCCTCCTTGAGCTTCATGGACTCGTGGAAGATGTAGCCGATGCACCAGTCCAGGAACTGGCCGACGAGGCTCGCGCCGCCGCCCTCGCGAAAGAGGTGGTGGGCCGTGTCCTTGAGCCGCCACAGCAGTCCCTTGTTCATCTCCTCGCCGAGCAGGTCCTTCAAATCCTCGAAGGCCATGGTCCCGGAGCGGTCGAAATCGCGGAAGAGCCGCTCCAGCACCTGCACGGCCAGACAGTAGTCCCGCAGCAGGTCGCGCATGAACTCGGCGCGCTTTTCATCGAACCAGTTGCTGGCCATGGCGGCTCATCCTTGTCCGGGTTGCGGCGGGGGGAAGCCGGCCGGGGCGCAGCGGGCGAGCCGGGCCAGGCGGGCGTCCACCAGGGCGTAGAGGCTTTCGGGCGGGAACCTGCCGTCCGGGCCGGGCGCGCCGGCCGGAATGCCGGTCAGGATCTCCATGGCCTCCTCGATGGTGGTCACGGGGAAGATATGGAAAAGCCCCTTGTCCACGGCCTCCACGATGTCGTCGTCGAGCATGAGGTTGACCACGTTGTCCGCCGGCAGGAGCACCCCCTGGTCGCCGGTGAGGCCCCGGCGGCGGCAGACCGTGAAGAAGCCGCGGATCTTTTCGTTGAGGCCCCCCACGGCCAGGATGGCCCCGGACTGGGACACCGCGCCGGTCATGGCGTAGCGCAGCTTGATGGGCCGCTCGGCCAGGGCCGAGAGCAGCGCCGCCAGCTCCGCGCCCGAGGCCGAATCGCCCTCCACCTCGGCGTAGTTCTGCTCGAAGCACAGCGATCCGGTCATGACCAGGGCCTTGTCCTGGGCGAAGCGGCCGGTGAGGTAGCTTTTTAAAATCATCATGCCCTTGGTGTGGATGGGCCCGCCCAGCTCGGCCTCGCGTTCGAGGTCGAGGATGCCGCCGTGGCCCACGCCCACGGTGCAGGCGATCTGGTGCGGCAGCCCGAAGGCGTAGTCGCCGTACATGCGCACGGACAGGCCGTTGGCCCGGCCCACGGCCTCGCCCGTGGTGCCGACCTTGATCATCTCCCGGTCGTACTCCTCGAGGTATTCCTCCTCGTAGAGGTTGGCCCGGAAATCGCGGGCCCGGCGGGCCAGGGCCAGATGGGCCGCGCCGACCGCCGCCGCGCCCTCGCGCCGGGCCAGGGCGGCGGCCTCGATCATGAGCTCCCGGGCCAGGGGGAGCTTCAGCGAAAGCCTGGCCTGGTCCTCGGCCAGAAGCGAGGCGTATTCCACGAGCCCGGCCAGGGCGGACCGGTCGAAGGGCGGCAGCCCGGCCTCGCGCACGACCCGGGCGGCCAGACTCAGGTAGACGCGCACGTTCTCCTCGGTGCGCGGCATGGTCTCCTGGAGGTGGGCCTTGATCTTGAAGAGCTTGCCGAAGCGCTCGTCGCTGTAGAGCAGCACCTCGTGGGCCTCGTCCGGGCCGACCAGCACCACCTTGAGGTCGAGCGGCACGGGCTCGGGCTCGATGGTGCGGGTGCGCACGTGCTCGCCGCCCTCGGCCGGGTCCTCCACCCTTCCCAGGCCCGCGCGCAGGGCGCGCAGAAGCCCTTCCCAGGCCCCGGGGTTGGCCGAGATGTCGTCCACGCGGATGATGAGGAAGCCGCCGTTGGCCCGGTGCAGCGAACCGGCCTTGATGAGGGTGAAGTCGGTGTAGAGCGCGCCCATCTCGGATTCGCGCTCGATGCAGCCCATGAGGTTGAAATAGGTGGGGTGGTCCTCGATGACCACGGGCGCGCCGGCGAGCTGTCCGTTGTCCACGAACAGGTTGGCCTCGTAGCGGTAGAAGACGTCGTCGGGATAGGGCTGCTCGCCGTGGGGGGGCGGCGGCGGCGCGGCCTGGGCCGGCTGGGGCATGAAGGCGTCGATGTTGTCCAGGATGTCGGCGCGCATGGCGGAAAGGAAGCCGTCGATGGCCGGGCTGGCCTCCCGGTACGGGGCCAGGGCGGCCAGATGGGCGTCCACGACCTCGCCGGCCGTGGTCCGCTCCAGGTCCTTTTCCCGGTCGCGGTAGCCGCGCTCCTCCTTGGACAGACGCCGCAGGGCCGAGCCCATCTCCTCCAGCAGCCGGTCGCCCTTGGTCTTGAGCGCCTTTTTGAGCTCCGGGTCCAGGCGCTCGAACTCCTCGTCGGAGACAACCTTGCCCTCGAGCAGCGGATACAGGGTGAAGCCGCCCTGGTCGTCCACGAACAGGCTGTAGCCTTCGGACTTGGCGCGCTCCTCCATCTCGTCGAGCACGGTCTCGCGGTCGGCGTTGTAACCGCGCAGCAGCGTCTGCTTCTCGGTCTGGTAGGCCTCGCGCTCGAAGCGGGCCGGGATCTCCTCGCGCAGGTCGCCAACAGCCTTGGCCAGGGCGGTCTTGAAGCCCTTTCCCTGGCCGGCCGGCAACGACACGGCCCGGGGCCGGTCGGGGTCGTCGAAATTGTGGACGTAGAGCCAGTCCGGGGGCGTGGCCCCCTTGGCCGCCTCGGGGTCCAGAAAGCGGCGGGCGAAATGGGTGCGGCCCATGGAGGGCTCGCCGGCCAGGTAGACGTTGTGTTCCCGGCCGCCGATGGACAGGGCCAGGCTCAGGGCGGCGTGGGCCCGGGGCTGGGTCTTGGTCAGGGCCTGGGCGTCGTCGGGGATGTCCCGGCTGTCGGCAAAGGGCAGGGAAGCGGGGTCGCAGGCCGCGCGCAGGTCTTTGGGGCGAAGGGTGTGCGTCATGGATTCCGTCTGGGAAAAGGGCGTTGGGAATGGGCGAGGCCGGGCGATCCCGGCATCGCTTTTCATAGAATACGAACTCATGGGCGCTTTGTCATCTCCGCCAGAGGCGGCTTTTCAGGCCGCGCGCATCCTGATAGGGGAGCCCGATGGAAAACGCCGCCGGCAAGCCGCCCTTTCTGCCCGGCCTGGGGGGACTGCGGGCCCTGGCCGCCCTGGCCGTGCTGGCCGGCCACGCCCTGGCCTGGCTCACCCCCCTGCCGAGCCATCCCTACCTGGCCGCGCCGGCGGCCCGCCTGACCCAGGCCGGGCTTTCCGGCTTCTTCGTGCTGTCGGGCTTCGTGCTCTTCTACACCCACGCCCCGCGCCCGGGCGCGGGCCCCTTCCGTCCGGGGCGCTTCGCCGTGGCCCGGCTGGCCCGGGTCTACCCGGTCTACCTGCTTTTGCTCGCGGCCAACACGGTCGGCCCCCTGCTCAAGGAGCCGGATTTCTTCTCGCGCTGCGCCGTGAGCCTGCCGGCCCACCTGGCCCTGGTTCAGACATGGTTCTTCGCGCCGCAGTCGCCCTCGGTCTTCCCCATCGGCTGGGCCGTGAGCACCGAGGCCTTCTTCTACCTGCTCTTCCCGCTGCTGCTGCGCCCGGTGCAGGCCCTGGCCACGCGGCGGACCGCCCTCGTGGCCGCCGGCCTGGCCCTCGGCGCAGCCGCGGCCTGCGACGCCATGATCGCCGCGTCCTGGCCGGCGCTTTTCGCCCGGGTGGCGAGGGACCACCCGGACTACGCCGAGCGGGCCGTGGAGCTGGCCGGGCTGTACTTCCAGTGGCTCACCTACACCGCGCCCTATCTGCGGGCCCTGGAATTTCTGTGCGGCATGGCCACGGCCCGGTTCTTTCTCCTCGGCGGGCGCGGCCCGGCCTGGCTCGGGCCGGCGGCCGGGATCGGGCTCGTGGCGCTTGCCGCCGCGCCCTTTCCCCGGGATTCGTTCTTCCTGTCGGTTCTGGCCAACAACGCCCTGTACGCGCCGCTTCTGGCCGCCGTCTGCCTGGCCCTGGCGGCGCGCCCCCCGGCCTGGGCCGGCTGGCGGGCGACGACGACCCTGGCCGGGGCCAGCCTGTCGGTCTACCTGCTCCAGCCCCTGACCCTCGAACCCTGGCAGGCCCTGGCCAAGCACGGCCCGGGCTGGTGGCTGGCGGCGGTCCCCTGCGGCATGGCCGCCACCGTGGCCGTCGGCCTGTTCCTGGCCCGGCGGGTGGAAGCGCCGGCCGCCCGGCGGGTCATGGGCCTTTTCGCGCTTCGTCCAGGCAGGCCGGGGAAAGCGGCAGGCGCTCCCCGAGGCTGATCCCCTCGGGCGAGGCCGCGGCCCGGTAGGCCAGCACCAGCACCCCGGCGGCCACGGCCCGGCGCAAAAGCGCCGCGTAGTCCGGGTCCACGACCTCGGCCGGGGCGAAGCAGTCCCCGTCCGGCCGCTGGACGCAGAAAAAAAGCGCCGCCCGGCAGCGCCCCTCCCGGGCCAGGCGGGTCAGTTCCACCAGATGCTTGCAGCCCCGCTGCGTGGCCGCGTCCGGAAACATGACCGCGCCGTCCTCGACCATGGTGACGTTTTTGCACTCCACGAAACACTGCCCGGCCGGGCCGGCCAGGACGAAGTCCAGCCGGCCGTGGGCGAAAGCCGGCTCGGGGCGCACGGCGTCATAGCCGGCCAGGTCCGGAAAGGCCCCGGCCAGGAAGGCCAGGCGAAAAAGCCGGTTGGGCGTGAGCGTGTTGACCCCGACCCAGAAGTCGCCCCTGAAATCCGGCAGCCGCACCATCTCCAGGGTGTGGGCCAGCTTGCGCTTGGGGTTGTCGGACACGGACAGGCCGACGACGCGGCCCGGGCGCAAAAGGCCGAGCATGGAGCCGGTGTTGTTGGCGTGGGCGGTGAAGGGGCCGCCCTCGCCCTCCACGTCGACGAGGAAGCGCAGGCGGCGGCGCACGAACCGGGCCGTGACCAGGGGTCCGGACAGGGGCAGGGTCACGGGCGCTTGCGAACGGGAGACCATGATTTACCTTTGGCGCATTCCGCGCTATGTTGATAAACGGCCGCGCGTTCGCGGCCGTTCGTGAAAACCCCCAAGCAAGGATTCCGGGCCATGCGCACCGCCCTTCGTATGCGTCTCGTCGCCCCCTCGGCAACCCTCGGCATGGCCGCCAAGGCCGCCGACCTGCGTCGCCAGGGCAAGGCCATCCTCGACCTCTCGGCCGGCGAACCCGACTTCAACACCCCGGCCCACATCAAGGACGCCGCCAAAAAGGCCATCGACGACAACTTCACCCGCTACACCCCGGTGCCCGGCATCCACACCGTGCGCGAGGCCGTGACGGCCTACTACAAGAACACCTACGGCGTGCCCGCCCCCAAGGAGGCGGTCATCCTCACCAACGGCGGCAAGCACGCCCTCTACACCCTGTTCCAGGCTCTGCTCAACCCCGGCGAGGAAGTGCTCGTGCCCGCGCCCTACTGGGTGAGCTACCCGGACATGGTCCGCCTGGCCGGGGCCACGCCCGTGCCCGTGCCGAGCAGCCCGGAAAAGGGCTTCCTGGTCGACGTCGAGGACCTGGACCGGGCCGCCACCCCGTGCACCCGGGCGCTCATCCTCAACTCGCCCTCCAACCCCACCGGCGCGCACTACTCCGCCGCGGCGCTCGACGCCATCATGGAATGGGCCGTCTCGCGCGACATCGTCATCGTGTCCGACGAGATCTACGACCGGCTGGTCTACGAGCCGGCCAAGCCCGCCTCCCTGGCCGGCGGCTTCGCCCTGCACCCCGACCACGTGGCCGTGGTCGGCGGCCTGTCGAAGAGCTTCGCCATGACCGGCTGGCGCGTGGGCTACGCCATCGCCCATCCGAACCTGATCCGGGCCATGTCCACCCTGCAGAGCCAGTCCACCTCCAACATCTGCTCCATCGCCCAGAAGGCGGCCATCGCCGCCCTGACCGGGCCCATGGACTGCGTGGAGGAGATGCGCCTGGCGTTTATGCGCCGCCGCGACCTGGCCCTTTCCATCATCAAGACCTGGAAGAAGGCCTTTTGCCCCACGCCCGACGGCGCCTTTTACCTCTTCCCCTGCCTGTCGGAGTACTACACCGCGGCCGTGCCCAATTCCACGGCCCTGTCCGAGGCGCTATTGACCGAGGCCGGCGTGGCCACGGTCCCCGGCGTGGCCTTCGGCGAGGACCGCTGCCTGCGGTTTTCCTACGCCACGGACGACGCCACCCTGGAAAAGGCCCTGGTCGCCATCGGCGACTTCCTGGGCAAACTGTAGCCGGCCGCACGGATCGGAGGTCAGGGAGCCCGGCGTGAAGAAAACCGCCCGCTCGGAAGGCGACCAGTACCTGGGACTGGTCAAGTTCCTGTCCTGGAGTTCCCTGGCCTTGATCCTTCTGGTCAACCTGTTCCTGTCCATCTTCCTGTCCAACTACGCCCGCCAGGACGTGCTTTCCAAGCAGAAGGAATTCGCCCTGCTTCTGGCCGAGAATCTCAACCACCAGATCTACCAGCGCTTCACCCTGCCCACGGTCATCGGCTTCGGCCGGGTGGAGCTGTCCCAGCCCGCCCAGTACGACCGGCTGGAAAAGACCGTGCTCTCGACCATCCACAGCTTCCACGTCAGCGAAGTGCGCATCTACGACTTCGACAAGCGGGTGTCGTTCTCCACGGACAAGGAGCTGGTGGGCCAGACGGGCTACGCCGGCACGTCCATCATCGAGGCGCTGGAGCAGGGCACGTCGAGCTTCCAGCTGGTCAGCCGCACGGGCATGTTCGGCGGCATCTTCGACTTCCACCCCAAGCCCGACGCCGTGACCCTGCGCACCATCTACCCCCTGCGCACCGAGCGTTCGCTGGTCCCGGGCAACCCCCAGGGCTTCATCATGGGCGTGCTGGAGTTCACCCAGGACATCACCGACGACTACCAGAAGGTGGTGGACTTCCAGCGCATCATCATCGCCACCACCCTGACCTCGTCGCTTTTGCTCTTTTTCATCCTGCGCGTGATCATCAGCCGGGCCGGGCGCATCAACGCCCAGCGCATCGCCGACCGCGAACGGCTGGAACGCGAGCTCCAGCAGCAGGAAAAGCTCGCCGGCATGGGCCGCATGGTGGCCGGCATCGCCCACGAGATCCGAAACCCGCTCGGCATCATCCGCTCCACGGCCGAGCTGCTGCTCAAGCGCAACAAGGAGGCCGACGGCGTCAACGCCAAGCTCCTCGGCGCGATCTTCGACGAGTCCAAGCGCCTGTCCAAGACCGTGGGCGACTTCCTGGACTACGCCCGGCCCAAGACGCCGCGCCAGGACGAGGTGGACCTGGCCGTGATCTGCGACCAGGCGCTGACCTTCCTGGAGCAGAAGTGCGACGAGATGGGCGTGGCCGTCTCGCGCGACTACCGGCCCGGGCTTACGGTGCGCGGCGACAAGGACCTCCTGTACAGGGCCGTGTACAACATCGTGTCCAACGCCCTGGACGCCCTGGCCGAGGACAAGGAAAAGGCCCGCCCGGCCTCCATTTCGGTCGCGGCCGAGGCCGGCAGGGACGCCGTGACCCTGACCGTCGCCGACTCCGGGCCGGGGTTTTGCCCGGAGCACAAGGACCGCCTCCTCGACCCCTTCTTCACCACCAAGGACGCCGGCACGGGCCTGGGCCTGGCCATCGTGCGCAACATCCTGGAAAGCCACGGCGGGGCGCTGGCCCTGGAAAACGTCCCCGAGGGCGGGGCGCGCGTGGTCATGACCTTCCCTCCGGCCTAGCCCTCTGCTAAGACCGGCAGGGACGGCTCTCCCCAATCCTTTTCCTGGACGACGCCATGCCAAGCCAGATTCTCATCCTCGACGACGAAAAGAACTACCTGCTGATCCTCGAAGCCATGCTCGGGGACGCGGGCTACGCCGTGACGGCCCTGGACGACCCGGAAACGGGCCTGGCCTTTCTCGACGAATCCGAAGTGGACGTGGTCATCACGGACATGAAGATGCCCAAGGTCACCGGGCAGCAGGTCCTCGAGCACGTCAAGCGCAACTTCCCCTACATCCCGGTCATCATCATGACCGCCTTCGGCAGCATCGAAGGGGCGGTCGAGGCCATGCGCATCGGGGCCTTCGACTACATCGCCAAGCCTTTCGCCAACGACGAACTCCTCCTCACCATGGAAAAGGCCAGCCGCTTCGCCGCGGCCCAGCGCGAGAACATGCTGCTGCGCCAGTCGCTCGAGGACCGCTTCTCCTCGGAGAACATCATCGGCCGGGGCAAGGCCATGCAGCGGGTGCTGGAGATGGTGGCCAAGGCCGCGCCCACGAAATCCACGGTGCTCGTCACCGGCGAATCGGGCACGGGCAAGGAGCTGGTGGCCAAGGCCATCCACTACGCCTCGCCGCGCAAGGACGCGCCGTTTGTGTCCGTCAACTGCATGGCCCTGGCCTCGGGCGTGCTCGAATCCGAGCTTTTCGGCCACGAGAAGGGCTCGTTCACCGGGGCCGTGGCCAGAAAGCGCGGCCGGTTCGAGATGGCCCACGGCGGCACCATCTTCCTCGACGAAATCGGCGAGCTGTCGCCCGAGCTCCAGGTGAAGCTCCTGCGCGTGCTCCAGGAGCGCAAGTTCGAGCGCGTGGGCGGGTCCGAGCCCGTGGAGGTGGACATCCGCATCCTGGCCGCCACCAACCGCAACCTGGCCGAGGCCGTCTCCGCCGGCACGTTCCGCGAGGACCTCTACTACCGCCTCAACGTGGTCCACATCCAGACGCCGCCGCTTCGCGAGCGCCGCGAGGACATCCCGATACTCGCCGCCCACTTCCTGGAGCGCTACGCCAAGGAGAACGGCAAGACCTTCAAGGGCTTCTCCCCCGAGGCCATGGAGTACCTGACGGCCTACGAATGGCCGGGCAACGTGCGCCAGCTGCAGAACGTGGTGGAGCGCTGCGTGGTGCTGGCCGGCGGCGACGTCATCGTGGTCGAGGACCTGCCGAGCGAGATCCGCGACGAGGAGAGCCAGTACAAGTCCGCCGTGGATTTGCTGCCGCTGACCATCAACCTCGGCGAGACCCTGGAGAAGATCGAGGCGGCGCTGATACGCCGGGCGCTGGCCCGGGCCAACCTCGTCCAGGTCAAGGCGGCGGAGACGCTCGGCATCTCCAAGAGCCTGCTGCAGTACAAGCTCAAGAAGTACAAGCTGACCGGGCACTCGTAAAAAAACACGTCGGAATTTGTTAAGAAGAATACTGACGGTTCCGGACTGTCCGCAATAAGCGCCATGCGCTCCGTCCGGGGACGCGACACGTGTTCGGCGGCGACGGCCCTTTCCCCGGTCGGCCTGCTACCCGGCCCCGTCCACGACCACCCGGTCGCGGCCTGAGCCCTTGGCGGCGTAGAGGGCCTTGTCCGCCCGGGCCAGCATGTCCTCCAGGGCGCTTTCGCCGTATTCCACGCGCTGCCGGGCCTCGGCCACGCCGATGCTGCACGTCAGCGGCACGAACACGCCGTCGATGGGACACGGCCGTTCGGCCAGGCTGACCCGGATGCGCTCGGCCAGGGCCGTGGCCTGTGCGGCGTCCGCGCCCGTGAGCAGCACCGCGAACTCCTCCCCGCCGTACCGGGCGGCCAGGTCGGACTTGCGCACGCACCCGGCCAGCACCCGGGCCAGATGGGCCAGGGCCCGGTCCCCGGCGGCGTGGCCGAAGGCGTCGTTGACGTTCTTGAAGTGGTCCACGTCGAGCATCAGGCAGGAGCAGGGGCGGTTGGCCCGCACCGAGGCCTCGAGCAGCTTGAGCCCGCCCGAGAACAGGAACCGGCGGTTGTAGAGCCCGGTCAGGGCGTCCTCCACGCTGATGCGCTCGACCTCCTCGATATGGGCACGCATTTCGCCGGCCATCTGGCAGAAGGCGTCGTGCAGCTCGCCGACCTCCGTCGGCGCGTCCCTGGGGAAATCCGCCGGGCAGCTCTCCCGGTAGCGCGTGGCCCGAAGGGTCCGGGCATAGCCGGCCAGGGAGACGAGGGGCTCTTCCAGGTTGCGCGACAGCCGCCGCACCAGGGGCGCGACCATCATGAACGTGGTCGCCGCCGCCAGCAGCAGCCACAGCGCCTGCTCCCGGTAGCGGGTCAGCACGGCCGAGACCGGGACTTCACTCGCCAGCCGCCAGCCGTCGCGGCCCACGGGCACGGCCGCGGCCAGCCGCGCCGGGCCGTCGCCGAGCCGCAGCACCGCGCCCCGATCGCCCGCGCCGAGCACGTCCCGGGCGATCATGGCCCGCCCCGGTCCGCCCCCGGCAGCCACGGCCGTCGACGGGGCCAGGATGCGCCCATCCCCGTCGCAGAGCAGCACGCTCCCGCCGGGTTGGACCTTCGCTTCCAGCAGCCACTGGTCCAGGCTCTCCATCTGCACGATCACGGCCACCGTGCCGCCGAACCCGCCATCCGGCCGGGTCACGGGCGCGGAGATGACGCAGATGGGTTTGCCCGACGACCGCCCCTGGACCAGGGAGGCCAGGGAAGCGCGGCCGGCCTTGGCCTCCTGGAAATACTGCCGGTCGCCGACGTAAATCCCCGGCGTGGCGAGCAACGTGGTGGCCATGACGCCTTCGGGCGAAACGTAGACCACGTCCGAGACGAAACGATGCGTGCCCTGATAGGCCGTGAAAAGCGACCGCATCGCCCCGGCGTCTCCACGCTTGACCTCATCCGTTTCTGCAATGAACCACGCATCTTCGAAACGCTCGTTGATCCAGAAGCGCATGACGCTGCATTCATGTTCAAGGCCGGACACCAACAGCCCCAATGATGTCCCTACGACCTGCTGTCGTTCAAACAGAAAAAAGAATAATGCGGCCAGAAGAAAAGGAAGCGTCGTCAACAGCAGCGTATAGAGGCGCAGCTTGCCGCGAAGGGTCTTGAGGCCCAAGGACCGTATGAATCTGATCGGCATATCCGGGTTTCTCGCGGACTGTAGGCGCAAACACCCCGGCCTGGCCGCTCTGTGATTTTGCTTTCAGGGGTAACGTAAACCGCTGACCGTGACAACGTGAACTTCGCATCGCCGGAAGAGACGCGGACGGCCCGCCGGCATGCCTCTCGCCGGCCCCCCTGGTTCCGGGCGGGACCGTCGCGGCTTCAGGACGCGTCCGGGCCCCTCCCGCCTTGCGGCCCCGCTTCTTCGAGCATGACCCGGTCGCGCCCGGCGGCCTTGGCCGCGCAGAAGGCTCCGTCCGCCCGGGCCGTCATGGGCCGGAACAAGGCCTTGTCGCCCCTGCTTGCGCAAATCCCGGTTTTGGCCCATGACGGTCGTGCCCGCCATGTCCGCTCCCGAGAAGACTTCCGCCGGGACTCCGGCCCCCCCAGACGTTTCCGCCCCCGGCGCGGCCGGGACCGGCGGCGTGGCCGATTACGTCTCCGCCCTGCTCGCCTCCGAGCGCCTGGGCCGGCAGGTCGCCCACCACCGCGTGCTGCCCGCCGCGCCGGCCGTCTTCGCCGACCCGGCCCGGCCCTTCCCCCGCCACCTGGCCGAGCTGCTGGCCTCGCGCGGCATCGCCCGCCTCTACTCCCACCAGGCCGCGGCCACGGACCTGGCCCGGGCCGGACGCCACGTGGCCGTGGCCACGCCCACGGCCAGCGGCAAGACCATGACCTACCTGCTGCCCGTGCTGGAGGAAATCGCCAGAAACCCCGACTCCCGGGCCCTCTTCCTTTTCCCCCTCAAGGCCCTGGCCCAGGACCAGCTCAAGGCCATCGAGGAGCTGACCGCCGCCCTGCCGGCCTCGAGCCGCCCCA
The DNA here is from genome assembly GCA_023390395.1 of Pseudomonadota bacterium. Classification (GTDB taxonomy): domain Bacteria; phylum Desulfobacterota; class Desulfovibrionia; order Desulfovibrionales; family Desulfovibrionaceae; genus Solidesulfovibrio. The sequence goes on along the minus strand of JAEWCY010000041.1, from coordinate 8,210 downwards.
GGGCCGCCATCTACGACGGCGACACCAGCCCGCACTTCCGGCGCAAGATCCGCGAGACCCCGCCGCACATCCTCATCACCAACCCCGAGATGCTCCATCTGGCCCTTTTGCCCGGCCACGAATCCTGGAGCACGCTCTTCGCCGGGCTTTCCCACGTGGTGGTGGACGAGATGCACACCTACCGGGGCGTCATGGGCTCGCACATGGCCCACGTCTTCCGGCGGCTCACTCGTGTGTGCGGCCGCTACGGCGCGCGCCCGGCCTTCATCTTCTGCTCGGCCACCATCGGCAACCCGGGCGAACTGGCCGAGAGCCTGGCCGGCTTTCCCGTGACCACGGTCACGGCCTCGGGCGCGCCGGCCGCGCCGCGCCATTTCCTGTTCATAAACCCCGAGCAGTCCGCCTCGACCACCGCCGTCATGCTCCTGGCCGCCGCCCTCAAACGGGAACTGCGCACCATCGTCTACACCCAGTCGCGCAAGATGACGGAACTGATCAGCCTCTGGATCGCCGAGCGGGCCGGCCCCTACGCCAACCGCGTCTCGGCCTACCGCTCGGGCTTTCTGCCCGAGGAGCGCCGGGCCATCGAGGCGGACATGGCCTCGGGCAGGCTCCTCGGCGTGGTCTCCACCTCGGCCCTGGAGCTCGGCATCGACATCGGCGGCCTGGATCTGTGCATCCTGTGCGGCTACCCGGGCTCGGTCATGTCGGCCTGGCAGCGCGGCGGCCGCGTCGGCCGGGCCGGGCGCGAATCGGCCGTGGTGCTCGTGGCCGGCGAGGACGCCCTGGACCAGTACTTCATGCGCCACCCGGCCGACTTCTTCGACCGCCCGCCCGAATCGGCCGTCATCAATCCGGAAAACCCGGCCATCGCCGCCCGCCACCTGGAATGCGCCGCGGCCGAGCTGCCCCTTGCCGACGACGAGCCGTTTCTGGCCCCGCCGGCCCTGCGCCGGGAAGAGGCCCGGCTCGAGGATGCGGGCCTGCTCCTTCGCGACAAGGACGGCCGACGCGTGTTCGCGGCCAGAAAGCGCCCCCACCGCGACGTCAACCTGCGCGGCTCGGGCGGCCAGTTTTCCATTGAGACGGCCGAAGGCGGCGTCATCGGCCAGATCGACGAGATGCGCGCCTACCGCGAGACCCACCCCGGCGCGGTCTACATCCACCGGGGCGTGTCCTACCTGGTCGAACGCCTGGACATCCCCGAGCGGCGCGTGCGCGTGGTCCCGGCCAAGGCCGACTACCACACCCGGGCGCGCGGCCAGAAGACCACCGAGATCCTGGAAGTCCTCGGCGAGGCGTCCGTCGCCGGCGTGCCGGTCTTCCTCGGCCGGCTCAAGGTCACGGAAACGGTCACCGGCTACGAGCGCCGAGCCAACCGGGGCGGGCAACTGCTGTCCATCGTGCCGCTGGACCTGCCGCCCATGGTCTTCGAGACCGAGGGTCTGTGGTGGGTCATCCCGCAGGAGGTCCAAAACGAGCTCGACCGGCGGCTTTTCCACTTCATGGGCGCCATCCACGCCATGGAGCACGCCATGATCGGCATCCTGCCCCTGCTCGTGCTCACGGACCGCAATGACCTGGGCGGCATCTCCACCCCCCTGCACCCCCAGGTGGGCCGGGCCTGCGTGTTCGTCTACGACGGCGCGCCCGGGGGCGTGGGGCTCTCGCGCCTGGCTTTTTCCAGGGCCGACGAGGCCCTTTCCCGGACGCTGGCCGCCGTGGCCGGCTGCCCGTGCGAGACGGGCTGCCCTTCCTGCGTCCATTCCCCCAAATGCGGCTCGGGCAATCGCCCCATCGACAAGATCGCCTGCCGCTTCCTCCTGGAGGCCCTCGTGTCCGGAAAATTTCCCGAACAGGGCGACTGCCGCCCGCAGTGCGCCCCGTCCTCCCCGTCGCCCGAGACAGGCTCCGACCAGCCCGCCGCCCCGGCCAAGGCTTCGCCGCCGGCCCGCTTCGGCGTCCTGGACGTGGAGACGCGCCGCGCCGCAGCCGAGGTCGGCGGCTGGGGCAACGCCCACAAGATGGGCGTGTCCGTGGCCGTGCTCTACGACTCGGGCCTGGACGACTTCCTGGTCTATCGCCAGGAGGAGCTGCCCGCCCTCTACGAGGCGCTCACGCGCCTCGACCTCGTCGTGGGCTTCAACATCAACCGCTTCGACTACAAGGTGCTCTCCGGCGCGTCGCCCTTCGACCACCGCCGCCTGCCCACCCTGGACATCCTGGAAAAAGTCCACGCCCGCCTGGGCTACCGCCTGTCCCTGGACGGGCTGGCCAAGGCCACGCTCGGCACGCCCAAGTCCGCCTCGGGCCTCGACGCCCTGGCCTGGTGGAAGGAAGGCAAGATGGACGAGATCATCGCCTACTGCCGCCAGGACGTGGCCGTCACCCGCGACCTCTACCTCTTCGGCCGCGACAACGGCTACCTGCTCTTCAGCAACAAGGCCGGCAAGACCGTGCGCCTGCCCGTGGAATGGGCGTAGGGGGAGGGGGAGAAGGAGGGGAGAGGGAAAGAGAAGAGGGAAGATGCCTCCGGCGGCCAGGAGGGGGTGACCCCCTCCTGGACCTCCCCGATGGGGGAGGAGGGGATGAAGACGGCTTTTTCGTGGGCGGGAAAGTGTGGTAGCAGGGGGAAATGCAAGTGCGAATCCGGGGAGGGCGTCCGTGCTGCGCATAGAGCGCCTGGCCAAATCCTACGCCGGCCATAACGGCGTCGCTTCGGCCTGCGCCCTGGCCGAGGTGAACTTTTCCGTGCCGCGCGGCGGCTTCGTGTCGCTGCTCGGGCCGTCGGGCTGCGGCAAGTCCACGCTGCTGCAATGCGTGTGCGGCCTGCTCGCCCCGAGCCACGGCCGGGTGCTCCTGGACGACCGGGAGGTCACCGGCCCGCCGCCGGAAATGGCGCTCATCTTCCAGAACGCCTCGGCGTCGCTTTTCCCCTGGATGACCGTGGCCGGCAACATCCGCTTCGTGCTGCGCCGCAAGCCCGGCTCGAAAAAGGACAAGGAAGCCGTGGCCGCCAAGGCCCTGGCCGACGTGGGGCTGGCCGCCTTCGCCGGGCATTACCCCTGGCAGCTTTCCGGCGGCATGCAGCAGCGCGCCGCCCTGGCCCGGGGCCTGGCCTACGGCGCGGACGTGCTGCTCCTGGACGAGCCCTTCGCCTCGGTGGACGCGCAAACCCGCGAGGAGCTGGAAGACCTGCTCGCCGGCGTGGCCGCCGCCCAGGCCAAGACCGTGCTCTTCGTCACCCACGACATCGACGAGGCCGTCTACCTCTCCGACGCCGTGGCCGTGCTGACCCCGGCCCCGGCCCGGGTCGCGGCCGTGATCCCCGTGGACCTGCCCCGGCCCCGCGACCAGGTCGCCACCCGCGAGGACCGGCGCTTCCTCGACGCCCGAAAAACCATCCACGCCCTGCTGCGCCGCTGACGGCGCGCCGGACCCCGATACCCCATGACGCCGCGCAACCCCCTCGCCCAAAGCCCAGCCTTCCTGGCGACGCTGGCCGCCGTCGGCCTCGCGCCGTTTTTCTATTTCACCCTGACGCGCTACATCGACCTGGACTTCTGGTACGACGAGCTGACCACGCTTTTGCTCTACGCCTGCGTGCCGCTCAAAAAGACCGTCACGGACTACAGCTTCCCCAACAACCACGTCTTCTCCAACATCGTGAACAACCTTTTCCTGCGCCTCGTCGGCCTGCACGACGTGGGGGACGTCATCCAGGCCCCCTGGGCCGCGCGGGCGCTCATGCTCCTGTACGCCTGCCTGTTCCTGCTCCTGCTGTTCCTCGTGGCCAGGCGGCTGTGGGGCGGGCTTTGCGGCGTCTTTTGCGCCGTGACGGCCGGGACGACCATCCCCTTCTACAACTTCGCCACCCAGGTGCGCGGCTACGTCCTGTCCATGACGCTCCTGGCGGCGGCGCTGTGGTGCCTGGCGGACTACGCCGCCCGGCGCAGGGCCGCCTCCCTGCTGGGCCTGACCCTGTCCGGGGCGCTGCTCCTCTATACGATCCCGGTCAACCTCTACGCGCTCTTCGCCCTGGGCCTCTACTGCAGCGCACGGGCCTTGGGCGCGTACATCCGCCGCGCCCCGGACCGGGCGGTCTGGCGCAACGCCGTCCTGGCCCTGTGCCTGTCCGTGGCCCTGGCCTGCCTGTTCTACGCCCCGGTGCTCCACGAGGTGCTCGGCAACCGCTTCGTGACCTCCCAGGGGCTTTTCGCCCTGGGAACCCTGACCGAGACCACACCCCGGATGCTGGGCTTTTTCCTGTCCGAGCGGCTCTACCTGCTGCCCGTCGTCGCGGCGGGACTCGGCCTGGCCCTTTTCTCGCCGCGCCTGCGGCCGCCGCTCCTGGGGCTTTTCCTGGTCCTGGTGGCCACGCCGTTTGTCTTGAGCTTCGCGCGCGGCGACGCGGTCATGTACCGGCTCTACGTCAACCTCGTCGGGCCCTTCGCCCTGCTGGTCACGGCCTGCCTGCGGGCCGTGTGCGGCCTCGACGCCCTGAAGCGCCGCGAGGCCGGGGTCGTGGGCCTGCTCACGGCGGCCATGGCCCTGTCCTTCGTCTTCGCCGTGCGCGGCCTGGAAAGGACCTGGGCCGAGGACATCGCCGACGGCACGCGCAACATGGACACCTACGACAACTGGCACCAGGCCTTTTACGACACGCGCGACGTCGTGGCCCTGCTGCGGGCCGGGGGACTGGCCGGGAGCGCGCCGGTCAGCGTCATGAAGCGCGACGTCGACGAGCTTTCCATGCCCTGGCGCCTGGAGCGCGCCGGCATCGCCCATACGCTGTGCGAGGACGACGCCTGCCTGCGCTTCGGCCCGGACGGGCGGGCCCTCGTGGTCACGGGCTTTCCGGCCGTGGCCCAGGCGCGCCTGGCCCGGGCCTTCCCCAGCCTGTCCTGCCGCCTGCTGACTCCCACGCCCCGCTTCCACAACGTCCTCGAATGCGCCCTCCCCCCACAACCATGAAATCTCCCGCCTGCGCCCCCTCCCCTCCACCCCTTCCAGGGGGTCCGGGGGGGATGATCCCCCCCGGTGGGGAAGTCCAGAAGGGGCAACGCCCCTTTTGGCCCCCCGGTGGGGAGGTCCAGGAGGGGCGTCGCCCCTCCTGGCCGCCGGAGGCCCTCCTCGGCTACCTCCTGCTCGCCGTCCTGCTCGCCGCCTGGGAGGCGGCGGCGCGCCTGGGCGCGCTGCCGACGGACCTGCTGCCGCCGGCTTCGGCCGTGCTGGGCGAGTTGTGGCGGCTGGCCCTTTCCGGGGAGCTGTGGCGACAGGGGGGTGCGACTCTGGGTCGGTCCCTGGCCGGCTTCGCCGTGGGCGGACTTCTGGGCTCGGGCCTCGGATTTTGCTGCGGGGCCTTTCCCGGCTTCGGCCGGGCCTGCCGGGTGACGGTGGAATTCCTGCGGCCCATGCCGTCGGTGGCCTTGGTCCCCATCGGCATCCTGTTTCTGGGCCTGGGTTTCGGCCTGTGCGTGGCCGTGGCCGGCTTCGCCTGCGCCTGGCCGGCCTATGTGGCCGCCCTGGCCGGGGCCGGCGCGGCCGGGCCGCAGCTTCGCGACACGGCCCGGGTGTACGGCCTTTCCGCCGGCGAGACGCTTTTTTTCGTGCGCCTGCCGGCGGCCGCGCCCCAGGTCCTTTCCGGGCTGCGGGTGGCGCTGGCCGTGGCCGTGGCCGTGACCGTGACCACGGAGATGGCCGCCTCGCCGAACGGCCTGGGCTCGTTCATCCTGGAATCGTCCCTGGCCAGGCGGCCCGAGGCCATGTACGCGGGCATCGCGGCCGTGGGCCTGCTCGGCTGGGGCCTGGGCGCGGGGTTCACGGTCCTGCGGGACCGGGCGCTGGGCTGGATGCCGCGCGGCGGGAGGCGGTAGCATGCTCGGGCGATGTTCCGGCGTTCTGGTGTTTCTGGCCCTGGCCGGGGCCTGGGAAGCGGCGTCGCGGCTGGGCCTCGTCTCGGCGCTCTATTTCCCGCCGGTGACGGTCATCGCCGCCACCTTCGGCAAGCTCGCCGCCTCGGGGCTTTTGCCGGCGCAGGTGGGGCTGACCCTGGCCCGGGCTTTGGCCGGGCTGGCGCTGGCCGCCGCCTGCGCCGTGCCGCTCGGGCTGTGCATGGGCGTCTCGTGCCGCTTTCGCGGCCTGCTTTCGCCCCTGGTCGAGGTGCTGCGGCCCGTGCCGCCGCCGGCGATCATCCCGGCGGCGATGCTCTTTCTCGGCATCGGCGACGGCATGAAGGTGTTCGTGGTCTTTTTCGCCTGCTTCTTCCCCATTCTCATCGGCGCGACCGACGGGGCGCGGGCGGTCGCGCCCGGGTTTCGCCTGACGGCCGCCGCCTACGGCGTGTCGCGCCCGGACACGCTTTTGCGCGTGATCCTGCCGGCGGCCGGCCCGAGCGTGGCCGCCGGGCTGCGCACGGCCGTGCCCATGGGCCTCATCGTGGCCGTGCTGTCCGAGATGATCGGCGCGACAAGCGGCATCGGGCACTACATCCTGCGCATGCAGCGCACCTTCGCCATTCCGGAGATGTACGCCGGCGTGGCCGCCCTGGGCCTGGCGGGCCTGTGCTGCAACGCCGCCGCCCAGTGGGGCCTTGGCCGGCTGACGCGCTGGTCCGGCGGCGACCGGTCCGGGGACTGAGCACGCCCCGGTCCCCGCATTGGCATCAGGCGGCGGATGGTGCATAAAAGGCGCTGGAACCGCCGCCCCCAACCCCCAGGAGAGCCCATGACCCGCCTCGTGTCCGCCCTGTGCGCCCTGCTGCTCGTCCTTTGCGCCGCCCCGGCCCGGGCGCAGTCGCCCGCGCCCCTGACGGTCGGCTACATCCCCGTGGGCGACTGCCTGCAGTTCTACGTGGCCGAGGCCGAAGGCTATTTCGCGGCCGAGGGGCTGGCCGTGACGGGCCTTGCCATGAAGGGCGGCGCGGTCATCGCCCCGGCCGTGGAAGGCGGGCAGCTCGCCGTCGGCTGGTCCAACGCCGTGTCCGTCATCCTGGCCCACGCGCGCGGCTTCGACTTCGCCTTCCTGGCCCCCGGGGCCGAGGGCGCGACCGGCGCCAACGACGTCCACGCCCTGCTCGTGCCGGCCGGCTCGGCCGTGGCCTCGGTCAGGGATCTCTCCGGCAAGACCGTGGCCATCAACACGCTCGGCAACATCAACGAGGCGGCCATGCGCGCCCTGGCCGAACAGGCCGGCCTGTCCCCGGACGCCTTCCGCCTCGTGGAGGTGCCCTTCCCGGACATGGCCGCCGCCCTGGCCAAGGGTTCGGCCGACGCGGCGCTGGCCATCGAGCCCTTCGTCACGGACGCGGTCACGCGCGGCGCGGCGCGCATCCTCGATCCCTCGCCCCACGCCGCCTTCGGCAGCCCGTACCTGATCGGCGGCTGGTTCGCCAAGAAAACCTGGATCAACGCCCATCCCAAGGAAGCGGCCGCCTTCGTCCGGGCCATGGCCAAGGCTTCGGCATTCATCGCCGCCCAACCGGACAAGGCCCGGGAGCTTCTGGCCGCGCGCACGAAGCTCTCCCCGGAGCTGGCCTCCCGCATCGCCCTGCCGCGCTTTCCCGAGACCCTGGCCCCGTCCGCCCTGCAAGGGGTCATCGACGTCACGGCCCGGTTCGGCCTGCTGCCCAAGCCCTTCCCGGCGGCGGAGATCCTGGCCGCGCCGGCCCCGTAGCCGCGCCGGGCGCATTGACGCCCGGCGCGGGAGCCTTATTTTTCCAATTCGGGGAAACCCTCTTCCAACCGCGACGGCATCCGGCCGCCTGCGGCGACGAGGGGCGCGCTTCCCGCGTCAGGCGACGGATGGCGGCTTTTGGCAGAACGATATTCGAAAGAAACAACGAAACTCCGGACATAAGACGTTTTCCAGAAACAGCGACTTGCCAATTCCGGCGAAACTTCGCGTCCGAACCGACGTTGCTTCTCCGTCTTCCTTGTGGGAATAATTTACAATTTCCGCAAGGGGCGGCCTTTTTTTATTTTCTGCTTTACGATGCCCCATTTTGTCACTATGAAAAAACCCCCCTCTAATCGATACCGTTATTCGGAGTAGACCATGTGCCGCTTATTCGCTCTCAGCAGCCGGGACCCCGTGTCCCCCATGCGCGCCATCGAGGCGCTCAACGTCATGAAGGAAGGCCACGACGGCTCCGGCGTCGGCCTGTTCCTGCATGACCTGGGCGGCCCCTTCGGCGACATGAAGGACGCGCC
>JAEWCY010000025.1 GCA_023390395.1 Pseudomonadota bacterium | reverse complement strand
GCCGCGTCCGCACTCTCCGCGCCGCGTCCGCACTCTCCGCGCCGCGTCCGCACTCTCCGCGCCGCGTCCGCACTCTCCGCGCCGCGCCGGCCTTCCCGCCCGGGCGGCAGTCGGCCGGTTCCTCCCCTCCCCGGGGATCGACCTATGTTCGATATAACATATTTCTTGCAGTGCTTTTTCCTATGTTTGCATTAGCATTGCAGATGCGGCCATCAGCTTTGCGTAGGCGATGACGCTTTTTGACCCATTTTCCGGGCTCCAGTGGATCAAAATTACTTTATGCTCGAATCATAAATTTTTTCAGCATGTTGTTTCAAAATGAGCCTCGCCGGGGCAGCTTCTCAAACTGTCAGCGTGTCACACTGGCAGATCACCCCGCGTGATAGTCCCCTCCGATCGCCGCCATTGGCGGGTTTTCCCGGCCCGAATCCTTGGCCTGCTTCTTGCTGATTCCATGTACCATATGCCACGCGCGACCCAGCAAACCAGCAGTTTCGCCGTTTCGCGGCTTCCCTCCCCGCAAGATTCCGGGGCGCGGCAGGTCCTGGTCCGCAGCAATTCTATGTTTGACCTAACACATCGTTCGTGCGCCGCCGTCCCGGTCGTCCAGGAAAGACCCAGGACCTTGGGCCTGACGCGTCCCGGCGGCGTCGACCAGCGATCACGCTTCAAAAAAAATCGTGACTCTAGTGCCCACGTTCCCGGCCGGGCCGCCGGGAAGACAAGGAAGGAGTAGTCCATGCGCAGCGTTCCCGTCGAACAGGCCCAGGGCATGGTCCTTTGCCACGACATCACCCGCATCGTGCCGGGCGAGGGCAAGGGCCCGGCCTTTCGCAAGGGCCACGTCATCGCCCCCGAGGACATCCCCACCCTGCTGCGCCTGGGCAAGGAACACATCTACGTCTGGGACTTGGCCGAGGGGCTGGTCCACGAGGACGACGCGGCGGCGCGCATCGCCCAGGCCGTGGCCGGGCCGGGCACGACGCTCACCCAGCCCTGCGAGGGCCGCATCAACCTGCTGGCCGACCGGCGCGGGCTGCTCAAGATCAACGTCGAGGCGCTTTTCCGGCTCAACTCCATCGACGAGGTGACCATCGCCACCATCCACGGCGACGCCGTGGTCTCCCCGGGCCAGATGCTGGCCGGCACCCGGGTGGTCCCTCTGGTGGTGGCCGGGCAGCGCCTGGAAGCGGTGGAGGCGGTCACGGCCGCAACCGGCCCGGTGGTTTCCGTGCTGCCGTTTCGGCCGCTGCGCGTGGGCGTGGTGACCACGGGCGGCGAGGTCTACCACGGCCGCATCGAGGACAAGTTCGGCCCGGTGCTGCGCCGCAAGTTCGACGATCTGGGCTGCGCGGTCTTCCGCCAGGTCATCGTGCCCGACGACCGGGACATGACCGTGCGGGCCATCCGCCAGCTCCTGGCCGAGGGCGCGGAGATGATCGCGGTCACCGGCGGCATGTCCGTGGACCCCGACGACCTGTCCCCCTCGTCCATACGGGCCGCCGGCGGCGAGGTGGTCACCTACGGCTCCCCCACCTTCCCGGGGGCGATGTTCATGCTGGCCTACATCGGCGACGTGCCCGTGGTCGGGCTGCCCGGCTGCGTCATGTACCACAAGGCCAGCATCTTCGATCTGACGGTGCCGCGGCTGGTGGCCGGGGAGAAGCTGTCCCGGCCCGACATCGTGGCCCTGGGGCACGGCGGCCTGTGCGCCATGTGCCCGGAATGCCGCTACCCGCTGTGCGGGTTCGGCAAAAGCTAGGCGTATCGCGGCTTTTGGCCGTTGTCAGGGGTACATCCGCGCGAGGGCGATTGCAGGAGGCGCGCTGGGTCACGACCCGAATCCGCGTCCCGCGTCGGCGAAAACGGTAATCCTCTAACCAGAGCACGGAGAAAAGCATGGAAATTGCAAAAAAATTGGAAAAAATCTGGGTCGTGAACGGCATCGAGCGCAAGCTCATCGTCGATCCCGATGCCTTCTTGTCCGAAGTGCTGCGCGAACAAATGCATCTGGTCGGCACCAAGGTCGGTTGCGGCAAGGGCCAGTGCGGCGCCTGCTCCGTCATCCTCGACGGCAAGGTCGTCCGCGCCTGCATCACCAAGGTCCGCCGCATCGAAAATCACGCCAACATCACCACGATCGAAGGCCTGGGCAACCCCAAGAACCTGCACCCGCTGCAGGTGGCCTGGGTGGTCAACGGCGCGGCCCAATGCGGCTTCTGCACCCCGGGCTTCATCATGTCCGCCAAGGGCCTGCTGGACGAGAATCCCAAGCCCACCCGCGAGCAGGTGCGCGATTGGTTCCAGAAGCACAAGAACGTGTGCCGCTGCACCGGCTACATCCCGCTGGTCGACTCCGTCATGGACGCCGCCAAGGTGCTGCGCGGCGAAATGACCCTGGACATCAACCACAACTTCCCGGCCGACGGCAACATCTTCAATTCCCGTGCGCCGCGTCCCTCCGGCGTGGCCAAGGTCACCGGCCAGTGGGCCTTCGGCGACGACCAGAAGCTCCAGCTGCCCGCCGACACCCTGCACCTGGCCATCGTCGAGGCCCGGGTGTCCCACGCCAACATCAAGGGCGTCGACGTCTCCGAAGCCCTCAAGATGCCGGGCGTGCACAGCGTCATCACCGCCAAGGACGTCAAGGGCAAAAACCGCATCACGGGCCTGATCACCTTCCCCACCAACAAGGGTGACGGCTGGGATCGCCCGATCCTTTGCGACACCAAGGTGTTCCAGTACGGCGACGCCATCGCCCTGGTCGCGGCCGACAACGAAAAGAACGCCCGCGCCGCCGCCGAAAAGGTCAAGGTCGACCTGGAAGTCCTGCCGGCTTACATGAGCGCCCCGGCGGCCATGGCCGAAGACGCCATCGAGATCCACCCCGGCACCCCCAACGCCTACTACAAGCAGGGCCTGGAGAAGGGCGACGATCCCAGCCCGTTCTTCAGCAGCCCCGACTGCGTGGTGGCCGAAGGCAGCTACTACACCCAGCGCCAGCCGCACCTGCCCATCGAGCCCGACGTCGGCTACGCCATGTACGACGAGGACGGCATCCTGCGCATCTACTCCAAGTCCATCGGCCTGTTCCTGCACCTGTACATGATCGCCCCGGGCCTGGGCGTCGAGCCGGACAAGATCGCGCTGATCCAGCTGCCCACGGGCGGCACCTTCGGCTACAAGTTCAGCCCGACCATGGAAGCCCTCGTGGGCGCCGCCACCATGGCCACCGGCCGTCCCTGCCACCTGCACTACAACTACGCGCAGCAGCAGTACTACACCGGCAAGCGCTCCCCGTTCTGGACCACCGGCAAGGCCGCCGCCGACAAGAAGACCGGCAAGATCAAGGGCACCCAGCACGAGTGGATCGTCGACCACGGTCCCTACTCCGAGTTCGGCGACCTGCTGACCCTGCGCGGCGCCCAGTACTTCATGGCCGGCTACGGCATCCCGAACATGCGCGCCGTCGGCTACTGCGTGGCCACCAACCACGGCTGGGGCTCGGCCTTCCGCGGCTACGGCTCGCCGGAAATCATGTTCCCCTCCGAAGTCCTGATGGACGAGCTGGCCCTCAAGGGCGGCTGGGATCCGCTGGAACTGCGCTACATCAACTGCTACCGCCCGGGCGACACCACCCCGACCGGACAGGTGCCTGATTCCTTCATGTATCCCGAGATGATCGACATCCTCCGTCCCAAGTACAAGGCGGCCCTGGCCAACGCCAAGCGCCACTCCACCGACACCCTGAAAAAGGGCGTTGGCGTGGCCTTCGGCATCTACGGCGCGGGCCTTGACGGCGCGGACTCCGCCGGCGCCGACGCCGAGCTCAATCCCGACGGCACCATCACCATCTTCAACACCTGGCAGGATCACGGCCAGGGTTCCGACCTCAGCACCCTGTGCATCGCCCATGAGGCCCTCAAGCCCCTGGGCATCCCGGCCTCCAAGCTGAAGATCTTCCTCAACGACACCAGCAAGTGCCCGAACTCCGGCCCGGCCGGCGGTTCGCGCTCCAACGTCATGGTCGGCAACGCCATCATCAACGGCTGCACGCAGCTCGTCGACGCCATGCGCAAGCCCGACGGCACGTTCCGCACCTACGACGAGATGGTCAAGGACGGCCTCAAGACCAAGTACAACGGCACCTGGACCCAGCCGGCCACCGATTGTGACCCGAACACCGGCCAGGGCAACCCGTTCGCCAACTACATGTACGGCCTGTTCATGGCCGAAGTCACCGTGGACACCACCACCGGCAAGACCCAGGTCGACAAGATGACCATGGTGGAAGACATCGGCACCCTGACCAACCGCCAGACCGTCGACGGCCAGAACTGGGGCGGCCTGGCCCAGGGCGTCGGCCTGGCCCTGACCGAGGACTTCGAGGACATCAAGAAACACTCGTCCCTGGCCGGCGCCGGCGTGCCCTACATCAAGGATATCCCGGACGTCATGGAGCTCATCTACGTCGAGTCGCCGCGTGAGCATGGTCCCTTCGGCGGTTCGGGCGTCGGCGAAGTGCCGCTGTGCGGTCCCCACCCGGCCATCATCAACGCCATCGCCAATGCCACCGGCGGCGCCTTCGTCCGTCACCTCCCGGCCTATCCCGAGAAGGTGCTGGCCGCCATCAAGGAGCTTGGCAAGTAACCTTCGGAACTCTACACTCCGCTAAAACGCAACGACGGGGCGGGCGCGACGCGCCCGCCCCGTCGTTGCCCACCGGAAGGCATCCATGAATCAGCAGGAACTGCGAGACATCGAGTACCGGTGTATCGAGGAAGAACAGCCCACTTGCCAGGCCGCCTGCCCCATCTCCGTGGACGTGCGGGCCTTCATGGGCAAAATGGCCGCCGGCGACGTCGCCGGCGCCCGCAAGATCCTCGACCGCACCATGCCCTTGCCTGGCGTCCTCGGACGTATCTGCGACCACCCCTGCGAACTGGCTTGCATCCGGCAAAACGCCGGCGGCGCCCTGGCCGTCGGTGATCTTGAACGCGCCTGCGTCATGGCCTCGCCCTCCGGCGGCAAGCCCATGCTCATGCCGTCCAAGGGCAAGACCGTGGCCGCCCTCGGCGGGGACATGAGTTCCCTGACCTTGGCCTGGGATCTGGCCAAAAAAGGCTACGCCGTAACCCTCTACGTCGCCGGCGACAAGCCCGGCGGCAAGCTCAACGATATTTCCCCCGACGTCCTGCCGCCCGAGGCCCTGGCCGAAGACATCGCCATGCTCGGCCGCATGGGCGTCGTCATCAAGACCGGCCAGACCGTGGACGCCGCGCTGCTCGACACGCTCGCCGCCGCGTGCGACGCCGTCTACGTCGAATGCGCCGGCCGCGACCTCTGCGGCCTCGCCCGGGCCGACGTCGATCCCCTCACCCTGCAGGGTCCCAAGCCGAACGTCTTCTGCGGCGGCTGGCCCCAGCCCGACGGCTCCCGGTCCATCATCTCCCTGGTCGCCGACGGACGCCGGGCCGCCATGACCATCGACCGCCTCACCGCCGGCGCCAGCCTCACCACCAGCCGGGAAAAGGAAGGCATCACCAGGACCCGGATATTCACCAGCCTGAAAGACGTGCCCGCCGTGCCCCGCACCGAACCGGCCGACCACATCGCCGGCTTCGCCCCAGACGCCGCCAAGGCCGAGGCCGCCCGCTGCCTCCAGTGCGACTGCATGGAATGCGTCAAGGTCTGCGAATTCCTCAAGCACTACAAAGGCTATCCCAAGCTCTACGCCCGTCAGATCTACAACAACCTCTCCATCGTCCTCGGCAACCACTACTTGAATCGCATGATCGACTCCTGCACGCTGTGCGGGCTGTGCACCGAGGTCTGCCCCGAAGATTTCTCCATGGCTCAGCTGTGCCTGGATTCGCGCCGCGACATGGTCACACGCGGCAAGATGCCGCCTTCGGCCCACGAATTCGCCCTGGAGGACATGGCCTTTTCCAACGGCCCGGACTTCGCCCTGTGGCGCAACGAACCCGGCAAGGACTCCTGCGCCCATCTCTTCTTCCCGGGCTGCCAGCTCGGCGGCGAACCCGACGGCCGCATCCCCGAGACCTACGCCTTCCTGCGGCAAAAGCTCGCCGGCGGCGTGGCCCTCTCTCTCGGCTGCTGCGGCGCGCCGGCCCTGTGGGCCGGCCGGCAATCGCTCTTCGAAGAAGCCGTGGCCGCGTTCAAGGCCCAGTGGACGGCGCTCGGCAAGCCGCGCCTGATCACCGCCTGCGCCTCCTGCCTGGCCGTGTTCCGTCAGGCCGCGCCGGACATCCCGGCCGTGTCCCTGTGGCAGGTCATGAACGATGAAACCGGCCTGCCGGAGACCGTCGGCTGCGTCCCGGCCGCGCCCGTGGCCGTGCACGACTCCTGCACCTCGCGCCACGACGCGCAGACCCAGGCCGCCGTGCGGTCGATCCTCACGCAACGCGGCGTCCCCTTCGAGGAGCTGCCCCTTTCCGGCCGCTACACCGAATGTTGCGGCTTCGGCGGCCTGGTCGGCAACGCCCATCCGGAACTGGCCAAGGCCATCACCACGCGCCGCGCCGCCGCCTCGGATAGGGATTTTCTGGCCACCTGCGCCATGTGCCGCGACCGGCTGGCCCACGTGGGCAAACGGGCCTACCACCTGCTCGACCTGCTCTTCCCGGGCAAGGACGCCGCCGATGCGGCCGCGCGGCCCGATCCCGGCTTCTCCCTGCGCCACGAGACCCGGGCGCGACTGCGCCGGGAACTGCTCGCCACGGTCTGGAACGAACAGGTGGACGCCAAGGCCCCGGCCGGCCCGGACTTCGTGGTCAGCCCCGAGGTGCGCGCCGTCATGGAAGCGCGCCACATCCTCGACGACGACGTCAAACGCACCCTGGCCCATGCCGAAGGCACCGGGCGCAAGTTCCTCGACCGCGAGACCGGGCATTTTCTGGCCAGCTTCACGCCGCATCGCGTGACCTACTGGGTGGAGTACGTGATGGAAGGCGGCACGGCCAGGGTGTCCACTGCCTACAGCCACCGCATGACCGTTGTCGGCGTGGGGAAATAAGAGGAAGGAGCCTCCGGCGACCGGAGGCACGGAGATCCACCGATGGCTGAATCACTCGTTTATCTGCCCCAATCCGGCGACTGGATCTGCTGCTCCTGCGGGGATCCCCTGGAGCCTCGGGACGCCTCGGTCACGTATCTCGAAGGCGGCTTCACCATCCAGGTGCTCACCTGCCCCAAGTGCGAGATGGCGCTTTTGCCCGAGTACGTCGCCATGGGCAAAATGCTGGAAGTGGAGCAACTGCTGGAGGACAAGTAGTGGCCCTGGCCGCCGCGCCCTACGAACGCGAGGATTTCCGGCGCGTGGCCGGCGACGCCTTGCGGCCCGGCGGTCTGGCCCTGACCGAGAGGGCCCTGGCGGCCTGCCGGTTTTCGCCCGGGGACAGGGTGCTGGACCTCGGTTGCGGCCCGGGCCTGACCCTCGGCCGCCTGGCCGGGGAAGGGCTTTCCGCCCTGGGCCTCGACGCCTCCGAGGCGTTTTCGGCCCAGGCCGCCGCCCGCGGGCCGGTGCTGCGGGGCCGCGCCCAGGCGATTCCCCTTCGCGACGGCTGCCTGGACGGCGTCTTTTGCGAATGCGTGCTTTCGGCCACGGGCGACGCGCCGGCGAGCCTGGCCGAGGTCGCCCGCGTCCTGCGCCCGGGCGGCCTGCTCGCCCTGTCCGACCTCTACCTGCGCGCCGGCCAGGCCCCAGGGGACGGCGCGGCCGGCTGCGTCGCCGGGGCCGTGCCCCGCGACGTCCTGACGGACCAGATCGCCCGGGCCGGCTTCAAACCCCTTTTTTTCGAGGACCACACCCGGCTTCTGACCGAACTGGCCTGCCGCCTGACCTTCGCCCTGGGCTCGGCCAAAAGCGTCGTCGCCATGATCACGGGCCGCGATCCGGCATGCGCCGGCGGACCGCGTCCGCGCCTGGGCTACTGCCTGCTCGTGGCCTCCAAGGAGGCCCCATGAACCCCGTCATGCTCGAAATCATGCCCCTTGCGGCCAAGAACTACTGTTGCAGCCAGATCCTCATGCTGCTGGCCCTGCGCGCCCAGGGCGTCGAGAACTGGGAGCTGGTGCGCGCCACCTCGGGCGTGTGCCACGGCATGGGGGCCTCGGGACTGACCTGCGGCATCCTCACCGGCGGCTGTCTCGTACTTGGCCTCTACGTCGGCCGGGGCCGCGAGGAGGAACTCCCCAACGACAAGGCCGACCTCCTCGTGACCGAGTTCGTGGACTGGTTCCGCGACCGGGTGGTGCCGGACTACGGCGACATCACCTGTCAGGCCGTGATGGGCGACGGCAAGCCGGACATGACCCGCTGCGGCGGCCTGCTGGCCGAGGCCTGGACGCAGATCCTCACCATCCTGACCGAGGCCGGCATCGATCCGTCGCTGCCCCGGGAATGACATGACCGCGCCCGCCGGTTCCTTTCCGACCACGAGCCTGTGCCCGGTGTGCCTGCGCCGGGTGGCCGCCCGGCGCGAGTGCGACGGCCCGGACGGCTACATCGTCAAGACCTGCCCGGAGCACGGGGAGTTCCGCGTCCGATTCTGGCACGGACCGCCCGGGCTTTCCGGCTGGAACCGGCCCAAGGCCCCGGGCGAGCCGCCGCCCCGGCTCACCGAATCGCGCCTGGGCTGCCCCCACGACTGCGGCCTGTGCCCGGAGCACGGCCAGCGCACCTGCACCGCCCTTTTCGAGATCACCGGCCGGTGCAACCTGCGCTGCCCGGTCTGTTTCGCCGCCGCCGGCGAGGAGCCGGAGGCCGACGCGCCCATCGATGCGCTCGCGGCGCGTTTCGAAGCCATCTTCGCGGCGGTCGGGCCGGTCAACGTGCAGCTTTCCGGCGGTGAACCCACCGTGCGCGACGACCTGCCCGAGGTGGTGGCCGCCTGCCGGCGGGCCGGGTTCTCCTTCGTGCAAGCAAACACCAACGGCCTGCGCCTGGCCGACGACCCGACGCTCGCCCCGCGCCTGGCCGAGGCCGGCCTGGTCTCGGTCTTTTTGCAGTTCGACGGCGACGACGACGCCTGCCGGACGCTTCGCGGCGCGCCGCTTCTGGACAAGAAGCTCAAGGCCATCGACGCCTGCGTGGCGGCCGGCATCGGCGTGGTGCTCGTGCCGACCGTGGCCCCGGGGGTCAACGACGGCCAGCTCGGCGAGATCGTGCGCCTGGCCCGGGCCAAGGCCCCGGGCGTGCGCGGCGTGCATTTCCAGCCCGTGAGCTCCTTCGGGCGCTTTCCCTGGCAGTCCGGCGACGGCGCGCGCGTGACCCTGCCCGACCTCATGCGCGGCCTGGAGGAACAAACCGGCGGCCTGATCCGGGCCGGGCACTTCCATCCCCCGGGTTGCGAGCATTCCCTGTGCTCCTTTTCCCAGCCCTATCTGCTGACGGACGGGGAGGGGCTCTCGCCGGCCGCGGCCACGGGCAAGACCTGCTGCGCCCCGACCCCCATCGCCGCCGACGAGGGGGCGCGCCGGGCCAAGAGCTTCGTGGCCCGGCAGTGGGCCGCGCCCACCTTTCCGCCCGAACGCGACGGACCGGCCGACGACTTCGACCGCTTCCTGGCCGACGCCGCCACGTCCAAGCGGCTCACCATCTCGGCCATGGCCTTCCAGGACGCCTGGACGCTCGACCTCGAGCGCGTGCGCGGCTGCTGCATCCACGTGGCCACGCCGGACAACCGGCTGGTGCCTTTTTGCCTCTACAACCTGACGGCCGCGGACGGCCGGACGCTCTATCGGGGGAAGCAGCCGTGAGGCCAAGCCCGGTGGACGCCCTCGTCGCCGCGGGCCTGGGCCGGCCGGGCGCGGCCCCCGATCCCGAGGCGCTTGCCCGCTGGCGGCTCCCCGCCCTGGGCCGGGCCGTGCGCCACGCGGCCGGAGCCCCCTTCTACCGCGAGCGCCTGGACGCGCTGCCGGCGGATTTTCCGCGCTCCCTGGCCGAGTTCCAGACCCTGCCCTTCACCGGCCCGGCCGACCTGACCGAAGGCCACGCCAGGTTCCTGGCCGTGTCCCAGGACGACGTGGCCCGGATGGTGACGCTTTCCACTTCCGGCACCACCGGCGCGCCCAAGCGCGTGGCCTTCACCGCCGCCGACGTGGAGGACATCCGCCGCTTTTTCCATGTCGGCATCGCCACGCTGGTCGAGCCCGGCGACGTGGTGCTCATCCTCATGCCCGGGGAGCGGCCGGACAGCATCGGCGACCTGCTGTGCCGGACGCTGCCGCGCCTGTCCGCCCGGGGCCTGCTCGGCGACCCCACGGGCGACCCGGGAAACCTGCGCCGGGACCTCGAAACGCACCGGCCCGACGTGCTGGTGGCCGCGCCCTCCCAGATCAGGCGAGCCCTGGACGACGCGGCCGTGTGCGCCGCCGCCAGGGAAAGCCTGCGCAACGTCCTGCTCTCGGCCGAGGCGCTGCCCGCCGGCTGGAAGGCGCTCGTGGCCGAGCGCTTCGGGGCCGTGGTCTTCGACCACTACGGGGCCACGGAGATGGGCTACGGCGGCGGGGTGGAATGCGAGGCCTTCTGCGGCTACCATCTGCGCGAGACGGAACTCTTTTTCGAGGTCGTGGACATGGCCACGGGTTCTCCCCTGCCGGACGGCGAGGCGGGGGAGGTGGTCTTCACGACGCTGACCCCGCGCGGCATGCCCTTCGTGCGCTACCGCACCGGCGATGCCGCGCGCATGTTGTCCGGCCCCTGCCCCTGCGGCAGCGGGCTGCGTCGCCTGGGCCCCATCCTCGGCCGCATCGTGCGCGGCGAGCACGGCCCGAAACTCGTCAATCCGGCCAAGGGAGCGGCCAATCGCCCATGATCGAACTCATTCGCGCCATCCATTCCACCCTGTCCCAAGGCCGGCCCGTGGTCGCGGCCACCATCGTGACAAGCGAAGGCTCCACCCCGCGCACCGCCGGCTCCAAGATGCTCGTCTTCGCGGGCGACGCCATCGCCGGCACGGTGGGCGGCGGCCTGGCCGAGGGCCAGGTCATCGCCGCCGGCAGGCAGGTCCTCGACTCGGGAGCCTCCCGCCTCATGGACTTCGACATGACCGGCCAGGCCGAAAAGGGAGCGGATCTCATCTGCGGCGGGCGCATGCGCGTCTTTCTCGAGCGCCTGAACCCCGACGCGGCCACCACGTCCCTGTACGCCGCCCTGGAGGACATCCTGGCCAAGGGCGGCCGGGCCCTCGTGCTCACGCCCCTGGACGGCCCGGGCGACCCGGGAAGCACGCTGCTGCCGCCGGGCGGCGGCTTCGCCGGAGCCGATCCCGGCGAGGCGGCGCTCGCCGCCGCCAGGGAGCGGGGCAGGCGCGTCACGGCCCCGGTGGTCCTCGACTGCGCCGGCCGCAGCTTCTTCCTGGAGCCGGTGGCCTCGCCCACGCCGCTTCTCATCTGCGGCGGCGGCCACGTCAGCCGGCCCACGGCGCAGATCGCGGCCATGGTCGGCTTCCGGGTCACGGTCCTCGACGACCGGGCGGAATTCGCCGCCCCCGAGCGTTTCCCCTTCGCCGCCGAAACGGCCGTCATCGACCCGGCCGCGGGCTGGTTCGCCGGCCGGGCCATCGGCCCGGACGCCTTCCTGGTCATCGTCACGCGCGGCCACGCCCACGACGCCGAGGCCCTGGCCGAGGCCCTGCGCACCCCGGCCGCCTACATCGGCATGATCGGCTCGCTGCCCAAGCGCGACGCCATCTACGACAAGATGCTGGCCGCCGGCTTCACCAAGGCCGACCTCGACAGGGTGAAAAGCCCCATCGGCCTCGAAATCGAGGCCGAGACGCCCGAGGAGATCGCGGTGAGCATCGTGGCCGAGATGATCGCTTGCCGGGCCGGCGCGCGGCCATGACCGCGCGGCCTTTCTTTCCGCAGGCCTGCGCCGTGATCCTGGCCGGCGGGCTTTCCTCGCGCATGGGGGCGCGCTTCAAGCCGCTGCTGCCCCTGGCCGACGGGCAAAGCGCCCTGGCCTGCCTGGCCGGGGCCTTCCGCCGGGCCGGCGTGGGCGACATCCTGGCCGTCACCGGCCACCGCGCCCCGGAAGTGGCCGAGGAAGCGGACCGCCTGGGCCTGCGCACCGCGCACAACCCGGACTACGAAACCGGCATGTTCTCCACGGTCAAGGCGGGACTGGCCGCCCTGCCCGGGGACTGCCGCGCCGTGTGCGTCACCCCGGTGGACGTGCCGCTTTTCCGGCCGGCCACGGCGGCGCGGCTGCTTTCCCGCCTGGAAGAGGAAGACGCCCCGGACGTGGTCTATCCGGTCTTTTCCGGCGAGCGCGGCCATCCGCCCTGCCTGCGCGCCGCCATCGTCCCGCGCCTTCTCGCCCATGTGGGCAACGGCGGCCTGCGCCAGGCCCTGGCTCCGTTTCCCTTCGAGGAGGTCGCCGTCGCGGACGCCAACATCCTGGCCGACATGGACACCCCGGACGACTACGCCGCCCTGCGCGCCCTGGCCCCCCGCCGGGGCATCCCCACCCCGGCCGAGGCCGAGGCCCTGCTCGCCATCGAGAAGGTCCCGCCCCAGGGGCTGGCCCACGCCCGGGGCGTGGCCGCCGTGGCCGAGGCCCTGGCCAGGGCGCTCAACGCCGCCGGAGCCGACCTCGACGTGGCCCTGGTCAAGTCCGCCGCCCTGCTCCACGACGTGGCCAAGGGCAACAGGCACCACGAGGCCGCCGGCGGCGCGCTGCTCGAATCCCTGGATTTCGACGCGGCCGCGCCCATCGTGGCCGCCCACCGCGACTGCCTGTTGGCCGACGACGCGCCCCTGACCGAAAAGGAGATCGTCTACCTGGCCG
The DNA here is from genome assembly GCA_023390395.1 of Pseudomonadota bacterium. Taxonomy (GTDB): domain Bacteria; phylum Desulfobacterota; class Desulfovibrionia; order Desulfovibrionales; family Desulfovibrionaceae; genus Solidesulfovibrio. The sequence continues at coordinate 15,079 of JAEWCY010000025.1, read as the reverse complement.
ACAAGTTCGTCTTCGGCCGCTGGCTCGTGCCGGTGGCCTCCCGCTTCGGCCAGAAGCTCGACCTGTTCGCCCACGATCCCGAGGCCGCCGCCGCCATCGTCCGTCGCCGGGGCAACGCCTTGCGCGTCCTGGCCCGGGTCGAGGCCCAAATGGGGGCCAGGGCCGAGGACGTCATCGAGGCCGCCGGCTTCCGCCCCGGCCCGCCCCCGGCCGAGGCCTACGCGGCGGCCAAGGCCAGGGGCGCCGCCCCTGGACCCCGCCGGGGGGAATAATTCCCCCCGGACCCCCTTGATGGAGGGAAAGGGTTGGGTGATAATGGCTGACGGCCGAACGTCTCGGGCCGGAAGGGGGTTCGGTGAGCGTCGTCTACCTCATGCGCCACGGCGCGATCTTCCAGCAGCGGCCCCGGCGGTTCATCGGCCAGACGGATTTCCCCCTGGCCGCGGAGGGCCGGACGCAGGCGGCCCTTTGGCGCGAGCCCCTGGCCGACGTGCCCTTCGCCGCCGCCGTGTCCTCGGACCTGACCCGCTGCCTGGAGACCGCCTCCATCGTCCTGGCCGGCCGCGACATCCCGGTGCGCCCGGAACCGCGCCTTCGCGAAATCGACCTCGGCCAGTGGGAAGGCCTCACCGTGGAAGAGGTCAAGGAGCGCTTCCCCGGCGACTACGAACGCCGGGGCCACGACCTGGTCGGCTGCCGACCCAGGAACGGCGAGGGCTTCGGCGACGTCCAGGCCCGGGCCGTGGCCGCCCTGGCCGAACTGACCGACATCGACGGCAACGTGCTGGTGGTGGCCCACGGCGGCGTCAACCGCACCCTGCTCTGCCACGCCCTGGGCCTCGACCTGAGCCATCTCTTCCGCCTGGGCCAGGACTACTGCCGCCTCAACGTGCTGCACCTTTCCGAGGAAGTCTGGCGCGTGGAAGCCGTCAACTGCGCCCCGGTCGCCCCCTGGCGCTTCCCCGGCCCCTGACGGGCAGGTGGGGAGGAGAAAGCCTCCGGAGTCCAGAGGGCTGTCGCCCTCTGGACTCCCTTGCCGGCGTTGCAGTCCGAATTCCCTATTGCGCCCCTATGCAATGCGGGCAGCGACATGCAACGCGACACAGCGCTTGCGACGGTGCACGTTGACAAACAGGGGATGGCGTGGAATCTCCTGGAACCATGCGCAAACACCTCCTCGCCCCACTGTGTCTTGCCGTTGCCCTGGCCGCCTGTTCCGGCGACAAGCCGGCCGATGCCCCGAAAATCCGTACGGTCGAGGCTCCCGTAACGACCGTGGAGCGCCGTCCCGTGGTCGAATGCCGCTCGTTTCCGGCCGAAGTGGAGTCCGGGCAGAGCGTCACTCTGGCCAGCAAGCTCACGGGCACGGTGGAGGACGTCGCCGCCCGCGAGGGCGACGCCCTGCGCGCCGGCCAGCCCATCATGCGTATCGACGACCGGGACCTGACCAGCCAGGAGCAGGGCCTGACGGCCTCGCGCGAGCAGGTCTCCCGGGAGCGCCAGGCCCTTTCCGCCCGGGCCGCCCTGGCCAGGACCACCATGGAGCGCCTGGGCAGGCTCCTTGCCCAGCGGGCGGTGAGCCAGGAGGATTTCGACAAGGCCAAGGCCGAATACGACGCCCTGGCCCGGCAGGTGGAGGCCGCTGACGCCCAGGAGAAGGCGGCCACGGCCAAGCTCGGCGAGCTGGCCGCCCTTCGCGCCTACACCCGCATCGCCGCGCCCTTCGACGGCATCCTGGCCCGGCGCTACGTGGACCAGGGGGCCTTCGTCACGGCCGGCTCCCCCCTGGCCCTGGTGGACCGCTCGGGCGGCGGCTACGAACTGACGGCGCAGGTGGACGAATCGCTGCTCTCCGGCCTGCGCCAGGGCCAGACGCTCCTGGCCGCCGTGCCGTCCCTGGCCGGGGAGCCCTTCGCCGTGACCGTCTCGGCCGTGGTCGGCCGGGTGGACCCGGCCAGCCGCACCTTCAAGCTCAAGTGCGCCCTGCCCGAGGCCGTGCCGGGAAGCCTCGGCCCGCCCCGGGCCGGCATGTTCGGCCGTGTGTTCGTGCCGGCCCGCACCGCCGAGAAGCTCCTCGTGCGGGAAGCCTGCCTGGAGCGCCGGGGCGACCTGCCCACGGCCGTGGTGGTGGACGGGGGCGGCGTGCTGCGCTTCCGGGTGGTCAAGACCGGGGCGACCTTTCTCGCCGCCACGTTCGAGGACAAGACCTACCTGACCGATTCCGAAGCCTTCGAGGGCGGGGGCCGGGAACGTTTCGTCGATGTCTTAAGCGGCCTGTCCCCCGGCGAGCGCGTGGCCTGCGCCCCGGGCGGGGCCCTGCGCGAGGGCGACCGGCTCGCCGGAGCGGCGCAATGACCGATCCCGCCCACCACGGCCACCATGCCGACTGGCTGACCCGCGTCACTGCGGTCTTCGTCGATTCCAAGCTCGCGCCGCTTTTGATCCTCGCCGCCGTGCTCACGGGCGCGCTGGCCGTGTGGGCCACGCCCAGCGAAGAGGAGCCGCAGATCGTCGTGCCCATGATCGACGTGCACGTGTCCATGCCCGGGGCCACGCCCAAGGAGATGGAAAACCGCGTCGTCACGCCCATGGAGCGCATCCTCTGGGAGGCCCCGGGCGTGGAGTACGTCTATTCCACGGCCGGGGCGGGCGAGGCCATGACCGTGGTGCGCTTCAAGGTGGGGGAAAACGCCGAGAAAAGCCTGGTGGCCGCCTACGCCAAGCTCTACCAGCACCTGGACTGGATTCCGCCCGGCTGCTCGAGGCCCATCCTCAAGCCCCACTCCATCGACGACGTGCCCGTGCTTTCCGTGGCCCTGTGGGGCGGGCCCTACGACTCGCGGCAGCTGCGCACCATGGCCAATTCCGTCAACGAGGAGGTGCGCCGCATCCCGGGCGTGGCCGAGACGACCGTCACCGGCGGGCGCAGGCGCGCGGTCATGGTCGAGCCCGACCCGGACCGGCTGCGGGCCCAGGGCCTCGACGCCGTGGACGTGCTGGACGCCATCGGCAAGCAAAACGCCGGTCAGACCATCGGCGACGCCTTCCAGTCCGGCCAGGCCGTGTCCATCCGCCTGGACAACTTCTTCCGCAACGAAAAAGAGCTGGCGAGGGCGGTGGTGGCCGTCAAAAACGGCCGGCCGGTCTACCTCGCCGACGTGGCCGCCGTGCGCGACGGCTTCGACGAGCCCGGGGACTACGTCTTCTACCTGCCGGGCAAGGGCCTGGCGGCAACAGACGCCGCGCCCGGCGCGGCCTACCCGGCCGTGACCCTGTCCGTGGCCAAGCGGGCCGGGGAAAACGCCACGAAGATCGCCGACGAGGCCCTGTCGCGCCTGCGCGCCCTGCGCGGCTACCTGCTGCCGGCCGACGTCAACCTGACCGTCACCCGCGACTACGGCGAGACGGCCAAGGCCAAGGTGGACGAGCTGCTCATGCACCTGATCCTGGCCGCCGTCACGGTCGGCGGCGTGGTGGCCCTGTTCCTCGGGCTGCGGGCCAGCCTCGTAGTCATGGTGGCCGTGCCGGTCACGCTGGCCATCACGCTCGCCACCTACTGGCTCATGGGCTACACCCTCAACCGCGTCACGCTCTTCGCCCTGATCTTTTGCATCGGCATCCTCGTCGACGACCCCATCGTGGACGTGGAGAACATCGTGCGCCACCTGTCCCTGCCCGGCTCGCGCGGCCGGCCGCTGTCGGAGGTGATCGTGGCCGCCGTGGGCGAGGTGCGCGCGCCCCTGGTGCTGGCCACCTTCACGGTCATCGCCGCCATCGCGCCCATGGCCTACGTGGGCGGGCTCATGGGCCCGTACATGCGGCCCATGCCCGTCGGCGCGTCCGTGGCCATGCTCCTTTCCATGGCCGTGGCCTTCTGCATCACCCCCTGGACGGCCAAGCGGACGCTAAAGCCCGAACCCGAGGACAAGGCCGGCCATGGCGAGATCCCGGACGACGCCGGCACCCGGGCCTACCTCTGGCTCATGGACCGGCTGCTCAAGCGCCCGGCCTGGCGCTGGGGCTTCCTTTCCTTCGTGGGCCTGCTCTTCCTCGGGGCCTGCGCCCTTTTTCCGGCCAAGGCCGTGCTGGTCAAGATGCTGCCCTTCGACAACAAGAGCGAGTTCTCCGTGGTGGTGGACATGCCGCGCGGCACGCCGCTGGAGGAGACCACGGCCGTGGCCCGGGAGCTGGCCGACGCGGTGCTGGCGCGAAGCGACGTGGCCGGGGCCACGCTCTACGCCGGGGCGGCCGGGCCCATGACCTTCAACGGGCTCATCCGCCACTACTACCAGCGCACCGGCGCCAACGAAGCCGAGGTGAGCGTCAACCTGCTGCAAAAGGGCGAGCGCGACCGGCAGAGCCACCCCATCGCCAAGGAGGTGCGCGAGACGCTGGCTCCCATCGCCGCCCGCCACGACGCCCGGGTCAAGGTGGTGGAACTGCCGCCGGGGCCGCCGGTGCTCCAGACGCTGGTGGCCGAGGTCTACGGCCCGACCGACGCGGGCCGCCTGGCTGTGGCCCGGCAGGTGCGCGACATCATGAAGAAAACGCCAGACGTGGTGGACGTGGACTGGTACGTGGACGATCCCCGGCCCGAGCGCGTCATCCGGGTGGAGCGCGACAAGGCGCAGGCCGCCGGGGTCGATCCCGACCGGGCCCTTCGGGACGTGACCGCGAGCGTGGCCGGGACCGTGGCCGGGCTCCTGCACGACGAGGCCGCCCGCGAGGACGCGCCCATCGTGGTGCGCCTGCCCCTGTCCCGCCGGGCCGACGCCCGGGACATGGAGGGCCTCGGCGTGCGCGGCCAGGGCGACCGGCTCGTCTCCCTGGGCCAGATCGCCGCCATCCGCGAGCAGGAGGAACCCACGCGGCTCTACCACAAGAACCTTCTGCCCGTGGTTTACGTCACCGGCGACGTGGCCGGCCGGGAGGAAAGCCCCATCTACGCCATGGGCAGGATCAACGACGCCCTGGCCGCCCTCGGGGAAACCGGCAAGGGGGCCTGGCAGACGGCGGACGCCTCCCCTCTGCCCGTGCTCTGGACGGCCATGCCGGCCCAGACCGCGGACTACAGCCTGAAATGGGACGGCGAGTGGCAGATCACCTACGAGGTCTTCCGCGACATGGGCATCGCCTTCGCCGTGGTCATGGTCCTCATCTACATCCTGACCGTGGGCTGGTTCGGTTCCTACACCACGCCCATCGCCATCATGGCCCCCATCCCGCTGTCGCTTATCGGCATCATCCCGGCCCATGCCCTGGCCGGGGCATTCTTCACGGCCACGTCCATGATCGGCTTCATCGCCGGGGCGGGCATCGTGGTGCGCAACTCCATCATCCTGGTGGATTTCATCGAGATGCGCCGGGGCGAGGGCGTGCCCCTGGCGCGCGCCGTGGAGGAGGCCGGGGCGGTGCGCTTCCGGCCCATGCTGCTCACCGCCATCAGCGTCGTGGCCGGGGCCTTCGTGATCCTGTTCGACCCCATCTTCCAGGGCCTGGCCATCTCGCTCATGGCCGGCGAGGCGGCGGCCACGGTCTTTTCGCGCATGGTGGTGCCCGTGGCCTACTACCTGGACGCCCGCCGCGCCGAGCGTTGATCCGGGGCGTATCGGGGGACGCGAAAAAGCCGCGCCGGCGTCTGGCGACGCCGGCGCGGCTGGATGTCTCGATTTCCGCCGGGGACCGAGGCTCAATTCCCCACGGACACGGCCAGCCCCGGGGAGATGCCGGCCACGCCACGGGCCGCCCGCGCTGCGCCCCCGCCGTGTCGGGCGGGCTCAGGCGGCGTCGCGGTGCGGGTCTTCCTCGGCGGCGGCGCGTTCCACCAGGCCGGCCAGGCTCTGGACCTCGTCCGTGCCGAAGACCCGGGCCGTGTCCAGGAGCACGATGAAGCGGCCGTCGTGGTGGCTGATGCCCTGGATGCAGGAGTTCTCCACCCCCATGCCCATGGACGGGGGCGGCGCGATGCCGGCCACGTCGAGTTCCAGCACTTCCTTGACCGCCTCGGTCAGCGCGCCGATGAGCCGCACCCGGCCTTCCGCGTCGGTCTGCTCCACGATGACGATGCGCGTGTGGATGGTCTGCTCCACCGGGCCGAAGCCGAGCTTGACGCCGAGGTCCACCACCGGCACGGCCTGGCCCCGCACGTCGACCACGCCGCGCATGTGCTCCGGCATGCGCGGCAGCCGGGTGATTTCGGTATAGTCCAGGATCTCGCGCACCACCAAGATATCGATGGCGAAACAGCCCGTTTCGCCGAGCGTCAGGGTCAGGACGCGCCGGACCCCGGAAACTGCCTTCTCTTCCATGGAAGCCTCCCGCGCGCGCCTCTCCGTCCCGCGCCGGCCGGCGGCCGGCGCGGGACGGGAGGGCTTTAGAACTGTTCGAACTGCTCGTCGTCGTGGCCCGCGCCGTCGGCCGGGGGCAGGGAGACCAGGCGCTGGCGCTGGGGCGTCGGCCTGCGCTGGCCGGTCCTGGACGCGGGCTGTTGGGCGCGCACGGCCCGGCCGGCGTTCCTGGGAGCCGTCTGGCCGGCCACCTGGAAAAAACCCACCGTGCTGACGAGCTGGGCGGCCTGGGAGGAGAGCTCCTCGGCCGTGGAGGCCAGTTCCTCCGAGGCCGAGGCGTTTTGCTGCACGACCTGGTCGAGCTGCTGGAGTCCCCGGTTGACCTGCTCCGCGCCGGCGCTCTGCTCGTTGGAGGCGGCGGCGATCTCCTGCACCAGGTCCGAGGTCTTGAGGATGTCCGGCACGAGCATTTCCAGGAGCCGGCCGGCCCGTTCGGCCACGTCCAGACTGGAAGCCGAGAGGCTGTTGATCTCGGCCGCGGCGGTCTGGCTGCGCTCGGCCAGCTTTCGGACCTCGGAGGCCACCACGGCGAAGCCCCGGCCGTGCTCGCCGGCCCGGGCCGCCTCCACGGCGGCGTTTAAGGCCAGCAGGTCGGTCTGGCGGGCGATCTCCTCGATGATGGAGATCTTGGCCGCGATCTGGCGCATGGCGGCCACGGTGTCGTTCATGGCCTGGCCGGATTCCTTGGCGTCGACGCTGGCCTTCTTGGCCAGGGCCTCGGTCTGGCGGGCGTTGTCGGCGTTGCGCATGATGGAGCTGTTGATCTGCTCCATGGACGAGGAGCTTTCCTCCACCGAGGCGGCCTGTTCGGAAGCGCCCTGGGACAGGGATTCGGAGGAGGCGCTCAGTTCCTCCGCGCCCGAGGCCATGTTCTCGGCCCCGCTTTTCACCTCTTCCACCACCTCGGTCAGGCGCTCGATCATGGCGGCCAGGGCGCGCATGAGGGAATCGACCTCGCAACGAGGCTCCACCTTGAGCCGCAGGTCGCCCTCGGCCATCTTGCTGGCCAGGTCCGTGACCTTGCCCTCGGCCGCGGCCACGTCGCGCATGGCCTGGCAGACCTCGCCGACCTCGTCGGCCCGCACGATGTCGAGCTTGTGGCCGAGGTCGCCCCGGGCCAGGGCCTGGGCGAACCCCACGCAGGCGGTGAGCGGCTTGGCGATGGCCCGGGAGATGGCCACCCCGAGCCCCAGGCCGAGCAGGATGCTCGCGCCGACGATGGTCAACATCGTCAGCCGGCTGGAATTGTAGATCGCCGTGGAATCCGTGTAATATTCCTTGGCGTTGTCTTCCTTGATGCGGACAAGGTCGGTCATGATGTCGTCGACGACCTTCACCTTCTCCCGGCCGGCTCCCATGGACAGTTCGATGGAGGCCCGATTGTTCTGGAGGTCCTCTTTCTTGCAGGTCTCGATGATCTGGTCCCAAACGGGCTGGAGGGCGTTCCAGGCCGTGTCGAGCTTGGCCATGGCCTCTTTGCCTTCCTTGGATACAAAAAGGGGTTTGGCCGTGGCCATCTGATTCATGTATTCTTTCTTATACTGCCCGAGACGCTCCTGCACCTGGTTGCGTTCTTCGGCAGTTCTAGAAAGAATGAGATTTTTTATACCTCTGTCAATATACAAAAGATTTATGTTGGCCTCTTTCATTGCGGAGATGCCTATCAACTCTCGCGCATACATCACGTCGTTCATGTCGTTGATAACGCCCATGTTCCGCAACCCGAGAAACCCAACCGCCGCAGTAATAAGCGATATCAAGATAAATGACAGGACAAGTTTTTTACCGACACGTAAATTGTCGAACCACTGCATGTGAACCCTCCACAAGCCAGCTTTGCAGACGTTACGATACGCAGGCGTCAAACGTCCCGCCTGACCTGCAAGCGTCCCGCTCCCCCGAGGACATGAAGCACTCGTCCGCGAAAGCCGCCGACCCGTCCACATCCAGCCCACGATTACGCTTGTCGCCGATTCATTCCTGTCGCCATGCCCCCGCTTCCATGGGCATTTCGCCTTGTCCATCGCTGCATGATCCGGGCGCGAAACCAGGAATGCACTCGCATCACTTGGTACGGCTCCCCGTGCCTTCCTGTTCGCATCCGTACCCGAAGCATCACCTTACGGCAAACACCTCCAAGTCGTTCACTATGAAACTATGACATCTCAAGGAATCTTTCAATACGGAAATCAAAAAGTTTTCTGCATAAACTGCCACGTATTATATGCGCCGTCATATAATCGTTGTGCGTTTCAATGAAGACGCCTTGCCTTTCCATTCCGCCCTCGCACGGCGGCAGGCCATGCCGCGCCCCGGGCGCGAACACAAGGCCGCCGCCCCCTCGCCTGCCTCGGCTGGCGCGCTTCCCGTCCGCCCGCAGGGGCCGCCGCCTTGCCCCGGCGGGTCGCCAGGCCCTGGCAGGCGACGCGGACATGGATATACCCCCGCAAATAACGGCCCCGGGATGGGGTTTCCCCAAAAACGTCTTGAATTCCGTCGAAACCCCGCGCCGCCCCATTTCCAAACACCGAGAAATGTGTTCAGCGCCGTTCTGAGAATCAAACGGGCGCGTTGCGTCCGGTAAACGTCTGCGCCTTGCCGTCGCGAGCCCTCGAAACAAGGAGGACCTCCCTCCATGGTGCGCCTCGTCCCTTTGTCCGTGGCCATTGTTGCCGTCGCGAAACGCTCCCCGGGCCTGTCTTCGGCTTTCCTGTACGGAAAATATCCTGTTTTGGGATATTCCGCAACCCGATCTATTTACAAGTTGTGAAGTTTCATAACTACTCCCGCCGCTACGAATGCCTGCGCGCCCTGCTGTTCGCGTTGCGCAAGGAGGCCGGCCTGCGTCAGGCCGAGCTGGCCGCGCGGCTGGGATGCCCGCAGTCCTTCGTGAGCAAGTACGAGAGCGGGCAACGGCGGCTCGACCTCATCGAGGTGGAAACCATCTGCGAAGCCCTCGGGCTGTCGCTCGCCGAATTCGTCGAACGGTTCCGGCGGGAATGAGGCGGGGCAAGGCCCCTCGGGGGGCCGGCTTGACCTTTTGCACGGGCGCGGTATAGTTTACAGTCGAAATCATTGAAGTCTGGCCTTGCGGAAGACGCCGGGCCGGCCGTTGTCCTTTTCCGGGAAACGCCTGCCCGCGCCGGTGGGATCTCCGCCCGCCCCAGCCGCAAGGAGCGCCATGCGGATCAGCAAGTTCGCCATCCCCGAGATCATCTTCGGACGCGGCAGCATCGTCCACCTGGCTTCCTGCGCCAAGCGCCTGGGCGGACGCCGGGTGCTGCTCGTCAGCGACCAGGGCCTGGTCGCCGCCGGCTGGGTCGACCGCATCATGGAGATCCTGCGCGACAACGGCCTGGAGTGGATCTACTACGACGCCGTCAATTCCAACCCCCGCGACCACCAGGTCCACGAGGGCGCGGAAATCTACGTGCGCGAGCGCGCCGACGTCATCATCGCCGTGGGCGGCGGCAGTCCCATGGACGCGGCCAAGGGCATCGCCACCATCGTCGGCAACGGCGGCCGCATCAGCGACTACGAAGGGGCCAACCGCATCATGCGGCCCCTGCCGCCCATGATCTTCCTGCCGACCACGGCCGGCTCGGGCTCGGACATCTCCCAGTTCTGCATCATCACCGACGTGGAGCGCCAGCTCAAGATGTCCATCATCAGCCGGTCGCTGGTGCCCAACATCTCCATCATCGACCCCCTGGTGCTCTTGACCAAAAGCGAGAAGCTCATCATCTCCTCGGCCATCGACGCCTTCGCCCACGCCGTGGAGTCCTACCTTTCGCTGCTCTCCTCGCCGTTTACCGAGCACCAGGCCCTCAAGGCCATGCGCCTGATCTCCCAGAACCTCCGCCCGGCCCTGGAGGACCGCTCCATCGAGGCCTTGGAGAACCTGAGCATCGCCGCCACCTCGGCCGGCATGTCCTTTTCCAACGCCGGACTTGGCGTCGGGCATTCCCTGGCCCATTCCCTCGGCGGCATGTTCGACGTGCTCCACGGCCTGGTCCACCCGATTCTCCTGCCCCACGTCATGCGCTTCAACCTGCCGGCGAGCGTGGACAAGCTGGCGGCCATCGGCCGCATCGTCTGCGGCCCGCGCATGTGCTCCTCCCAGTACATCGCCCAGGCCGGCATCGGCTGGCTGGAGCGCTTCTTCGCCGACCTCGGCGTGCCCGTGCGCCTGCGCGACATCCTGCCCGACCGCAGCTGCCTGGAGACCATCGCCAGGGCGGCGGTCAACGACGCCTGCACCCTGACCAACCCCAGGCCCGCCACCTGGGAGTCCCTGCTCGGCGTGTGCCAGGAGGCCTGGTGATGCCCTGGCGGGCGCCGTCCCTCGAGGACCTCATCGGCATCGAACACACCAAGCTCGGCTTTTTCCAGGAGCTGCGCCAGACCATCGAGGCCCTGAAAGACGCCAACGCCCAGTCCGCCCAGCGCCGCCGCGAGATCGCCGCCATCCTCGACGGCATCACCGACATCATGATGGTGCTCTCGCCGGAGCTGCGCATCCTCTCGGTCAACCACGTCTTCCGCCAGACCTTTCCCGACCCGGCCCCGGAGGGGAAGTTCTGCCACCAGGTCTTTCGCGGCCAGGACGCGCCCTGCCCCGACTGCCCGGCCAGCCGGTCCCTGGCCACGGGCGACATCTGCCGCGAGACCGCCATCTTCAAGATCGGCGGCAAGAACGTGCAGTACGAAATGGTGGCCTCGCCCATCCACCATCCCGACGACCCGGAGCAGCACATCCTGGTGTTCAAGCGCGACGTGACCCGGGAAAAGGAATACCAGGCGAAATTCTACCAGGCCGAGAAGATGGCCACCATCGGCATGCTGGCCACGGGCGTGGCCCACGAGGTCAACAACCCGCTCACGGCCATCTTCGGCTTCGCCGAGGGCCTGCGCCGCCGCCTGCCGGCGCTGCGCGAGAAGGTCGAGCCCCGGGTGGTGGAGGACGTGGAGGACTACGTCGGCACCATCCTCCAGGAGTGCCGACGCTGCCAGGACATCGTCACCACCCTGCTCACCTTCAGCCGCCACAAGACCGTGAGCTTTTCGCCGGTGAGCTTGAACGCCGTGGTGGAAGACACCCTCAAGCTCCTGCGCAGCCACCTCAAGCAGCGCAGCCAGGCCAAGATCACCGTGCGCACCGAACTCAGCGAAGACCTGCCCCCGGTCTCCGGCGACGAGCACCAGATCAAGCAGGTCATGCTCAACCTCCTCGTCAACGCCATGGACGCCATCGCCGGGCCGGGCCGCATCGTCATCACCACCTTCCAGTCCTCCTCCGGGGCGGTGTGCCTGTCCGTGGCCGACTCCGGCTGCGGCGTGAAGCCCGAGCACATGGACAAGCTCTTCGAGCCGTTTTTCACCACCAAGCGGGCCGGCAAGGGCATCGGCATCGGCCTGTCCACCTGCATGTCCATCGTGGCCAAGCACCAAGGGGAGATCACGGTGCAAAGCGAACCCGACCAGGGCGCGACCTTCACCGTGAAATTCCCCTTAAACCCGGAAAAACTCCCATGACGAGTCCCTACAGCGTCCTTGTCGTCGACGACGAACCCTCCATCGGCAAACTGCTGAAAAAGGAGCTCTCCTCCCCGGCCCGCGCCGTGGCCACGGCGGAAACCGCCCACCAGGCCCGGGAGATGCTGCGCCGCAACGCCTACGAAGTGGCGGTCCTGGACCTGCGCCTGCCTGACGCCGACGGCCTGGACCTGCTGGTGGAGATCCGCCAGCACTCCCCGGACGTGGAAGTCATCATCATCACCGGCCACGGCAACATCGACTCGGCCGTGGAGGCCATGAAGCTCGGGGCCTACGACTACATCACCAAGCCCTTCAACCTGGAGGAGCTGGAGCTCATTGTGGAGCGGGCCTACCAGCGGGCCTGCCTGCGCTTCGAGAACCGCCAGCTGCGCCACGCCCAGACCCGCGACCAGCCCCAGCAGATCGTGGGCAACTCCGCCGCCATCAAGCAGATCCGCTTTCTCATCGAAAAGGTCGCGCCCACCGACGTGCCCGTGCTCATCACCGGCGAGTCCGGGGCCGGCAAGGAAGTGGCGGCCACGGCCATCCAGGCCCGGTCCAGGCGGGCGGACAAGCCCTACGTGATCAAGAACTGCGCCACGCTCCAGAAGGAGCTGGCCCGAAGCGAACTCTTCGGCTACGTCAAGGGCTCGTTCACCGGGGCCACGGAGAACCGCGAGGGCCTCATGACCTTCGCCAACAAGGGGACGCTTTTCCTCGACGAGATCGGCGAGCTGCCCATGGAGGTGCAGGCGTCGCTGTTGCGCACCCTGGAGAACAAGACCTACCGGCGCGTCGGCGACAAGGACGAGCGCACCACCGACATCCGCCTGGTCTTCGCCACCAACCGCAACCTGGCCAAGGAGGTGGAGGCCGGCCGCTTCCACGAGGCCCTCTACCACCGCATCAACGTCTTCAACATCGAGCTGCCGCCGCTTCGCGAGCGCAAGGAGGACATTCCGCTGCTGGTGGAATACTTCCTCGGCCGGGTGCAGGCCGGCGGCACCTACCGCGTGTCCGACCGGGCCATGGGGTGCCTGATCAACTACCAGTGGCCGGGCAACATCCGCGAGCTGCGAAACGTCATCGAGCGCGGGGTCATTTTGGCCGAGGGCGGGGTCATCACCGAAAACGCCCTGCCGCGCGAGCTGTCCGTGCAGGTCGAGGGCGAAAGCGACTTCCTGTCGCTGGAGGCCGTGGAGCGCGAGCACATCGCCAAGGTCCTGGCCTGCTTCGGCAACAATCGTACCCTGGCCGCCACGGCGCTCGGCATCTCCCGCAAGACGCTCTACCGCAAGATCCGGGAGTACGGCATCATGTGACCCGGCCCCGGGACCGGCCTCCTGCCGGCTTCTGACACACCGCCGCCGCCGTTTTGAGGCAAAAGGCTCCAGGCCTTCGCAGCCCCGTCTCCTCCCAGGGTCGCGCCCGGCGGTCCGCCCGGGGCAGGGCGGCCTCGCCGTCCGGAAAAATCCTTTGTATCGCGGCAGGCTGACCTCGCCTGCGGACGCCATCGCCCGCTCGTCTCCAACCGTTCCCGCCAATCCTCAATACCGCCTTCCCGGTATGCATCTTGCTCTTAAGGTCACGAAACAGACCTTACCGCGTGTGCCCTTCCCTGCCCGGCGGGACGCGCGACGAGGCCATCGCGGCGAGGCGTGGGCCGTCGTTCCCGTCCACGACGGCCCCGCCCCGCCCTTTCAAGGGGGTGCGCCCATGGCATGGCGAGCATGGCTGGTCCCGGCCCTGTGGGGCCTTGCGTTCCTGTGTCCCGGCCCGCGCGGGGCGGCCCTGGCCGAGGAGGCCCGCTACGTGGGCACGGCCGCCTGCGCCGGCTGCCATCCCGACCAGCACGCGGCCTTCGTCAAGCACTCCAAGAAAGCCCACGCCTCGGAAAACGTCCAGCGCATGGCCGCCAAGCTCACGCCCGAGGAACTGGCCGGCTGCTTCGCCTGCCACGTGACGGGCTACGGCAAGCCCGGCGGCTTCACGAGCTTCGCCGCCACCCCCGGGCTGGCCGACGCCGGCTGCGAGGTCTGCCACGGACCGGGCGCGGCCCACGCCGCCTCGAGCGACCCGGCCGCCATCAAGGGCAAGCCCACCGTGGCCGACTGCCAGGGCTGCCACAACGAATCCCGCGTCCGCGCCTTCGGCTACAAGCCGCTGCTCAAGGCCGGGGCGCACTAGGCGGCCCTCCGCCAGGTCACGCATCCGCACCGCGACGCCAGGCGCGCCGCCACGGCCGCGCCCGGGAGGTTTTCCATGCGCAGAAGCTTCGGTTCCCTCTCCCTCGGTTCCAAGGCCCTGGTCCTGGTGTGCCTGGTGGCCGCCGCCGTCCTGGCCGGGCTGTTCACGGCGGGCGCCCTGTGGCAGCGCCACAACGCCCTGGCCCAGATCCAGGCCGCCTCCCGGCGCACGGCCGACCTGATCCAGCTCGTGGTCAGCGAGCCCATGCTCCTCGGCGACAGCCAGGGCACCACGGCCCAGTTCGCGCGCATCGCCGAGGCCGGGGGCAGGTCCGACGCCTTTCTCACCGATTTCCGGGGCGAGACCACCTACGCCACCCAACACGACGCCCTGCGCCGCCCCCTGTCCCGAACCCTGCCCGAACCGGGCGCGACCGCCCTGCTCGACGAAGCCCTGGCCAAGGGCGTCGACGGCGCGGCCCTGCTGCACGCCGGGGAGAGGCCCGCCTTCGTCACCGTGCGGGCCGTGAAGAACGCCCCGGACTGCCACCACTGCCACGGGGCCAGCCGGGCCGTGCTCGGCGCCCTGGTCACGGTGGAGGACGTCTCGCCCGAAATGGCCGCCCTGGCCACGGCCCAGACCAGGACCGCCCTGCTCTCCCTGGGCGGCCTGCTGGTCCTGGTGGCAGCGCTGTGGCTCTTCATGAAGCGCACCATCATCGACCGGCTGGCCTTCCTGGCCAGCCACAGCCAACGCATCGCCACGGGCGACATGGACGCCTGCCTGGAGATCCACGAGCGCGTGGACAAACGCATCCTGGGCGGGCGCACCGACGAGATCACCTCCCTGGCCGACGCCTTGTGCACCCTCGTCGACAACCTCAAGCAGAAGATCATCGAGGCCGACCAGAAGACCCGCGAGGCGGCGGACGAGGCCGCCCGGGCCGGGACCTGCCTGGCCGAGGCCGAAACGGCCCGGGAGGCGGCCGTGGCCGCCCGGCGCGAGGG
>JAEWCY010000020.1 GCA_023390395.1 Pseudomonadota bacterium | reverse complement strand
GCCGGGAGGGGGTGACCCCCTCCCGGGCCCTCCTCGAAGGGGGGCGGGGGATTGCCGCAGGCGTCGGATGTCGTATACATGGGGGGATGGAGGTTCCCATGCGCGGCATCACGAGACGGTTTTTTTTGAAGTTCCTGGCCGGGGCGGCGGTTTTCGGGCGATGGGCCGGGGAGGCCCGGGCCTTTTTCGTGCGGGAGTTCCCGGTGCGCACCGTGGAGATCGAGGACTTCGGCTTCGACGCGGCCACGGGCAGCGTCACCCGCGCCGCCGGTCCGGCCGAGCCCTATGTCCTGGCCGTGGACGGGCTGGTGGCCCGGCCCCAGCGCCTGTCCTACGCCGATCTCCTCGCCCTGCCGCGCCACGAGCAGGTTTCCGACTTCCACTGCGTGGAGGGCTGGTCCGTGGGCGACCTGGCCTGGGGCGGGCTGCGCCTGGAAAGCCTGGCCTCCCTGGCTGGCCCCCTGCCCGAGGCCCGCTACGTGGTCTTCCACAGCCTCGGCCGCACCCGCTCTCGCCCCGAGGGCCTGGACCACTACGTCGAGTGCCTGCCCCTGGCCGACCTGCTCGACCCCGACCTCGCCTACCTGCTGGCCCTGACCCTGGGCGGCGCGCCTTTGCCCCTTTCCCACGGCGCGCCCCTGCGCCTGGTCTGCCCCTTCGACCTGGCCTACAAGGGCGCGAAGTTCGTCGCTCGCCTGGAATTCGCCGCCGCGCCCGTGGAAGGCTGGTGGACCCGGGCCAACGGCATCTACGAAACCGTGGCCCCGGTGGAGCCCGGTCGTCTGCGCCGTCCCGATCCCCGCGCTTCCGCCCGCCGTTCCTGAGTCTGCGCCCCGCGGCCGGACCGCGCCGGCGCGTTCCCGACCGCCGACCGGGGAAGGGGCCCGCCCTTCTCCCGCGTTCCCCCCCGCGCCGGGGTGAGGGCAGGGGAGCAAGCCTCGGACGTTGGCCCAGCCGCGTTCCCGCCCCGCGCCGGGGGGAGCGCCCCTTGACGGATCGCCCGGGATGGGCGAGGCCTCGGAAAACGGGCCGCCGCGCCCCGTCGCGGCGCGAGGTCCGTGGCGATTGGTTTTTTCCGGAGGGTGGGATGGGACTTGTGGTGGTGTGGACGACCAGGGAACGCGAGGCCGCCCTGGCCATGGCTCTGGTCTACGCCAGAAACGCCATGTTGCGGGGGCATTTCGCCCGGGTGCGCCTGCTCGTGTGGGGGCCGTCGGCCAAGGTGCTGGCCTGCGACCCCGAGCTCCAGGAGGCCGTCGCGGCCTGCCGGGCCGCCGGGGTGGACGTCGCCGCCTGCCGGGAGTGCGCGGACGCCTTCGAGGTGGCCGAATGCCTGTCCCGCCTGGGCCTGGCCCTGGTCGCCGGCGACGCGTCCCTGTCCGACGCCCTCAAGGACGGCTGGAAGGTGGTGAGCGTGTAACCGTGCAAGAAAAACGGCAAGCGCGGGAGTCGGTCCATGAACGAGTATCCGTATGAAGCGCAACTGCTGCTGCGCCTTGTCCTGGCGGTCGTGTGCGGCTCGATCCTGGGCTACGAGCGGGAACGCCACGGCATAAGCGCCGGCCTTCGCACCAATCTGCTGGTGTGCCTGGGCTCGGCGCTCATGATGGTCATCTCCAAGTATTTCTACTACCTCGCCGGCGAGGACTCGGGCTCGATCCCCGTCGGGCTCGACCCGTCGCGCATCGGCGCCCAGATCGTCACCGGCGTGGGCTTTCTCGGCGCGGGGGTCATCATCAAGGACCGGGGCGCCATCCGGGGCCTGACCACGGCCGCCACCCTCTGGTTCAACGCCGGCGTGGGCATGGCGCTCGGCGCGGGCATGCTGGTCATCCCGGTGGCGTGCACCCTTCTCGGCGTGACCTCCCTGACCATCCTCAAGCACGTCCAGCGCCGCATCCGGCGCGAGGCCTACCGGGTGCTCTCCGTCACCTGCCAGGAGTCCCGGGAGACCCTGGACGACCTGCTGGCCTTTTTCCGTTCGCGCGACCTGGGCGTCGAGAATCTGAGCCTCAGCAAGGTCAAGGAAGGGCTTTCCACCTACCGCTTCACCCTGCGCTGCGACTGGTCCTGCCTGGAGGCCGTGGACTGCATCCGCGACCTGGCCGGCATCGGCTGCGTGCAGAAGGTCAAGATGGGCTAGGCGGGGCCTTTTTCAGCAGGCCGGGATGACGGCGGCGAGGAGCCTAGCCAGGTCGGCCTCGGCCCGGCGGGCGGTCTCCAGCACCGCTTCGAGGGTCGTCTCCGCCATGCAGTCCGGCAGGTTGACGTTGGTCAGGCAGGAGACGGCCAGCACGTCGAGCCCCAGGTGCCGGGCGGCGACGACCTCCGTCACCGTGGACATGCCCACGGCGTCGGCGCCGAGGAGCCGCAGCATCCGCGTCTCGGCCGGCGTCTCCAGGCACGGCCCCAGCACCCCGGCGTAGACCCCGCGCTCCAGGCGAAGGCCCAGCGACAGGGCGGCCGCGTCGGCGATCCCCCCCAGGCGCGGGCAGTAGGCCCGGCTCATGTCCGGAAAACGCGGCCCGGCCGCGTCGTCGTTGGGCCCGACCAGGGGATTGCGGCCCGTGAGGTTGATGTGGTCCGTCAGCCGCATGAGCCCGCCGGCGGCGAAATGCGGGTCCAGCGCCCCGGCCGCGTTGGTGAGGACGAGCGTGCGCACGCCGCAGGCGGCCAGGAAGCGCACGCCGAAGGCCACCTCGCGCGGGCTGTAGCCCTCGTAGAGGTGCTGGCGGCCGGCCAGCAGGGCCGTGGCCCGCCCGCCCACCGTCCCGACGACCAGCCGGCCGGCGTGGCCCGGGGCCGTGGCCCGGGGGAAGCCGGGCAGCGCGGCCGTGGGCATCTCCCGCGCTCCTTCCAGGAGGGAGGCGACGCCGCCGAGGCCCGTGCCCGCCACCAGCCCCACCGTCCCGTCGGCCAGGGGACCGAGGACGCTCGCGGCCGTCGTGACGGCTTGCTTTACATCTTCGCCATACTGCATATAAATTCCCCCCGTCTCCAGCCGACGTAGCACGGCTCGGGCGGGCAGGGAAGGGGGAGGCCCTCGCTGTCCGGCTCGCGCCGCAATTCTCGCACGCAACGGACGGACGCATGGATCTCGGAACCTTCCTCGGCCTGGCATCGGGGCTCGCCCTGGTGTTCGGGGCCATTTTCATGGGCGGCTCGCTGCGCGAGTTCGTCGACGTGGCCAGCCTCATGATCGTGCTCGGCGGCACGCTGGCATCCACCTGCGTGGCCTATCCCCTGGTCGAGGTCCGGCAGGCCTTTTCGGCCATGATGCAGATCTTCTCCTCGCGCAAGGTCCGCGACGCGGAAGTCGTCAGCATGATGGTGCGCATCGCCGAGATCAGCCGCCGGGAGGGGCTCATCGCCCTGGAGAACATCAACACCGACAACGCCATCCTCAAGAAGGCCTGTCAGCTCATCGCGGACAACGCCGACGCCGGGCTCATCCGCGAGACCGTGCGCATCGAGATCGGCTCCATGAAGCGCCGCCACGCCGTGGGCGAGGCCGTGTTCAAGTCCCTGGCCGGCTACGCGCCCTCCTACGGCATGATCGGCACGCTGATCGGCCTGGTGCAGATGCTCAGCCGCCTCGACGACCCGAAAAGCGTGGGCCCGGCCATGGCCGTGGCCATCATCACCACCTTCTACGGCTCGTTTCTGTCCACGATCTTCTTCCTGCCCGTGGCCGGCAAGCTGCGCGCCCGCACCCTCAACGAGACGCTGCAGCTGGAGATCATCTTCGAGGGCGCCAAGTGCATCCTCGAAAACAACAATCCGCGCCTGGTCTACGAAAAGCTTTCCTCGTTCATCGCCCCCAAGGAGCGCCGCTATGAGCGCCGATGACGACTCCGGCCTCGACGACGACCTCGACGAAGCCGAGGTCCCGTCGGAGTGGCTGACCACCCTGGCCGACATGTCCATGCTGTTGATGAGCTTTTTCATCATGCTGTTCGCCATGTCGAGCGTGGACTCCAAGAAGTTCACCGATTCCGTCGCCTCGGTGCGCAGCGCCCTGGGCGGCACCGGCAAGAACACGACCACCGCCCCGGTGTCCTCGGTGGAGATGTCCACCCTGGTCGAGCAGGCCCGGCTCAAGCAGCGCATCATCGGCGAACAGCGCCGGGTCTACGACCAGTTCCGTTCCTACGTGTCCACCAAGGGCCTCGAGGGCGTGGTGGGCGCGACCCTGGAGGCGGGCA
Source organism: Pseudomonadota bacterium (assembly GCA_023390395.1). GTDB lineage: Bacteria > Desulfobacterota > Desulfovibrionia > Desulfovibrionales > Desulfovibrionaceae > Solidesulfovibrio. Next base: position 1,425 of record JAEWCY010000020.1, on the reverse strand, counting down.
AGATCACCATTTCCTTTCCCTCCGGCGTGCTCTTCCCCAAGGACGGCGTGGACTTGAGCGAGGAGGGCAAGGCCCGGTTGCGCACCCTCTACGATTTCCTCGTCAAGACCGCCGGCGAGCGCATCAACATCCGCGGCTTCACCGACGAGCAGCCGCCGGGCGCGGGCAGCCGCTTTCGCGACAACTGGGAAGTTTCCTCCTTGCGTGCCGTCGCCGTGCTGCGGTACATGCTCTCCCTGGGGATGCCCTCCACCCGATTGACAGCCACCGGATTAGCTGATTTAGAACCGCTCTACCCCAACGACACCCCCGACCATCGGGCGCGCAACCAACGCGTGGAGTTTGTGTTGGAACGCTTTATCGGCGGCGAATAGGGAGCCCGGCATGGACTTCACGTTCAGCCTGGAAGGGGAGGGCGGCCGGCGCGCCGCCCACCGCGAGCGGGTGCGCGGCCTGATGGCCCTGTGGGACGGCGGGGGCGACAGGACCTATGTGGTCCACGACGTCAGCGCCGGCGGGCTGTCCCTGGTCGACCCGGACGGGGTGCTGGCTCCGGGCCGGGAAGGGCGCGTGACGCTGGCCATCGGGCCGCGCACGCTCATCACGGGCCTGCCCGTCAGGGTGGTGCGCGTGACGGACGCCGGCCTAGCCGGCCTGGCATTCGGGGAGCTGACCCTGCGCCAGGAGGCCTGGCTCGACAAGCTGGTCCTGGAAATACAGAAACGGCGCATCGACCTGCGCAAGGCGCGGGAGACGGCCGACAACCCTGAGGACAAGAAGACGGATCGTGCCGACGAACAAACATAAGGTCCTGGTGGCCAACCGGGGCGAGATCGCCATACGCATCATCCAGGCTTGCGTTTCGCTCGGCCTGGATTTTGTTTGCATCCATACCAAGGCCGACGCGGACTCCGGGCACCTGGCCCTGGCCAGGCGGCTCGGCGGGCCGGAGTGCGCCTACCGCGTCAGCTCCTACCACGACGCCAACGAGATCCTGGCCGTGGCCGACCACAGCGGCGCCACGGCCATCCATCCCGGCTACGGCTTTTTCGCCGAGGATTTCCGCTTCGCCCGGCGGGTGGCCGAGCGCACCCGGAGCCTGGTCTTCATCGGGCCCTCCTGGCGCATCATCCGGTCGCTCGGCGACAAGATCAACACCAAGCGCCTGGCGAGAAGCCTCTCCATCCCCACCGTGCCCGGCTCCGACCGGCCCGTCTACGACGAGATGGAGGCCGAGGAGATCGCCGAGACGCTCTTTGCCTTCCAGGCCGAGCAGGGCATCAGCAACTCCGTGGTGCTGGTCAAGGCCTCGGCCGGCGGCGGCGGCATGGGCATCGAGGAAATCTACGACATCGACCAGTTCAAGACCGTCTACCGGCGCATCCGCAACTACGCCAAGCGCCAGTTCCACGACGAGGGCGTGCT
>JAEWCY010000260.1 GCA_023390395.1 Pseudomonadota bacterium | reverse complement strand
GGGCGGTGCTGGCCGGCTCTGCGGCCTGCGTCGCCCGGCCCAATTTCCCGACCACAACGACCGACGCCCCGCCGCCCGTCGTTCCCGACCTTCCTCCCATCCGCCCCGTCGGGGAGGGTCCGGGAGGGGGTCACCCCCTCCCGGCCGCCGGAGGCTCTTCTCCCGACCTCTCCAGGCCGAACGCCGACCGTCGCAGCCGTCCCTCCCTGTCGGCCAGGCTCAGGCGTCTGGCGAAGCGGGCTTCCTGGCCGGCGCGGGCCGCCGTGTCGGCGGCCAGGCGCAGTTCTTCCAGGCCCGCTTCCAGGCGGAAGGCTCCGAGGTTGGCCAGGGCCAGTTCCAGCCCCAGGGACCAGTCTTCGGGCCGGTGCAGGGTGAGGTTGGACAGAAGGCCCACCCGTTCGACTTCGGCTCCGGGCTGGCGGCGCAGCAGCGCTTCCAGCCGGCGTTCGATCTCCAGGTCGCCCTGGTCCAGGGTCTTGGCCGCCAGCAGGCATTGGACGGCGTTTTCCGGCAGGTGCACGGCGGGGTCGAAGAGCATGCCCGGCGCGCTGACGCAGCCGGCCGTTTCGAGGGCCCGGGCGAAGAAGAGCAGGTAGTCGCGGGGCGCATGGAGGCGCGGGGCGTCGCGCCGGCCCGTGGCAGCGACGTAGGCCACGTAGGCGCGTTTGGCGGCGTCCGGTCGGTCGAGGCGCAGGGCGGCCAGGGCGCAGGCGGCCGCGCCGCGCGCGTCTGCGGCGGTTTCCGGCCGGGCGAGGCTGGCGTCGATCAGGGCCAGGGCCATGTTCCGGTTGTTGTCGGCCAGGGCCATCTGGAGGCGCGCGGCCATGACTGCGGCTGTGCCCGGCGCATCGGCCAGGCGTCGCCACAGCGTGATCCTGGGCGTGGCCAGTTGGCCGGCCCGGTTGAGGTGGTAAAGCGCCAGGGCCAGGTCCGCGTCGGCGGCCGGCCCCTTGGGCGGGGCCGGGGCGACCCTGGCCAGGTCGAGCAGGGCCCGGGCCCGGTGCTCCGGCAGGTGGCGCGCGGTCACGGCCGCCTGGGCCGCCCGGCCCATGGCCTCGGTGAGGGCGGGGTTGGCCAGGGCGAAGCGCAGCCGCTCGTCGAGTTCGGCCACGTCGTCGTAGTAGAGCGCCTCCTTGTCCGGGACGAAGAGTTCCTCCACGCCCGCGGGCCGGCGTTCGCTGACCGGCAGGCAGCCGCTCGAAGCCGCTTCGAACAGTCGCAGGTTGACCTCGCCGGCGAGGCATTCGTTGGGGGCCAGCCGCACCGTGTCGTAGTAGGCGGCCAGTGCCGTCCCGAAGACGTCCTGGCGGTGGGCGAGGCCGAAGCGGGCCAGGTGTTCGAGGAACCATTGCCGCCGTCGGCGGTGGGCGTTGACCCGGCCGACGAAGGCCAGCGGCACGACGCGTCCGGCGGCCGGGGCCGGCGGCCGGGGATGGCCGTGCCAGGGCACCCAGGCGCCGGGGGGGCCGCCGTCCAGGGGGAAGGCCTTGGCCAGGTGGGGCTGGGTGGAGGCCACGGCCGAGAGCGACCGGGCGTAGTGGCGTTGCCAGAAGAAATTGATGTGGCCGTCCAGGGACCAGTAGAGCACAGGGCAGGGGGCGTCGCCGCAGTCGGTGAGCACGAGCAGTCGGCCCAGGTCTTCCTGGTGGATGACGCAGTCCGGGGGCTCGGGCAGGGCGGCCAGGAGTTCCGGCAGGCTGGCCGTGCCGCCGGGCGGAGCCAGGCGATGCACGCGGCAGCCCAGGCGCTCGAGCGCCGGCCCAAGATGGGAATGGATCAGGCAGACGGTGCGCATCCGACGGGTGGGCGGCGCGTCGGGGCAGGGGGAGCATGGCGGCGTCCATGCCCCCGCCGACGCGAGGCCGAGGCCTGCGGCCTAGACCGTGACCACGGAGTTTTCGCAGTCGCCGAACGGCGAGAAGGCGTATTTGTCCGCTTCGGGATCGCTGATCCAGACATCGCCGTCGATGAGGTAGCGGTACTGGTACTCGCGGCCCGTGGGCAGGTCGAGAGTGGCGGTGAAGGAGCCGTCCTTCTGCTTGCGCATGGCCGTGACGCCGATCTCCCAGTCATTGAACTCGCCGACCAGGTGCACGTTGGCGGCTCCCTTGGCCTGCTCCTTGGCCAGGGTGAAGGTGACCTTGCAGACGGGCTTGCTCTTGAGCGGCTTTTTTTTCAGCGACATGGTATCCTCCTCGAGGGGTCCGCGCGCCCTGGTCCGCGGTCCAAGGACGCGAGGGATGATGGGACCATGTCCCTGGCCTAGCTGGTCTTCGTGTCGATGTAAAATCTTTTTTCAATAAATCAGGGAACGAAACGGCTTTTACAGCAGGCCCTCCCGGCGGAGCTCGTCCACCATGGCCCGCAGGTCGATGGGCTTGGTGAAGTAGCAGGTCACCTGGCCCCGGAAGAACGACGTGCTGATGTTCTTGATGTCGTCGTGGCAGGTGATCATCACCGCCTTGGCCTCCCTGCCCGGCGCGACCTTGCGTTCCCGCTCCAGTTCGCGGATGGCGCACAAGGCCGTCTGGCCGTCCATGACCGGCATCTGGATGTCCATGAAGACCAGGTCGAACGGGGCGCCGGCGTCCAGGGCGTCCGTGAACTTGGCCAACCCGTCGCGGCCGTTGCCTTCGCAGGTGCATTCGCCATATCGGGACAAGGTTGCGGACAGCGCCACCCGCGAGACGTGGTCGTCATCGACGATGAGGATTTTCATGATTGCCCCTTTGCCCGGCCCGGCCGGTTGCGTGCCAACTGGTGTTGCCAAAAAAGGAAAACCGATGCAAGGGCGCGAGCCGCGGCTTCGTCGGTGCCGAGGCTGGATTTTTTCCGCCGCCGCCCCTAGTATGCGAACCGCCCGGCCTGCGACGTCCCGTCGGGTCACCGTCAACATGGAAACGCGCCCCATGATCCGATCGTTGTTTTTCGCCTTGTGCCTGGTCCCGGCGACCCTTTTTTTCAGCTCCCTGTGCTGGCTGTTCGCCCGCCTGGGCCGCAACGGGGCCTATTCCCACTGGCTCGAGGGCCGCTGGGCCGGGACGCTTCTGCGGTGCGCCGGCGTGCGGGTCGATGTCGACCTCTCGGCCCTGACCCCGGGCGAAACCTACGTGTTCATGGCCAACCACCAGAGCCACATGGACATCCCGATTCTTTTTTCCGTGCTTTCGGGATTCAACTTCCGTTTTTTGGCCAAGGAGAGCCTGTTCGCCATTCCGGTCTTCGGTCCGGCCATGCGCCGGGTGGGCCATGTGGCCATCGACCGGGCGAACCGGCGCAAGGCCATGGAATCCATCAAGGAGGCCACGGACCTGGTGGACCGGGGCGTGGGCCTGCTCGTCTTTCCCGAGGGCACCCGCTCGCCCGATCCCGCGGTCCTTGGCCCGTTCAAGACCGGCGGCATGATCGTGGCCCTCAAGTGCAAGGCCAAGGTCGCGCCGCTGATCGTCGCCGGCTCCGCCCACGTGCTGCCCAAGCACGGACGCTTCGTGCGCGCCGGGCGGGTGACCGTGCGCGCCCTGGCGCCCTTCGACCCCCACGCACAGTATACGCTCAAGGAGCGTGAAGCCTTTAAAAACGACCTTTGGGCCCGTATGGACGCGGCCTACCAGGAGATGCGACAATGAACGCCAAATCCGCCGTGACCCTCTACCCGTTGGGGGGCCTTGGCGAAATCGGGCTCAACTGCATGGCCTTGGTCAGCGGCGATTCGATGATCGTCGTGGACTGCGGCCTCATGTTCCCGGACGACTCCCTGTTCGGCATCGACGTGGTCATCCCGCGCTTCGATTTCCTTTTGGCCAACAAGGACAAGCTCAAGGGAATCCTGCTCACCCACGGCCACGAGGACCACATCGGGGCCCTGCCCTGGCTCATGCGGTCCTGCGACGCGCCGCTGTACGGCTCGGCCTTCACCCTGGCCCTGGCCGCCAAGAAGCTCGAGGAGCACAGCCTCAAGGAGTTCACCCGGTTCGAGCCCGTCAAGGGCGGCCAGACCGTGACGCTCGGGGACTTCAAGGTCACCTTCTTCCCGGTGTGCCATTCCATCGTCGAGGGGTTCGCGCTCGGCATCGAGACTCCGGCCGGGCGCATCGTGCACACGGGCGACTTCAAGATCGACCGCACGCCCCTGGACGGCCACGCCACGGATCTGGCGGCCATCAAGGCCTTCAGCGAGCCGGGCGTGCTGCTTCTGCTCTCCGACTCCACCAACGCCGAGCGCGAGGGCTTCGCCCTGACCGAGCGCGAGATCAAGTCCACCCTGGGCGGGATCTTCAAGGACGCGCCCGGGCGCATCGTGGTGACCCTTTTTTCCAGCCACATCCAGCGCATGCAGGAGATCTACGACCTGGCCCACGACTGCGGCCGCAAGGTGGCCGTCTCGGGCAAGTCGCTTTTCTCCAACATCGAGATCGCCCGCGAGCTGGGGCACCTGCGCGTGCCGCCCGGGACCGAGGCCAGCCTCGACGAGCTGCCGAGTCTTGCCGACGACAAGGTGGTGCTCCTGGTCACCGGCTCCCAGGGCGAGCCGCTCTCGGCCCTGTCCCGCCTGGCCTACGGCGAGCACCGCCAGATCAAGGCGCAAAAAGGCGACACCGTCATCCTGTCCTCGCGCTTCATCCCCGGCAACATCCGGGCCATCACCCGGCTCATCAACCGCCTCTACAAGCTCGGGGCCGAGGTGCTCTACGAGCGCGTCCAGGCCATCCACGCCTCGGGCCACGCCCACGGCGACGAGCTGCGGCTCATGCTCGAGACCGTGTCCCCCAAGTTCTTCATCCCCGTCCACGGCGAGTACCGCCACCTGGTCAAGCACGCCCGCATCGCCAAGGCCTGCGGCGTGGCCCCGGAGCGGGTGCTGGTCATCGAGGATGGCCAGCCCGTGACCTTCGCCGGAGGGCTCATGCGGCTGGAGGACGCCATCGAGGTCGAGCACATCTACGTGGACGGCAAGGGCGTGGGCGACGTCGGGGTCACGGTGCTCAAGGAACGCCAGTTGCTGGCCGGCGAGGGGCTGGTCATCGTGGTGATGGTGGTGGACGAGAAGTCCGGCGAACTGACCTTCGGCCCGAGCATCCTGTCCAAGGGCTTCGTGTTCGAGCAGCACTACAGCCACGTGCTGGAAGACGCCAAGTGCATCGTGCTCGACATCTTCGAGAACGTGCCGCCGGGGCAGTCGGATTTGCTCAAGGAGCGCATCCGCTCCGCCTTGCGCCGCTTTTTCCGCAAGGTCCTGGAACGCGATCCCGTGGTGGTGCCGCTGGTCATCACCTTGTAGGGGAGGGACTTGCGCATGAAGGTGCTGCGCGTGCGCCGTGGGGGGAAGACCTTCTACGGCCAATTGCTTTTCGAGGAACGGGCCGTGCGCTGCCTGGACCCGGCCATGGGCCTGCCCGAGACCCTGCCCCTGGCCGAGGTGTCGGTGCTGCCGCCGGTGGCTCCGTCCAAGATGGTGTGCGCCCAGGGCAACTTCCGCGACCGCCTGCGGGAGCTCGGCCGGGAGGCCGGGGACGCGCCCCTGCTTTTTCTCAAGCCCCCCTCGGCCATCATCGGCAGCGGCGAGGCCATCCGGCTGCCCCGGGCCGCCTCCCAGGTGGAAGCCTGGGGCGGGCTGGCCCTGGTCCTCGGCCGGGCCTGCCGCAACATCGCGCCCGAGGACGTGCCGCGCTGTCTGTTCGGCTACGCCTGCGCCAACGACGTCACGGCCGGCGACTTCCTGGCCGCCGACGGTCCCATGGGCCGGGCCAAGGGCTTCGACACCTTCGCCCCCATCGGCCCCTGGATCGAGACGTCCGTGGCCGACCCCACCGGGCTGCGGCTGCGCACCCTGGTCAACGGGGTCCCGGTCCAGGACGCCTCCACCGCCGACATGGTGCTTTCGCCTTTCGCCCTGGTGAGCTTCGTCTCCGGCATCATGACCCTGTTGCCCGGGGACGTGGTCCTCACCGGCTCGCCCTCCGGCGGCGGGGTGCTGGCTTCGGGCGACGAGGTGCGGGTGGAGATCGAGGAGGTGGGCGTGCTCATAAACGCCGCCCGGGGCGAGGCCGAGCTCGGCCCCCTCCAGTAGCCGGGGTCAGAAGGGCCGGAAGGTGCGCCCTTCGCTGAGGCCGCGTTCCACGAAATGGCGGTAGGGGTCGCAGTCGGCCGCCAGCACGTCGGGATTGGCGATCAGGTAGCACAGCAGGTCGAAGTCCGGCGGCACGAGCGCCCGGGCCGGCGAGGCGGCGAAATGCCGGACCTTGTGCAGGGCCAGCGCCGCCACCGAGCCGGAGAAGTCCCGGAAACGCCCCACCGCGTCCTCCAGCATGCCGGCCAGGGTCCGGACCAGGGCCGGCTGTCCGGCGGCCAGCTCGGCCTCGGTCAGGTTCGCCGTTCCGGGATAGGCCGCGCCGGGCCGTGCCGCGCCGTTCGCCTCCAGAAAGGCGTGGATGCGCGCTTGCACGGCCGGGTCGTAAAAAAAGAAAGGCTCCCGGTCCGCGTCGCCGAGGACGTGCTTGTCGCACAGCTCCCGGCACAGCTTCATGTTGCCGCCGCTTGCCCGGTTGAGCGCCAGAAAGGCGAAGGCCTCGCCGGCCGAAAGGGACCGGTTGTACCGGGCCGGGCGCTCCTCGGGGACAAGCGGCAGGCGCAAGGCCGCGGCGAAGGCCCCGGCGGCGTCGTGGCGGCAGGCGTCGTAGTCCAGAAAAAGCGTCTCCAACCCGTCCCGGGCCAGGCCGGCCAGCCGGCGGCGGGTGAGCAGCGGGCGCAGCAACGCCTCCTCGCTGGTCTCCAGGGCCGCGTCCAGCCAGTGCGGACAGCCGTCGCGCTTGACCGCTTCCAGCCACACGGAAAAATACCAGGCATAGGGATCGCGCTCGAAGACGGTGATCCGCGCCGGCAGGCCCGCGGCGGCAAGTCCTTCGGCCAGGGCGGCCCAGCCGGCCTCGGGCAGGGCGCACAGGGCTTCGCAGGTCAGCACCAGCCGGTCGCAGCCGGCCCGCCCGGCCTCGTCCGCGAGCGCCGCCGCGATCCGGCCCAGGCGCGCCGTCGCGCCCCGGGGATCGACAACGGCCTCCTCGGCGGCCAGGGCCAGGGCGGCGGCGTTGCCCGGGGTGCGTCTGGCCGCGCCCGGAGCCGGGGGCGACTCCATGTCCGGCACGAAGACCCCGGCCCGCTGCAAGGCCCCGGCGTTTCGGGCCAGGGCGAGCTGGATGGCGGTGGTGCCGGTTTTTTTCAGCCCGGCGTGCAGCTCGATGCGCACGATTTTCTCCTTGGTCGAATCCCGGTTGGGTAGCGGCCGGGGCAGGGCCTGTCAACGCGGCCCGGTCCGGTCCCCTTGCTTTTTTTCTTCAAGCGGACTACAAACCGCCGTTTCCCGAAAACACACGCCTCGCCCGTATTCCTGGGTGCCGGACGGTCCGGCGGCTCGATGGCGAAGCGGAGGAACAAACCCAAGGAGCTCCCATGCCTTACGTGTCCATGAAGCAGCTGCTCGAGACCGGCGTCCACTTCGGACACCAGACCCGCCGTTGGAACCCCAAGATGCGCACCTTCATCTTCGGGGCCCGTAACGGCATCCACATCATCGACCTCCAGCAGACCGTCAAGCTCTACCAGAAGGCCCACGACTTCGTGGCCAATGTGGTGGCCGGCGGCGGCCGCATCATCTTCGTCGGCACCAAGCGCCAGGCCCAGGAGTCGGTGAAGAAGGAAGCCGAGCGCGTCGGCCAGTTCTACGTCACCAACCGTTGGATGGGCGGCATGCTCACCAACTTCCAGACCATCAAGAAGAGCATCGACCGCCTCAAGAACCTCGAGCGCATGTTCGGCGACGGCTCCATCAAGCGGTTCCCGAAAAAGGAAATCGTCATGATGGGCCGCGAGGTGGAGAAGCTCAACGCCACGCTCGGCGGCATCAAGGACATGGACCGCCTGCCCCAGGCCGCCTTCATCATCGATCCCAAGCGCGAGGAGATCGCGGTGCAGGAATGCCGCAAGCTCGGCATCCCCATCGTGGCCGTGGTGGACACCAACTGCGATCCCGACGTCATCGACTACGTGATCCCGGGCAACGACGACGCCATCCGGGCCATCAAGCTCTTCGCCGCCAGCATCGCCGAGGCCTGCCAGGAAGGCGCCGCCCAGAACAAGGACGTCGAGCCCGCCCCGGACAAGGACGAGCAGCCCGAACCCGCCCCGGCCCCCGTCGCCGAGGAAACCGAATCCGAAACCACCGACGAGTAGGAGGACGCTCCCATGGCCGATATTTCCGCCAGCTCCGTGAAAGCCCTGCGCGACAAGACCGGCGCGGGCATGATGGACTGTAAAAAAGCCCTGACCGAGTGCACCGGCGACGAGGAAAAAGCCGTCGCCTGGCTGCGCGAAAAGGGCCTGGCCAAGGCCCAGAAGCGCGCCGGCCGCGCCACCTCCGAGGGCGTGATCGGTTCCTATATCCACTCCAACGGCAAGCTCGGCGTCATGGTCGAGATCAAGTGCGAGACCGACTTCGTCGCCCGTTCCGAGCGCTTCCAGGAGTTCGCGAAAAACGTGGCCATGCAGATCGCCGCCGCCAATCCGGTCTGCCTGGCCCCCGAGGACGTGCCCGCCGACCTGCTGGCCAAGGAGAAGGAAATCTTCAAGCACCAGGCCATGGAAGAGGGCAAGCCCGAAGCCATCGCCGAGAAGATCGTCGAAGGGCGCGTCAAAAAGCTCTACAAGGAAATCTGCCTGCTGGAGCAGCCCTTCATCAAGGACGACAAGGTCAGCATCAAGGACCTGGTCAACGAACTCGTCGGCGTGCTCGGCGAGAACGTCCAGATCGGGCGCTTCACGCGCATGGCCCTGGGCGAGGACGCCGCCTAGGCCGCCGCGCACCGACTTCGAAACGGGCCGCAAGGCCCGTTTTTTTTGCGATCATCCCTGGCGCGGGGCGCGAAACGCCCCGCGTCCCTTCCTCCCGCAACCCAAGGGGGTTTCATGTCGAATTTGCGGTTTTCCCAGGTTTTGCTTAAGATCAGCGGCGAGGCGCTGGCCGGTGGACGGCCCTTCGGGATCGACAACCAGACCATCACCAATTTCTGCCGGGACATCGTCACGGCTGCCGCGCTTGGAGCCAGGATCTCCCTGGTCATCGGCGGGGGGAACATCTTTCGCGGCGTTTCGGAGCAGGCGGCCGGCATGGACCGGGCCTCGGCCGACTACATGGGCATGCTGGCCACGGTCTTAAACGCCCTGGCCGTGCAGGAAGGCCTGGAGAAGCAGGGGCTGTCCACCCGCGTCATGTCGGCCATCAGCATGCGCGAGGTCTGCGAGCCCTATATCCGCCGCCGCGCCTTGCGGCACCTGGAGAAGGGCAGGGTGGTCATCTGCGCCGCCGGGACCGGCAATCCGTACTTCACCACGGATACCGCCGCGGCGCTTCGGGCCATGGAACTCAAGGCCGAGGCCATTCTCAAGGGGACCAAGGTCGACGGCGTCTACGACAAGGATCCGGCCAAGCATGCCGACGCCGTCAAGTTCGACACCCTAACCTACATGGACGTGCTGGAGAAACGGCTTCGCGTCATGGATACCACGGCCATCAGCCTGGCCATGGACAACAACCTGCCCATCGTGGTCTTCAACATGTTCACCGCGGGCAACCTCTCCCGCGTGCTGTCCGGTGAACCCGTGGGCACGGTGGTCAAAGGAGACGAGTGACATGCAGGCAGTGCTCAACGACGCCGAAGAGCGCATGAAAAAGGCGCTCGCCTCGCTGGACAAGGAATTCGCCCGGCTGCGCACCGGACGAGCCACCACCAGCCTTCTGGACGGCATCCGCGTGGACTATTACGGCACCCCGACGCCGCTGGACCAGATCGCGTCGGTCTCCACGCCCGACAGCCGCACCATCGCCATCCAGCCCTGGGACCGCAAGGCCTTCAGCGACGTGGAAAAGGCCATCCTCAAGTCCGACCTGGGACTGACCCCGGTCAACGACGGCAAGATCATCCGCATCGGCATTCCGCCCTTGACCGAGGACCGCCGCAAGGACCTGGTCAAGGTGGCCAAGAAGTACGCCGAGGAGGCCAAGGTGGCCGTGCGCAACATCCGCCGCGACGCCAACGAGGCCCTCAAGAAGAAGAAGAACGACAAGGCCATCAGCGAGGACGACCAGCACAAGGGCCAGGAAGACGTCCAGAAGCTCACCGACGCCTACATCGCCAAGACCGACGACGTCTTCGCCAAGAAAGAAAAAGAGATCATGGAGATCTAGTGGCCGATACCACGTCTCTCCCCCGGCACGTGGCCATCATCATGGACGGCAACGGGCGCTGGGCCACCTCGCGGGGGCTTCCCCGCAGCGAGGGCCACCGGGCCGGCACCGAGGCCGCCCGCGGCATCATCACGCGCTGCCGGGAATTGGGCATCGGCCACCTCACTCTTTACGCCTTTTCCAAGGAAAATTGGGGAAGGCCGGTGGATGAGGTCAAGTTCCTGTTCGACCTGCTCGTGCGCTTTCTCAACCGCGAACTGGACATGCTGCTCAAACAGTCCATCCGGTTTAAGTTGGTTGGTGAAATGGCCGGCTTGCCCATGGCCGCCCGCAAGGTGCTTTCCCACGTCATCTCCAAGACGGCCCACTGCTCGGAGATGACGCTCAATTTGGCGCTCAACTACTCCGGCCGCGACGAGATCCTGCGCGCCTGCCGCCGGCTGGTCGGCCAGGGCGTGACGGCCGAGGAGATCACCGAGGAGCGCCTGGCCGCCGAGCTCTACACCGCCGGCCAGCCCGACCCGGACCTCATCATCCGGACCAGCGGCGAGATGCGCCTGTCCGGCTACCTGCTGTGGCAGTCCGCCTACAGCGAATTCGCCTTTCCCGACACGCTCTGGCCGGACTTCACCCCGGCCCAGCTCGACGCGGCCCTGGCCGACTTCCAGGGCCGCACCCGCCGCTTCGGGCTGACCGGCGAGCAGATCGCCGGCGCCCCGGGCTCCGGAAGCGCTTCCTGAGACCGCCATGGGGCGCGCCGCGAGGCGCGCCCGTCCTTTGCTCCTTCGGGGCGGCGTTCGCACCTGTGCGGACAGGGCAGGTCGATTGACAGCCCCCCCGGTTTTCGCGCTATCTTCAAAAATCCCGTCAGCCGGCCGGTTGGCCGCAATCCGTCCCTAGAGGGGTGAACGTCATGCCGGGGAGCCCCGCGCCGCCCGCGCCAGACCGCGAACCGCCCCTGCGCGTCTGGCTGACCGTGCCTTTGGTCGTTCTGGTGCTGGCCACCGGAATGGTCATCGGCTGGCTGGAGCTTCGCGGCGGGCGCGAGGCCGTGGGCGACGCGGCCGGGCAGTTGCGCGCCGAGGTGCTGCTGCGGGTGCGCCAGACCCTCGACGCCTATCTCGATGTTCCCGTCGCGCTCAACGCCCTCAATGCCGAAGCCCTGCGGCGCGGATTGCTGGACCCGGGCAATCCCCGCAACGTCCAGCGCTATTTCTCCGCCGTCGTCGAGGCCAATCCTTCGGTGGCCTACTCCTTTTTCGGCACGCCCCAGGGCGAGTTCTACGGAGCCCGGCGGCTTGGACCGGACAAGGTCCAGATCGTGCGGGCCGGGGCCGAGACCGGTGGAGATTCGCACAATTTCGCGGTCACTCCCTCGGGCGACGCCGGGGAACTCGAAAACGTCTACAAGAATTTCGATCCGCGCACCCGCCCCTGGTACAAGGCCGGCGCGGCCGCCGGCGGCCCGGTCTGGACGCCGATCTACCGTCATTTCGCCCTGGGCGTGCCCACCGTCAGCGCCTGCCTGCCGGCCTACGCCCCGGACGGGACCCTGCGCGGCGTGTTCGGGGCGGATTATCCCCTGACGCGCATCCACGAATTCCTGCGCACCATCAAGGTCGGCCGGCGCGGCGAGGTCTACCTGCTCGAACGCTCGGGCGCGCTCGTGGCCGCGTCCTCCCTGGAGACGTCGCGCATCCTGGTGCAGCGGCCGGACGGGTCCTTCGACCGGCTGACGGCGGCCGATGCCGGCGATCCCATGCTGGCGGCGGCCGTCGCCCATCTGCGGGGCGCTCCCGGCGGCCTGGACGGCATCGCTGGGCCCGTGCTGGCGCAGGTGCGCAGCGGCGACAAGGAACTCTACGTGCTGGCCGAACCGTTCGGCGACGGACGCGGCATCGACTGGCTCCTCGTGGCTGCCGCGCCGGCCTCGGACTACATGGGCCGCATCGAGGCCGGGCAGCGCCAGAGCCTCTTGGCCGGCCTATGCGCCTTGTTGGCCGCGGCCGGGGTCGGCGTGTTCATGGCCCGACGGGTGGCCCGGCCCGCCGAAAGGCTGGCCAAGGCCGCCGACGCCCTGTCGCGCGGGCAATGGGACCTGTCCCTGCCCCGGCCGCGCGGCCGGGAGATGCTGCGCCTGGCACAGGCCTTCGGCCGCATGGCCGGCCAGTTGCGCCAGGCCATCGACGACCTGACCCGTCAGCACGACGCCGTCGCCGCGGCCAACAAGACCCTGGAGGCCCGGGTGGCCCGGCGCACGGCGGAACTCACGCACATGCACAACCGGCTGCGGGCCATCTTCGACGCCATTCCGGGGTTCGTCCACGTCGTGGACCGCGAGCTGCGGGTGGTGGACGTGGGGGACAACCTGCTGCGGGCCATGGATCTCAAGCGGGACGAGGTGCTCGGCCACAAGTGCCACGAGGCCTTTCACGGCCTGGACGCGGCCTGCCCCGATTGCCCCCTGGGCGAGGGCGGCGGCACGGAGGTGCGGGTGCGCCCCTCGAGCCCCGGCGAGGAAGCCCTGCTCGGCATGCCGTTTCTGGCCTACAGCGCGCCCATCCTCGATGGCCGGGGCGAGGTCTGGGGGCACATCGAATGCCTCATGGACGTGAGCCGGTTGCGGGAGGCGGAGCGGCAGCTCGAGGCGGCCAAGGAGGCGGCCGAGGAGGCCAATCGGGCCAAATCGGACTTTCTGGCCAAGATGAGCCACGACATCCGCACGCCGCTGAGCTCCATCATCGGGCTCACCGACATCTCGCTGCAGTCGCGCGTGCCCCCGGACATCCGCGACAATCTCGCCAACGTGCTGGAAGCGGCCAGGGGCCTGCTCGACCTGGTCAACGAGCTGCTGGATTTCTCCCGGGCCGAGGCCAGGAGCCTGACCCTGCGCGACGAGCACTTCTTCCTGCGCGGCCTGCTGGCGGCCGTGGTGCGCTCCTTCGCGCCCCAGGCCGTGCGCAAGGGCCTGCGGCTGCGGCTTCTGCCCGACCGGGACTGCCCGGCCGTGGTGCGCGGCGACCCGGCCCGGCTGCGCCAGGTGCTGGCCAATCTCGTGGGCAATGCCGTGAAGTTCACGGAAAAAGGCGGGGTGACCCTGCGGGCGCGGCCCGCGCCGGCGCCCGAAGGCGGCGAAGGCGAGCCTGGCTGGCTGCTTTTTACCGTGTCCGACACCGGACTCGGCATCGCGGCCGAGGCCCTGCCCGGCATTTTCGAGCCCTACAAGCAGGCGAGCGGCGAGATCACGGCCAGGTTCGGCGGCTCCGGGCTGGGGCTGGCCATATGCCGTCAGATGGCCGAACTCATGGGCGGGAGCGTCACGGTGGAGAGCAGCCCGGGGAAGGGCAGCGTCTTCGCCTTCCGCGCGCCCCTGCCGGCCGGGGACGAGACCCTGGCCAGGCCCGCCAGTCCGGCGGCGCGCAGCCTCGACGCCCTGCGCCAGGGCCAGCGGCCCATGCACCTGCTGCTGGCCGAGGACAATCCCATGAACGTCCGGCTGGCCCGGGTCCTGCTCGGACGCCTGGGACACCGCCTGACCGTGGTCGGGTCCGGCCGCGAAGCTCTGGAACAGCTTGCCGCGGAACCCTTCGACGCCGTGCTCATGGACGTGGAGATGCCGGAGATGGACGGCCTGGAGGCCACGCGCCGCATCCGGGCCGGCGAGGCCGGGCGGGAGCGGCGCGACGTGGCGATCGTGGCCATGACCGCCCATGCCCTGTCTTCCTTCCGGGAGCGCAGCCGGGAGGCCGGGGTGGACGCCTTCGTGGCCAAGCCCGTGGATTTCGGCGAACTGGCCGATGTGCTGCGCGCCATCGCCGGCCGGAGGGACATCGGCGCGGCCGACCCGCCCGAGCCGGTGCGCCGGGCCGAGGCCCTGGCCCGCCTCGACGGCGACCGCGAGCTTTACGACGAGTTGTGCCGCATCTTCCAGGCCGAATGCCCGGAATACGGGAGACGGCTCGAGGCCGCCCTGGCCGGGGACGACCTGGCGGAGCTGCGGCAGGCGGTCCATTCCGTCAAGAACAGCTGCGGCGCCATCGGCGCGGACAGCTGCCGCCTTTTGGCCGACGAGGTGGCCGCCCTGGCCGCCTCGGGCGACGGGGAGGGGTTGCGCCGGGCCGTGGCCGCCCTTCGCGACGAACTGGAGCGGGCGGTCGCCTCCCTGGACGCGCAGGATCGGTAGGCGTTTATCGCATTGGCTTCCCGGTCCGATTTCCGGTATCTGCATCCCCGCGGCCGTGGCCCCGTCCGCGCCCGGCCCCGGCCGCATCGGCCCGTCACCTCAAACGCCAGGAGCGCCCCATGCCCGTCACCGTCGTCGATCATCCCCTGGTGCGCCACAAGCTCGGCTATCTGCGCGAGAATGGCCTCAGCACCAAGGAATTCCGGGAACTGGCCGGCGAGATCGCCCGGCTGCTCACCTACGAGGCCACCAAGAGCCTGCCCACGGAGAAGGTGACCATCAACGGCTGGGCCGGTCCCGTGGAAGTGGACCGCATCGCGGGCAAAAAGATCACGGTGGTCCCCGTGCTGCGGGCGGGGCTTGGCATGATGGACGGCGTGCTGGACATGATCCCCGGCGCCAAGGTCAGCGTGGTCGGCATGTACCGCAACGAGGAGACCCTGGAGCCGGTGCGCTACTACGTGAAGCTGGCGAAGAAGATCCACAAGCGCCGGGCCATGATCCTCGATCCCATGCTGGCCACGGGCGGCACGCTCATCGCCACCATCAACCTGCTCAAGGAAGCGGGCTGCCGCCACATCATGGGCCTTTTCCTGGTCTGCGCCCCGGAAGGGCTGGCGAGGCTCGAGCGCGAACATCCAGACGTGGCCGTCTACACCGCCGCCGTGGACGAGCGCCTCAACGAGCACGGCTACATCCTGCCCGGCCTCGGCGACGCCGGGGACAAGATCTTCGGCACGAAGTAGACGGCCGGGTCTCCCCGACCGTCCGACCCAGGGCCGGGCGGTCGCGCCGGCCCGCTGACGTCGGTCCGGCCGCTTTCCCTTGCGTCGCCGCTTCCCGTCCCATCGGGCGCACGGCTGCCTCCCGCTGTTGCCCGGCCCCGGCCGGGCGACCCTCCTCCCGCGTGCTTGCCGGCGGTCGCGCCTGACTGGTCGCCGCCGTCCCGGACCGTCGCCTCGGCCGGGGCCGCCGCATCCCTTCCGAGACTCTCCGCTTTCCCCTGTCTTCTCCTGCAAACCTTCCCCGGGCTTGGTGGAGCGCGGCCCGGGATGCGTTGCGCCTGCCGGACGTGGGAGGGTGATGTCGGGTGCCCCGTGTTCAGCCGCATGCCGCGAATGCTGAATTTCAAAATTGTTATTTTATGCTTGTCAGGATGGATGTTCTATGCGATGAAATCTGTATATTAATTGGCAAAGTAGATATATTCTACATTGTTAATGCTTGCTGGACGTTTCGAGACAGGACCGCTGCCCCGCTTTCGGGCGGTGTGAAAAATATCCAGGAAAATATAAAAAATATCGATAGAATACGGCATCGATTCGGATTTGCCCACGGGAGGGAACGCGGTCGGAAAGCAAGAGAGGGGATTCCGGCCTCGGGAGCAAGCCGAAAAAATGATGCGCTCCACCGTCAAGGGGGAGGAAAGAGCATGCGCCGCGCCAGGGCGCACGGGCGACGCTGCCGGGGTCTCGGCCGGGAGGGACCCTGGCCTGCTTCCTGCCAGGCACGGGCGGCGATCTGCCTGGTCCTGGCGTCGCAGCGGACTCAGCGCGGCCGAAACAGCGGCCAGCGCTCGGGCGGCACGTAGCCCTTGGGGACGCGGGGGCATTGCCGCACCCGGATCTCCCGGACCGCCACGCCGCCTTCCGGCGGAAAGGCGTACACGGCCCGCACGCCGCAGTCGGCCAGACCCCGGCCCTTGGACAGCACGGTCAGCGTCCCGGCCTTGGCGTCGAAGTCGAGGTCGCCGACCAGTTCTTCCTGTGGTTCGGGGCGCGTTGGCGCATCGTTGTCCGCCACGGTGGGAAAGCGCAGGAGCGTTCCCGGCTTGCCCGGGGCGTCCTGCAGCACGGCCACGTAGGTGGCCTGGTAGGCCGCCTGGTCGCACTGCACGCAGTAGAGCGTGCGTCCTTCAGCCAAAGGATAGGCTTCCACCCCGGAGGAACGCACGGGCACGTCCAGGCCCTGGGGCGACACCATGTCCTGGTAGGACTCCTCGCAGGCGTCCGGCCAGCCGAGGACGGCCCGCAGTCTGGCCCGCTCGTCGAGCCAGGCCTGACGCGCCGCCGCCCGGGCCTTTTCCAGGGCGGCCAGGCGTTCGGCATGGCGCGCCTTGAGGCAGGGGGCGTCCGGACAGGCGTTTCGGGCCCCGAGCCACGTACGCTGGGCGGCCCGGGCCTCGGCCTTGTCCTTTTCCGGAATCGCGGAGAGCAGGTCCGAGAAGGCGTCGGCCATGGCCCGGTCGGCCTCGCGCAAAGCGGGGTCGGCGCAGATGGTCTTCTCCACGGCCGAGGCGGCCTTGGCGCAATCCAGGCCCGCCCCGGCCGCCGGGACGGCCGAAAGCAGGGCAGCGACAAGGGCCAGGGCGGCGAGGGCCGACGAGCGCGGCCGGGCGTGGCGTCGGGGGGGCGTCACGGCTTCTGCCTGACGTAGAGGGCGACGCCGATGGCCTGCCGGCCGCCCGAGTCGTGGCTGTAGACGAGTTCCATGGAGCCGTCCGGGAGCAGGCGGCCGTGGAAGTTCCCTTCCTCCTCGAGGATGTGCACGGTCACGTTGTCGTAGGCCACAAGACCCATGATCCGTTCCTCGTGCTTGGCGCTCTTCTTGACGCCGAGGAAGCGCCGGCCTTCCTGGCGGGTGATCTCCATGGTGAATTCGCTGTTGACGAAGCGCGGCTCCATGTCGGGCTGGGGAAAGTGGCGGCTGCCGGTAGTGATGCCCTCGTGGGCCGCGGTGCGCCAGACGCCGCGCATGTCCGGCGCGTCGTCGGCACGGACCTGGGCGGCGCAAGCGAGCAGGAGCAGGGCGGACAGGACGGCGAGTCGGCGCATGGCGGAACTCCTTGTCGCGGGTTTCCGGCCGAAACCGCCAAGCGCAAGGGCCGGTCCGCCGGGCATGAGCGGCATTTGATCCTCGAGACGGGGCGGCGTCAAGAGGCCAGGTTTTCCAGAGACAGCCGATGGACGCGGTTTACGGCAGGGGAAGAACCTGCTATTTGCTGCCCCTCACGGCCTGGTTGGCCCAACCTCTTCCCGCCGGCGCGGTCCCCTTGCGATACAACAAAGCCATCATCTGGCTGCTTTGCAGCAGCGTCGCCCTGTTATCCTTCGCGGCATTCTATTTTAAAAAAGGATGGGATACCGTAGACGGACAGTTGCGTGAGATCGCCGTCAACGTCAATACCGTCAACACGGTCATGAACGATCTCGGCGGCTTGTACAATCGCACGCGGGCAAGCATCCTCCTGACGCAACTGCGTTCCATGGAAGACGATCTGATCATCGTCTTCGGCGACAGCATCGTCGAACAGATGTACTTCCCGACCTTTTCCGGAACAAATGTCGCCAATACGGGCATATCCGGTTCCAAGGCCCTGGAGTCGTTGCCGTTCATGCGGCAGGTGCTGGCCGGGTCCCACGGACCGCTGGTCATCGTGTCCATGGGGGCCAACGACGCCTTCGGCAAGTCCGTGGCCTCGCCGGAGCGGTTCGCCGCCGGGTACGAGGCCCTGGCCCAGGCCGTCCTCGACAACGGCCGGGCCCTGGTCCTGGCCACTCTGCCCCCCATGGAAACGGGAAAGTTCGCGGTCGACAATTTCCACCACGCCAGCATCCCGGCCTACAACGAACGCATCCGGGAGATCGGCCGCCGGCTCGGCGTGGCCGTCGCCGACGTCGACGCCGTGCTCGGGGAATGGCGCAAGGGACGGCCCGAAGGATGCACCGTGGACGGCGTGCACTTGAACGCCCAGGCTGCGGGCGTGTGGCGCGAAACCGTCTACGCCGCCGCCCGGGAAGCCATGGCCGCCCGCAAGCCCTGAGCGGCCGGCCGAACCTTCCTGTTCGCCTCTTTCAAGCCTTGGCTCCGAGGAGCCGGTCCAGGACGGCGAGGACGTCCGCGGCTCGCAGGGGCTTGGGCAACGCCTCGGCCGCGCCGTAGCGTTTGGCCCAGCCGAGGGTCTCGGTGTCGGTGAAGGTGCTGCCGGCGCTTATGGCCACGATGGGAAGGCGCGGCGCGAGTTCCAGCAGTTCCCTGAGGGTGACCAGCCCTTCCTTGCCCGGCATGAAGATGTCCACGAAGGCGGCGTCCGCCGGGCGCTCCCGAAACGCGGCCAGACCGGCGTCGCCGTCGGGCGCTTCTACGACCGTGTGGCCGGCCTTTTCCAGGACGCCGCGCAAGAGCGCCCGCGTGATGGCCGCGTCGTCGACTACCAGTATCCGTGCCACGTCTTTCAGCTCCTTGTCGGTCGTCACGCGCCGGGCTCGTCGCCGCCGGCCACGGCGGCCCGCATCTGGACGATGAGTTCGCTCAGTTCCCCGGCCTCGTCGTTGAGGCCGCGCACGGCCACGACGGCCGCTTCCATGCCCTGGCCGATGTCCTTGGCCACTTCGCGCACCTCCTCGGTGGCCCGGTTGATCTGCGTTGCCGTGGCCGACTGCTCCTCGGCCGCCGTGGCGATGGCCCGGACCTGGTCGGCCGTGCCCTCGACCATGCCGACGATGGCCCCCAGCGCGGCGCCGGCCTGTTCGGCCAGGCCGGCGCTGCGGGCGGCGGCGTCCGCGGCCCTGGCGGTCTCCCGGTTGCCCCGCCGCGCCCCTTCCTGCACGCTTTCGATGGCTTGGCCCACCTCGCGGGTGGCGGTCATGGTCTTTTCGGCGAGTTTTCTGACCTCGTCGGCCACCACGGCGAAGCCGCGCCCGGCCTCGCCGGCCCGGGCCGCCTCGATGGCGGCATTGAGGGCCAAAAGATTCGTCTGGTCGGCGATGTCGGAGATCACCTCCAGAACCCGGCCGATGCCCTCGGCCCGTTCGCCGAGCGTGGCCATGTCGGCGCGAAGCGTGCCGGCCAGGGAGCTGACCTCCTCGATGGCGGCCACGACTTCCCGCACCATCTCCGAGCCGTCCCGGGCCTTGGCCTTGGCCTCCTCGGCGCTGCCCGCGGCCAGGCCGGCGTTTTGGGCCACTTCGAGCACGGTGGCGTTCATCTGCTCCATGGCCCGGGCCGTCTCCTCGGTGCGCTGCCGTTGGCTGCCCACACCCGCGCCCGTGCGGTCGATGCGTTCGGCCAGGGCGCGGGCGTTGCCGGAAAGCCGGCCGGCGATGTCCTCGGCCGTGGCCGCCACCTCGGCGATGAGCCGGTTGCGCTCGGCCAGGGCCTCCTGCTGGATCTTCACCTTGGTCAGGGTGGCCAGCATGGCGAAGACGCCGAGCATCCTGCCGTCGCCGGCGCTCACCGGCGCGGCGTCGATCTTCACGTAGAACCGCTCGCCCCCGGAGTAGGTCCCCTCGTAGGCCTCGTTGGTGATGATCTCCCGGCGTGTGAGCACCGTCCTCAGGGTTCGGGGCACCGGGGCGTGGCCGGTGAAGGCCCGCTCCAGGGACAGGCCGACGTATTCCTCCGGGGCCTTGCCCTCGCCCAGGAAGTGGGCCAGCCAGCGGTTGACCAAAAGGACCGTGCCGTCCGGGTCGGCCACCACGCAGGGCATGGTCACGGAATCGAGGATGCCCCGGGCGAATTCCAGTTCGTTTTTGAGCTTGTCCACCATGGCCCGGATGGAGGCGGCCAGGCTTCCCATCTCCGCCGAGAGTTCCATGGCCAGCCGGGCTTCGAGGTCGCCGGCCGCCACCTTGTCGGCATAGCCCACGATGGCCTGGATGGGCCGGTTGAGCAGTCGGCGCACCAGCAGGAAGGCCGCAAGGGCCATGACCGCCAGGAAGGCCAGGGAGGCGGCCACGAGCTTTCCCGCGATGGCGCGCACGGCGGCGTCGAGTCCGGCAGAGGAGGCGGCCACGGCCGCGTCGATGCCCTCGGTGGGTTCGCTCGTGCCGATGATCCAATTCCAGGGTTTGAACAGCGTGACGCAGGCCAGGCGGGGGGCATCCTGTCCGCCTCGGCCGCCGCCGGCCTGGGCCTTGGGCCAGTCGTAGGCCACGTAGCCGTCGCCCGTGGACGAGACGGCCTCGAGCATGGCCCGGGCCAGGTTCCCCGCGCCCGCCGGCACGGGCGTCATCGCGCCGTCGAGGCCGGCCTGCACGGCCGTGGCCCGGTCCTCGGACGGCGCATCCAGGGTCTTGCCCACGAGATCCGGGCGCTTCGGGTCCACGATCAGCCGGGGCACGGGCGCGGCCGCCTCGAGGATGAAGAAGCTCCCGCCGTCCGGCAGGCGCATCTTGGACACCTGCGCCTTGGCCTCCTCCTTGAGCCGGGCCGTGGCGTCGTCGAGCCAGGCCCCGGAGCCGAAGATCCAGCCGAGCTCCGGCAGGAGCCGTACATAGGACACCTTGGGCTTGGGGTCGCCCGGCGCGCCCGGCTTGTCCCACATGTAGGACACCATGCCCTGGCCGTCCTTTTTCACCGCCGCGACCATGTCGTTGAAAAGCGCCGTGCCCTTGGGGTCGCGAAAGCCGGACAGGTCCTTGCCGTCCAGCGCCGGCTGGATCGGGTGCATCACCATGCGGGGCGTGGTGTCGTTGATCCAGACGTAGTTGCCCCCGTCGAAGCGCGCGTCGCGGGTCATCTCTTTGATGCGCGCCTCGATGGCCTCCCGGGGCAGGGTGTCCTTGTTGGCTTCGTAGAAGGCCTTGGCCTGGCTGACCACGGCGTCCGTCACCGCCTTGAGCCGGTCGTGGGCGCGGGCCTTCATGGCCTCCTCGTCCCGGGAGACGTCGTGGAAGTACCGCACGACCTCGGCCGTCAGCTGCACGGCCGCGAGCTGCCGGTCCTTGGCCTGGGCGAAAAGCTCCTCGCGCATCTGCCGCGCCCGCACGTCGCGGTACTTGCCGAGTTCGTAGAGGAAGAAACCTACGGACAGCGCGGACAGCGCGAAAAGCATGGCGATGCAAAGCAGCACGATCCTGAGGCTGATCGGCCAGTCGCGGACCCTTTTCATGCAGCGTTCCCCATGGATGCGCCGGGAGGCGTTTTAAGGCGGGCCGCCGGGCGGCCGACAGGGAAAAAAAGCCTATTCTCCAGCCTATGACCGAATGCGGCCGTCATGGCAAGGCCGGGCGCGGGCTTTCCTTTCCGGCGGGCCTTTGGCATAAGGCTCGCGGGAAGCACCTCCATGACGTTTTACGAACTCGCCACCAATCTCTTCGACCCCCTGCATTCTTTCTGGGAACGGCCCAGGACGCGGCGCTTGGTGGCCATGAGCCAGGTGGCGGCCTTTTGCATCGGGCTCGTGGGCATCGAGCTCAACCTGCGCGGTCTGCTGCCGCCGGTCCTGGCCCGGCTCACCCCGACCTCCCATTTCTACGCCATCAATCTGGCCTTCACGCTGGTGCTCATCCAGGAGGTCGTGGACCTCATCTTCGTGCTGCCCTGCTCGGTGACCAAATCCCTGGGCAAGCAGTTCGAGATCCTGTGCCTGATCCTCCTGCGCGACGCCTTCAAGGAACTCGTCCACCTCCACGAGCCCATCATCCTTATCGAATCCGTACACGTGCTTCTGCCCATGATGGCCGACGGCGCGGGCGCGCTGCTGTGCTTCCTGGGACTCGGCGTGTACTACCGCCGCTACAGCCGCAAGCCCCAGTCGCCCAAGGGACCATGGCTGTATCCCTTTGTGGCCTACAAGAAGTTCCTGGCCTTCTGCCTGCTTTTCTTCTTCCTCACCTTCGGGCTGTGGGTCGCTTGGCAAAGTGCGGCCACAGGGCGGGTGCACGATTTCTTCACGGTCTTTTACACGGTGCTCATCTTCAGCGACATCTTCATCGTGCTGCTCTCCCACACCTACCAGCCGGCCTTTCGTTCGGTGTTCCGCAATTCCGGCTTCGCCCTGGCCACGCTTTTTATCCGCTTCGCCCTGGCCGCCCCTGCCTATTACGCGCCGCTGATCGGGGTGGCCGGCATGGCCTTCGCCTACGGCGTGGCCGCGGCCAGCGACACCTTCGACAAGGGCAATTGACCGGCGCGCCCGCGCCGTATCCGGGAGGTCCGCCATGACCGGCTCCGTCGTCCTGACCCCCATCGGCGTCATCCGTTCGCCGTTCACGAGCCTTGCCGGCATGCCCATCCAGCCTGGCGGCGCGCGCGACGTGGCCGGCAGCGTCGAGCTCGACCCGGCCCTGGCCCCGGGTCTGGCCGACCTGGACGGGTTTTCCCACGTCTACCTCCTGTATCTCTTCCACGCCTCCTCGGGCTACGACCTGACCGTCACGCCCTTTCTCGACCCCGCGCCGCGCGGCCTGTTCGCCACCCGCGCCCCCAGGCGACCCAATCCCATCGGCCTGTCCGTGGTGGAGGTGGTCGCCATCGAGGGGGCGGTGGTGCGGCTTCGCGGCGTGGACGTGCTCGACGGCACGCCGCTTCTGGACATCAAGCCCTACGCCCCGGCCTTCGACGCGCCGCGCGGTCCCGTGCGCAGCGGCTGGATGGAGGGGCGCGACGCGTCCGTGGCCGCCGTGCGCAGCGACGACCGGTTCGTGACGGGCGACTGAGGCCTTCCGTCGATCCCGGCGCTCCGAGGGCCACGCAAAAAGGCCGCCGTCCCCTGGGGACGGCGGCCTTTGTCGCATGGTCGCGCCGGCCGGTTCAGGCCGACGTGTCGGTGAGCGCCCCGCGCCGGACTTCCGCCAGCGCCGGCGCGCCCTCGGGCATGTCCGCCTCGGCCCGGGTCAGGTCCGAGGGGGAGGTGATGGAAAAGGGACGCCGGCCGGCCGGCTCCAGGCCGTCGGCGAAAGCGATGGAATGGTAGCCGTCGGTGACGCCGACCACGTATTCGGCCATGGCTTCCCTCCTTGCCGTGCAGGCTACTTGGCCACGTCGGCCTGCAGCTGCTTGGCCATCTCCGAAATCTTGGCCATGGCCGCCTTGTGCTCGGCCCCGTCCAGGCCGGCGGCCAGCTGGTCGGCCGCGGCCGCGAAGGCCGCCACCTTCTCCGCCTGCATATCCTTGCGGATCTTGGCCGGCAATCCCTCGAACTGCGCCACCTTGGCGTCGATGGCCGCCATCTTGGCCGGCACGTCGGCCACGGACTGGGCCACGGTCGTCAGTTTGGCGTCCAGGGCCACATAGACGCCAAACGCCAGCACGATGGCCAAGATGGCCAGCGCCAGGCCGGCCCGCGCCGAGTTGGCCGTTTCCTTGGCTTCCACGACGGGGTTGTTGACCTTGCTTTCCACATCGTCGCCGTACAGGGCCCGGACCTTTTTCTCCATGCCAAGCATAAGGCGGTTCCTCCCAGGGAAAATTTGGAATGCGATTCTACATAGCCCAAAGCCGGTTCGGGCACAATGGGAATCCGGCCAACATGCCGAATCCGCGTGATTTTTTTCGCATTCTTCGAGCCGTTCCCGGGCAGCGGCTCGGTAGGAAATCGTTTCCGGCCGGCCTTTTCCCGCATCCACGAAAAAAATGACGCGTTCCGGCTGGTTCGTGTCCGCTTTGCATGGACTGATGGGCTTTGCGGGCGGCGGGAAACGCCGCCGCCAAAGGGGAGAACCGACATGATCCTGCGCTGCCGCCTGTGCCACGCCGCCATCGCCGCCTTCGATCCCGCCGACCTCCGCCCGCCGCTTCTCGGCGCCATGTTCGGCCCCCTCGAGCCCGGCTTCCCGCCGCCCTTTGATCCCGAAGCCGCCTTCGCGTACGCCCGCTGCCCCTACTGCCGCCACCATCCCCAGGGCTACGACCCGGCCGGCCGGGAAAGCCTCGAAACCGACGCGGGCG
Organism: Pseudomonadota bacterium; assembly: GCA_023390395.1. Classification (GTDB taxonomy): domain Bacteria; phylum Desulfobacterota; class Desulfovibrionia; order Desulfovibrionales; family Desulfovibrionaceae; genus Solidesulfovibrio. Next base: position 5,184 of record JAEWCY010000260.1, on the reverse strand, counting down.
AGTGGAGCATTCCCGCCGCCAAGAGCCGCCGCCAGGAGGGCAACTGATGACCCAGGCCGACCGTTTTCCCGAACTCCTGCCCCCGGCCGAGCGCCCGGACCTGGTCGGGCCCCGCGTCTTCGAGCTTCTCGAGGCCGTGGTGGCCGACAAGGTCCGCCTGGGCCTGGCCGGGAAATGGACCCGCCACTACCGCCTGGGCCGGGGCCGCGCCCAGGGCGGACTCGTCCCGGCCGGCGCGCCTGCGGCCTCGGCCAACCTGCTCCATCTGCACCGCCAGCGCACGGTCAACATGCTCACGGACAACAACCCCACCTTCAACGTCAACCGGGTGGGGCCGGGCGGGGACGACGCGCTGTTCCGCACCCTGGAGCGCGCCGCCGCTTGCTGGTGGGTCGAACAGGAGCAGCAGGCCGTGTTCGAGCGCTCGGTGATCAACGGCGAGACCTACGGCGTGGCCGTGGAAAAGGTCGTGTTCGACCCGGACCTCGAATATGGCCTGGGCGAGGTGCGCACCGTGGTGGTCGATCCCTTCGCCTTCGGCGTGTTCCCCACCGGCTGCCCGGACCTGCGCGACGCCGCCGCCGTGCTGCACTTCACCCCCGTGCCCCTGCGCGAGGCCAGGCGTCGCTGGCCCGAGGCCGCCGGCAGGATCGTCAGCGACGCGGCCTTGCTCGCCGCCCTCGGCGACAACCGCCAGGAGATGGCCACGGGCGACGGGGCGCGGCGCGGGCTTTTCTCCCGCTTCGGCGAGGTGGTGAAAAGCCTTGCCGGCGCGAATGGCGCGGCCGGACCCAGCGAGGACACGGCGCTTGTCTGCGAATGCTGGGCGCGCGACTACGCCATGGACGGGGACGCGCCGCGCTATCCGGGCTTCATTCGCTGCGTCACCGTGGCCTCGGCCGGCCGCCTGGTGCTCTCCGACCGGCCCAACCCCTCGGTCAACCCGGACCTGAGCCCGGACGAGGCCATGGCCACCTACCTCTACGACCGCTTTCCCTTTGCCCTGGCCAACTCCCTGACCGATCCGGTCAGCCTTTGGGGGGCCTCGGATTTCGAGCAGCTGGCCGAGCTGCAATACGAGATCGACAAGTGCCTCGCCCAGCTCACCGCGCACAAGGACCGCTGCGCCCGGCCCAAGATCGTCAATCCCCGGGATTCGGGCGTGGCCAACGCCGCCTTCACCAACCGCCTGGGCATCGTCAACCCCACCTCCATGGCGTCGGCCCAGGGCATCCGCTACCTGGAATTTGCCAACAACACCAAGGACATCGAAAGCGTCCTGGCCATCTATCGCGAGCTTTTCAACCAGATATCGGGCCTGGCCGACCTGGAGCGCGCCGCCGCGCCCGACCGTCCGGTCATCGCCTACCGGGCCATCGCCGCCCTCATCGAACAGGCGGCCACGCTGCTGCGCGGCAAGATCCGCAACTACTCCCGGCTGATCCGGGAACGCGGCCGCATGTTCCTCAGCCACATGCAGAACTGGTACACCGAGGAACGCTGGATCAGCTTCACCGAGGACGGCCGCCTGGCCGTCGCGTCGCTCCACGGCGCGCGCTGCCGCGTGCCCGCCCGCCTCACCGTCGTCTCCGGCTCCACCATGCCCGTGTCCAAGGTGCAGCAGCGCGAGGAAGCCCTGGCGCTCTACCAGATGGGGGCCATCGACCGCCGCGACCTCCTGGAGAAGCTCGACTGGTCCGGCCGCGCCGCCGTGCTGGAGCGCATGGGCGAGGGGGGAGATGAAGAAAGAGGGAAGAGGCCTCCGGCGGGGGGGGGAGGGGAAACATGCCTCTCTATGACTTCGAGTGCCGGGTGTGCGGGCGGGTGTTCGAAGCCATGGCGGCCATGGACGCGGCCGGGGGCGTGTGCGCCTGCGGCGGGACGGCGAAACGCCTCGTCTCCGTGGGGCGAGGCTATCGCGCCGACGCCGACTGGCTCCCGTCCGTGACCACCGTGGTGGAGAAGGACTCGCCCAAGCCCCATGTCCGCGCCTTCCTGGCCGAGCCCAGCCGGGCCAACTATTGCCGCTGGATGGCCGGCGAGGGCCTGCGCCCCCTCGAATCCGGCGAAGCCCGGCGCGCCCCCTCGCCCCGGGACGGCATCGCCCGGGAGGTGCTGGCCCGCTTCTCCACCCGCCTGGGCGCGCCCGCCTGACCGTCGCCCTCACGGCCCGCCGCCGTCGGCCGGGCCTTGAGCATACCAACCGTCAACCCGAGACAAAGGGGAGGTCATGGAAGCCACTTGCGTCGCGCCGCTCGAAACGGCCCTGTCCGTCGATCCCGGCCTGTCCGCCGTGGAACCGTTTTTCGTGGAGCTCGAAAAGCGCCTGGACGCGCTGCTCGAATCCCGCCTCGACGCCTTGGAGGCCAGGCGTCGTGAAGACGAGCGCCACACGCTCCTGGACCGCTTCGCGGCCGAGCACCCGGATTTCCGGGCGCTGGCCGCCGACGGTTCCCTGGAGGCGCAAAAGCGGGCCAACGGCCTGCTCGACGACGTGGGCGCGTATTTCGCCCACCATCTGGAGGCCGAGCGCCGCTCCCGGGACGACGCCCTGGACGCGGCCCGCCAGGAAGCCGCCGCGGCGGCCGAGGCCCGCGCCCTGGAACGCCTGCGCGCCAAGGGCCTGGCCCGCACCCTGAGCGCCGCCCCGGCCGAGGCCGGGCGGGGGCAGGGCGTCGATGCCGACCTGGCCGTGCCCGAGAAGTTCGGCGGCGTCCACGCCGTGCTGGCCGCCCGCCTGGCCGCCCGCCGCCGCTGCGCCGGCGACTAACCCCAAGGAGGAGTCCGCATGTCCCTTTCGACGACCGAGATCGAGTCCATCACCAGCGACTATTTCGCCGCCGCCGGCGGCAAGGCCGTGGACATCTACTTCCGCAACTCCTTCCTGCTGGATCTGCTCATGAACCGTCAGGCCGGGCTCTTCGAGCGCCCCGGCGGCGGCGAGAAGATCCGCGTGCCGCTCAACTACTCCGACGCCGAGGGCGGCTTCTTCACCCGCTCGGACACCCTGTCGAGCGACGACCGGGTCACGGTCAACGCCGCCGCCTTCCATTGGAAGCACGCCTACGGCAACGCCACGGTCTACCTGACCGACGAGGTGGCCGCCGCCGGGGACTACGCCGCCGTGCAGTTCGTGACCCAGAAGATCGAGACCGCCCAGCGCACCTGCGCCAGCTGGCTGGCCTCCACCCTCTACTCCGCCGCCGGCGACGAGGCCCCGACGCTCACGGGCCTGCGCGCCCTGACCAGCCCCGACGCCGACAAACCCTACGGCGGCATCGCCGAAAACGATCTCGTGGCCGCCGACGGGACCAAGCCCTGGCAGGGCGTGACCGTCTCCGACGCCGCGACCGTGAGCCTCGAGATCCTCCAGGAGCTGCGCAGCGCCGCCAAGGTCTCCGACGGCCGCGACGGCAAGCCCAACGTCGCCGTGACCACCGAGTCCCTCTACAACAAGGTCTCGCGCATCCTCGAGGTGCAGCAGCGCTTCGTCACCGACGACGGCGTGGCCAGCGCCGGCTTCACCCACCTCGTCTACGAAGGCATGGTCGTGGCCGCCGACGACTACTGCCCGGCCGGGCACCTCTTCGCCCTCAACACCAACTACCTGGGCTTCGCCGTGCACCAAAACGGCTTTTTCGCCCGCCAGCCCTGGGTCGACCTGGCCGGCCCGGCCGGGCGCTCCATGAAGATTCTCTGGCACGGCAACCTCATCTGCTCCAACCGCCGCGCCCACGCCTGCCGCGCCAACCTGTCCTGATCCCGACGCAACCCCGACCTCCGGAGGAACCCATGGCCCAGCCCATGAAACTGAGCTTCACCCAGGACGTGTCCGAGACCTCGCCGGCCAAGCGCGAAACCCTCGGGGCGCTTCGCATCACCGCCGACGGACGCAAGTTCCGCTACGCCAAGGCCGGCCCGGACGCCCTGACGGCCGGAGCCCTCGGTCTGGCCCCGGCCGCCGTGGCCGCCCACCAGAACCTGGCCGCGAGCCCGGCCGCCGTGGGCGACCGGGTGCTGTCCCTGACCGTCGGCCAGGCGGCCGTGGCCGAAAACGCCTACGAGGACGGCTACCTGCAAGTGGCCGACGCCGACGGCAAGGGTCGGCAGTGCCGCATCCTCTCCAACACGGCCTGCGCCGCCGGCGGCACGGTGGTGCTGACCCTGGCCGAACCCCTTCGCGCCGCCCTGACCGCCGATTCCAAGGTGTCGCTCGTGCCCTCGCCTTGGGCCGGGGTCGCGGCCTCGGCCACGGAGGAGAATCTGCCGGCCGGCGTTTCCCCCTGCGACGTGCCGGCCGGGCACTACTTCTTCGCCCAGACCGGCGGAGTGGCCTGCTGCCTGGCCTCGGGCACGGCCCCGATCGGCAGCATGCTCGTGCCCGGGGCCGCGGCCGGGAGCCTGGCCGCCATGAACGCCGCCCTGGACACCGACCAGCCCGTGGCCGGCGTGGCCTTCGCCGCCGCCTTCACCAGCGGCCATTGCCAGCCCTGCTTCCTGACCCTGGATTAACTTCGTCAATCGATAGCGGAGGAGGTCTCTCATGGCCGAGGCTCGACTCTACCTGCCCCGGGCGGCGGCCGAAGGGAGGCGCGTCGCCTGTCCCGACGCCCTGGGCGCGCTCGTGGCCGAGGTGGCGGAGATCGTGGGCGATCCGGCGGTGGGCGAGCAGGAGATCTTGCGCGCCCTGGGGCGGGGGCTTCTGGCCGCCGCCGCCACCGCGCGCCTGCCGGACCTGGCTGCCGAGGCCCGGCTTCCCTTCGGACCGGGGCAGGAGCATGCCGCGCTGCCGGCGGACCTCCAGCACGGACCCGTGGACGCCTTCCTCCTCCCCGGGCGCGGCCGGATCAGGATGCTGCCCGATCCGGCCGCGTTGCGGCGGACCCCACGTTTCGCCGCCAACGGTCCCGTGCGCTTTGCCGCCCCCGGCGCGGGAAGGCTCCATGTGCTGCCCGTGCCGCAAACGTCCGTGGAGATCGCCATCGGCTATTTCCGCCTGCCCGACCCCTTGGCCGGGTATGCCGACAAGCCGTCCTGCCTGCCGCCGCATCTGGCCGGAAGGCTTCTCGTCTCCTTTGCCTGTCGGGAGCTCTTCGAGCGCCTGGAGGAGGGGGCCGAGGGCAGGAAACCGCAGACCCAGGCTTATGCCGCGCGCTACGCCGCCCCCCTGGCCGAGCTGGTCGG
>JAEWCY010000133.1 GCA_023390395.1 Pseudomonadota bacterium | reverse complement strand
AGGCGCGCATCGAGCGGTTTCGCCCCTATGCCGACAAGTTCTACGAAATGCTCGGCGAACTGGCCAAGGGGGCCGATCCCTCGGTCCATCCGCTGCTCGAAGCCCGCGAGGAAGTGAAGACCGTCCTTCTGGTCGTCATCACCTCCGACCGCGGCCTGTGCGGCGCTTTCAACCACAACATCGCCTCGGCCGCCCTCAAGTTGGCCAAGGCCAAAGCCGCCGAAGGCAAGACCGTCAAGGTGCTGTGCGTGGGCCGCAAGGGCCGCGACGTGTTCCGCCGCACCGAGTTCGAGATCGTGGCGGCCTACGTCAACGAGATGGGCTCGTTCGACTTCTCGCTGGCCAGCCGCATCGGCAGCGAAGTCATCGGCGGGTACGTCGGCGGCGCCTATGACGAAGTGACCATGGCCTTCGGCAAGTTCGTGAGCCTTGCCCGGCAGGAAGCCACCCTGCTGCCGGTTTTGCCCCTGTCCCCGGCCGAGGCCGGGGAAGCGGCGGCGGAGCCGGCCGGTCCCAAGGCCGAGTACCTCTACGAACCGTCGGTGGAAGGCCTGTTGGCCGAGCTCCTGCCTCGGTTCATCAATGTCCAGATCTACCGCGGGCTGCTTGACACCTCGGCCAGCGAGCATGCCGCCCGCATGCGGTCCATGGACAATGCCACCAGGAACTGCGACGACCTCGTCAGCTCGCTGACCCTGGTCTACAACAAGGCCCGGCAGGCGGCCATCACCAAGGAACTGATGGACATCGTCGGCGGTTCCGAAGCACTCAAGGGATAACCAAGGGGGCACCATACAATGAGCGCGACAAGCGGTAATGTCGGAAAAATCGTTCAGGTCATCGGCGCCGTTCTCGACGTCGAATTTCCTGAAGGCAAATTGCCGAGCATTTTGAATGCTCTCGAGATCAAAAACACCAACAACCCCTACGCCGAAGACCTCGTGGTCGAAGTGGCGCAGCACCTCGGCGACAACGTCGTGCGCTGCATCGCCATGGACTCCACCGACGGTCTGGTGCGCGGCATGGAAGCCAAGGATACCGGCGCTCCCATCAGCGTCCCGGTCGGCAAGGGCACCCTTGGCCGCATCCTGAACGTCGTCGGCCGCCCGGTGGACGAAATGGGCCCGGTCGAGGCGACCTCCTCTCTGCCCATTCACCGCCAGGCTCCGCCGTTCGTTGACCAGTCCACGAGCATCCAGCTGCTCGAAACCGGCATCAAGGTCGTCGACCTGCTGATTCCCTTCCCCAAGGGCGGCAAGATGGGCCTGTTCGGCGGCGCCGGCGTCGGCAAGACCGTTATTCTCATGGAGCTGATCAACAACATCGCCAAGCACCACGGCGGCCTCTCGGTCTTCGCCGGCGTCGGCGAGCGCACCCGTGAGGGCAACGACCTCTACAACGAGTTCAAGGAAGCCGACATTCTGGGCAAAGCCTGCCTCGTTTACGGCCAGATGAACGAGCCCCCCGGAGCCCGTTCGCGCGTCGCCCTGACCGGCCTGACCTGCGCCGAGTACTTCCGCGACGAGGAAGGCCAGGACGTGTTGCTGTTTATCGACAACATCTTCCGTTTCACCCAGGCCGGCTCCGAAGTGTCCGCGCTGCTTGGCCGCATGCCTTCCGCGGTCGGCTACCAGCCGACGCTCGGCACCGACCTCGGCGCCCTCCAGGAGCGCATCACCTCCACCAAGAAGGGCTCCATCACCTCGGTGCAGGCCGTTTACGTGCCCGCCGACGACCTGACCGACCCCGCGCCGGCCACGACGTTTTCGCACTTGGACGGCACGCTGGTCCTTTCGCGTCAGATCGCCGAGCTCGGCATCTACCCCGCGGTGGATCCGCTCGACTCCACCTCGCGCATCCTGGACCCGCAGGTCCTCGGCGGCGAGCACTACGCCACGGCGCGCGAAGTCCAGCAGATCCTGCAGAAGTACAAAGACCTCCAGGACATCATCGCGATTCTGGGCATGGACGAGCTCTCCGACGAGGACAAGCTCACCGTGTCCCGGGCCCGCAAGATCCAGCGCTTCCTGTCGCAGCCCTTCTTCGTCGCCGCGCAGTTCACCGGCAAGGAAGGCCGCTACGTGAAGCTCGAGGACACCGTCAAAGGCTTCAAGGAAATCATCGAAGGCAAGCACGACGAGATTCCCGAAGGTGCCTTCTACATGGTCGGCGACATCAACGAGGCCGTTGAGAAGGCCCAGAAAGGTTAACCGCCATGGCCCAACTCCTCCTTGAAATCGTCACTCCGGACAAGCTCGTCTTGTCCCAGGACGTGGAGTACGTGGGCGCGCCGGGTCTGCTTGGCGAATTCGGCGTGATGGCCAACCACATTCCGTTTCTGTCCGCCCTTGGCATCGGCAGCCTGATGTACAAGGTCGGCGGCAAGGCGAACTACGTCTTCGTCTCCGGCGGCTTCGCCGAGGTGTCCGGCAACAAGGTGACGGTCCTGGCCGAAGTGGCCGAGCGTCCCGAGGACATCGACGTCGAACGCGCCCGCAAGGCCCAGGAGCGCGCCAAGCAGCGCCTGGAGCGCGAAAAGGAGCAGGTGGACTTCGCCCGGGCCCAGGCCGCGATGCAGCGCGCCTTCTACCGCATGAAAGTGCGGGAGACCGCCGGCACCATCGCCTCCATGGCCCACTAGCCGAAACGGAACACGCTTGATGCACGAGCGGGCGGGTCTGCGGATCCGCCCGCTTTTTTACGTCCGGCCCCGTCTTTCAACCCGGGTCGATCCCTGATAGAAGTCGGCCAAACACTGCGGGTACGTTGAAGGAACACCATGGCCAAGACGCTTGCTGTCGAAATCGTCACGCCGGATCGCCTGGTTCTCGGCCAGGAGGCCGATTCCGTCACCCTGAGCGGCGTGGCCGGCGAATTCACCGCGCTGCCGCTGCACATTCCGTTTCTCTCCGCCCTGGCGATCGGGTCCGTGGTGATCCGTCGGGGCGGGGTGGCCTCGCCGGTCTTCGTGTCCGGCGGATTCGCCGACGTCACGGCGGACAAGGTGCTCATCCTGGCCGAGGCGGCGGAACTGCCCGCGGAGATCGACGCGGAGCGGGCCAGAAAGGCCATGGAGCGCGCCGCGGTGCGTCTGGCCGCCGAGCAGCGCGAAAAGATCGATTACGTCCGGGCCAAGGCGGCGCTCCAGCGCGCCGTCGTGCGCCTCAAGCTCCACGAATTAAGCGGCAGGGGCCTTGGCGGCGTTTCCGCCGGCATCGCCCGGTGACAACGGCCCGAGCGGCCCTTTCTCCCCATCCTCACGACATCGATTCCGGAGACGACCCATGCACGAGCGCATAGGCGCACTGATCCTGGCCGCGGGCAAGGGCACGCGCATGAAAAGCGACGCGCCCAAGGTGCTCAAGACGCTCCTTGGCGAACCCATGCTCTGGTACGGGGAAAACGTCCTGGCTGCGCTGTTCGGCGAGCGCGTGCTGACCGTGGTCGGCCACCGGGCCGACATGGTGGCGGCGGCCTTCCCGGACCTGGCCGACCGCTTCGTGCTCCAGGCCGAGCAGCTCGGCACCGGCCACGCCCTGGCGCAAGCCCTGCCGCGCCTTTTGGCGGAAGGCTACGAACACGTGCTGGTGGCCAACGGCGACGCGCCCCTGGTGACCGCCGAAAGCCTGGCGGCCTTCACGGAAACGGCCCTGGCTGAGCGAAGCGACGTGGCCTTCGTCTCCATCGAGCTGCCCGAGGCCGGGGCCTACGGCCGGGTGGTGCGCCGGGACGGAACCGTGCGCATCGTCGAGGCCAAGGACTACGACGCCTCGATCCACGGCCCGGCCACGGGGGAAATCAACGCCGGGGTCTACTTGCTGCGTCTGGGGGCCGTCGCGCCTCTGCTCTCCAGGCTTTCCAACGACAACAAGAGCGGCGAATATTACGTTACTGATTTGATAGGGTTGGCCCAGGCCGATGGTCTGGCGGTCCTGGCCGTCAACCGGGGCGACGACCCGGCCTATTGCGGCATCAACAGCCCGGCCGAACTCGTGGCGGCCGAAGAAGCCCTGCGCCGGCGCATCGTGGCCGGGCTGCTCGAGGCGGGCGTGGTCGTGCGGGCCGCGGACGGCGTGCGCGTGGGGCCGCGCGTGGCCGTCGCGCCCGGGGTCGAGCTCTGCGGCCCCCTGGAGCTTTACGGCGCGACGACCATCGCCGCCGGCGCGGCCGTTTCGTCGCACAACGTCCTCGTGGACGCCGCAATCGGCGAAAACGTCACCGTGCATCCGTTCTGTCACCTGCAAGGCGCGCGCGTGGCCCGGGGAGCCCAGGTCGGCCCCTTCGCCCGGCTGCGGCCCGGGGCGGTGCTGGAAGAGGACAGCCGGGTCGGCAATTTCGTGGAAATGAAGAAGTCCACCCTAGGCAAGGGGGCCAAGGCCGGCCACCTGACCTACCTCGGCGACGCCAAGGTGGGGGCGGGCAGCAACATCGGGGCCGGCACCATCACCTGCAACTACGACGGCGTGAACAAGCACGCCACGGTCATCGGCGAAGGGGCCTTCATCGGCTCCAACAGCTCCCTGGTCGCGCCGGTGACCGTGGGGGCGGGAGCCCTTGTCGGGGCCGGATCGGTGATTACCTCGGATGTGCCGGACGGCGCGCTGGCGCTGGGACGAGGCCGCCAGGTGGTCAAGCCGCGCAAGTGAGGCGGCGGGTTGCTTTCCGGGACATAACAGGGTAGGAATGGGCATGGACATTTTTGATACGCTTGAAGATCGGGTGGAGAAGCTTCTGGCCCGTAAAAAGGCTCTGGAAGAGGAAAACGCCGCCCTTCGGGCCGAGGCGTCGCGGCTTGCCGCCGAGAAGAAGGCCGTGGCTGACAGGATCGACGGCCTCCTGGAAAAGCTCCAGGCGGAACTCGATTCGTAAACGCCAGGCCGGTCGCCGGTCGGGCAGGATTTCCCGGTACGCCGATGCCCAGCTACAATTTGTCCATTTTGGGCTTTGAATTGTCGTTTAAGACGGACGCGCCGCAGGAGCGCGTCGATTCCGCCAAGGAATTGGTGGAACAACGATACAACATGTTGAAGGCGGGCGGGAAAGCTCTCGGCAAGGAGAAATTGCTGGCCTTTGTCGCATTGGGTCTGGCCGATGACGTGCTTATGTCGCACCGGCAGCTCGGCGACCTCGAATCCCGGGTTTCGCGGCTGCTGACAAAGATAGATTGAAGCCCGTCGCTCGGCGGCGGCAACATGGAAAAGTTCCCTGGGGTGTGCGTGATCGTTAATTTATTTTTGAGCCGATACTCAAAAATAGGATGCCGCGACGCGTGGCCGGTGAGCGTGCCCGGCTTCGTCCGGGTGGCCTGAAGGTCAAACAGGGGCGTCCACCTTGGTTGCCAAGGTTCAAAAGAA
>JAEWCY010000232.1 GCA_023390395.1 Pseudomonadota bacterium | reverse complement strand
CGGCAGGGCTGGTCGCCACGGCCGGAGCCGCGACCTCCGGGGAGGCCGGCGCGGCGGCCAGGCCGAGGGTCGCCCGACCCTGCCGCGCCAGGTCCAGGAGCCTTTGGGGCATGGCGGAAAAGTCCGGGCCGGAGAGGCCGTAGCCGGCCGCGCCGACGAGGGCGGCGCAGGCGCAGGCCGTCGCCGCGCGGCGCAGCCACACGCCCGTGCCTCCCCGGGACTCCCGGGCGGCCCGTCCCACCAGGCCCCAGCCGATGCGACGCTTGCCAAACCCCACGGCCAGCAGCATGGACAGGTGGCAAAGCCGCACGATCTTGCGAGGATAGCCCTTGGTCAGGCGGTGGATGCGGCGCATGGCCAGGGGGGTGAAGACGTTGGGGACGAGGCCGTCCGGCGCGCAGCGGGCCAGGCGCGTCTCGATCATGCGCCGGGTCTGCCGGCGGTCGAGCGGCAGCAGGCGGTAGCGGAAGTTCACCCGGTCGTCGAGGTTGGGCCGGGCGGCCAGCACGTCCTCGAACTCGTTTTGGGCGAACATGACGATTTGCAGCAGCTTGTGGGTGTTGGTCTCGAAGTTGAGCAGCTCGCGCAAGAGCTCCAGGCATTCCGGGGTGATCTTTTGCCCCTCGTCCACGATGAGCGCCACGATGCGTTCCCCGTCGGCGCTGCGCGTGAGCAGCTCTTCCTTGAGGGCGTCCTTTATGGGGCCGGCGTCGCGGCCGAAGGCCGAGGCGTCGCGGCCGAAGAGCCGGCACAGGGCCAGCAGGAATTCCACGGGCGTCGGGTGGTAGGGGTCGTCCAGGAAATGGACCTCGATGCCGGGGTCGGCGGCGAGGATGCGGGCCAGTTCCCGGCCGAGGGTGGTCTTGCCGGTGCCGACCTCGCCGAGCACGACGTTGAGGCCCCGGCGCAGGCGCACGGCGATCTCCATGTGCTGGAGGCATTCCAGGTGGGACTTGGCCCGGTAGAGCAGGTCGGGGTCCGGGGAGTTGGAGAACGGTTCCCGGTCGAGTCCCAGGGCAAGGTAGTAGCTCATGGTCGTCCTCCTTAGGGCTTCACGACGTCGGTGGCGGCAATCGGCCCGCGCGCCAGGGCCTGCGGGTCCATCCGGTCGGCCACGGGCGGCACCGGGGCCACCGGCTTTTCCTTGAGGATCGTGGGCGTGACGAAAATAAGGATCTGTTCGCGTTCGATGGAGTTGCTCTTGGATTTGAAGGCCCAGCCCAGCCCCGGGATGTCGCGCAAAAACGGCACGCCGGACTGGCCGTCGGTGACGGTGTCGCGCGTGAGGCCGGAGATGACGATGGTGTCGCCGTCCTCGACGACCAGGGTGGAACGGGTCTCCCGCTTGTAGATCGGCGGGTTGCCCTGGACCCAGTTGCTCTGGTTCTCGTCGACCTGGTCGTCCTTGACCACGATGTTCATGCGCAGGTTGCTGCCGTCGATGACATGGGGCAGCATCTGCAGGCGCAGAAGGGCGTCGGCGAACTGCACGTTGGTGCCGTTTTGCGAGGTGGAGACGTAGGGAATCTTCTTGCCGTTCTCGGTGTAGGCTTCCTTGTTCTCCATGGTGGTGATGGTCGGGCTCGAAAGGATCTTGACCTTGTTGTCCTCGGCCAGGGCGGTGAGCTGCAGTTCGAGCACGTTCTCGCCGATCTTGCCGAACAGGAAGTTGAGGCCCGTGCCGGAAGCGCCGAGGCCCGTGGCGGCCGAGGTCAGGCTGGCCGGGTTGTTGATGGCGAATCCCTGGCCGGAGGTGCCTCCGCCGAAGATGGGCGACAAGGAATTGGTCAGGCTCGAAGTCCCGGTATTGGTGTTGGTGCCCGTGGAACTCGTGGCCACGGTCGAGCCCGCCGTGCCGCCGGTGGTGGTGCTCGTCGCGGTGGTCGAACCGTTGTTGCCGGAGGAGTTGGTCCCGGTGATCGTGCCCGCCTGGGCAGGCGACATCTGGAAATTGGAGTTCTTGAGCAGGCCGCCCCACTGGAAGCCCAACTGCTGGGCCGTGCTCATGTCGGTCTGCACGATGAAGGCCTTGAGGCGTATCTGGGGACGCGGCTGGTCGAGCTTCTCGATGAGCTGGATGATTTTTTCCGCATCGGCGTTGGAAGACTGGATGACCAGGGAATTGCTGTAGTGGTCCGGGATGACGAATCCCTTGAGCAGGCCGGGCTTGTAGTCGCCGAGCGCCGGCAGGGCCGGGGTCGGGGCCTTGGCCGGATCAGAGACGGCGATATTCGTCGACTTCATGAGGTCGTTTAGGTTGCCGCCGCCGGAAGCCTTCGTAGCGTCCGTGGCATTTTTGCTGCCGACGCCCGGCACAGCCGCCGTGTTGCCGCACAGCGCGTTGAGCGTGACGGCCATTTCATCCAGATCGGCGAAATTGATCTCGACCTTCCACGTCTCGTAAGGCTCGAGCTCCTTGGCCTTGGCCGCCTCGGCCGCCATCTTGTTGTCGGCTTCCTTGAGCTTGTTCTGCTGCTCCATGTCGGCCAGGGTCATGACCCGGATGATGTCGCCGTCGATGGAATAGGTCAGGCCGTTGGAGACCAGGATGCTTTTAAACGTCTCGTCCCAGGGCGCGTCGGCCACGTTGACGTTGATGCGAAGCCCGCCCTTGTCCTGGCCCTGGCCGCCGCCGGTGGAGCCCGGAATGGAGGCCGAAAGCACCACGTTCTGGTTGGCCGCCCGGGCCATGGCCCGCACCACGGCCACAAGGTCCGTGTCGTACATGCGCAGCGTCACCCGCTGCTTGGGCAGCTGCCGCACGGGCTTGGCTTCTTCCCTGGCCTGCTTTTTCGTGCTGATGGCCGCCTGTTCCTTCTCGATCTTGCGCGGCCGCGCCGTGGGGGAGTAGCCCTCGGACCGGTTGGCCTGGGTGTCCCAGTGCTGGACGAAGGCGTCCTTTTGAGGCTTTTTCACGCACCCCGGGGCAGCCAGCGACGCCGCCACGAGCGCGGCGACCACCGCCCGGCCGTACCGATTTCCCTGCATGAAGCGACCTCGCATAGCCTTTCTCCCCGCGCGGCTTTCCCGCGCGCCTGCCCTACTGATGCAGGGCGTCCCGTCCCTCGTAGGGAATCTCGATCCGCTGCCCGTTGCCCAGGCTCTCCAGCACCACCATGTCGGGCGCGATGGAGGCCACCTTGTAGCCGCCGCTCTCCAGGGTGTCGCCGACCTGGTATTCCAGGCCGTCCACCACGGCCAGCCGCCCCGTGCCGAGTTCCACGTAGCCGCTGAAATGCGGCCGGGTCACCGGCTTGGCCGCTTCCTGGCCGGCGAAGGGCTTGTCGTAGAACGCCCGGCGCGGCCAGGGCGCGTCGATGGCCGCGACCATGGCCAGTTCGCCCGGGGTGAGCGCCGCGTCCTTGATGGCCGCCAGCATGGAGCCGGCCTTGGCCGCCTCGTCGGCGGCGGACGGGCCGGCCGGGCCCTTGGGCGCGACCGGGCCGTTGCCGGCCAGGGCGATCCACAGCCCCGCCACGGCCACCACGCCCGTCACGGCCAGGATGATCTTTTCCCGAGAGGTCATCGCCGTCTCCGCTTCCCGCCGCTCCCGTTCATTGCACGCCCAGCCAGCACTTCACCGCGTATTCGCGCCCTTCGCGCCCCACCACCGTGGACACGGACTCGATCCGCACCAGGGGAGCGTAACGGCCAAGGGCCAAGAGAAATTCGCGAAACTTGTCGGGCTCGCCCATAAGCCCCAGTCGCACCGCCAGCAGGCCGTCGCGCGTCACCGAGGCCGGGTCCGGCGACACCCGGGTCAGGCGCAGCGCATACGGCGCGGCCAGCTCCTCCATGACCACGGCCAGCCGGCCCACGTCGGCCAGGGGCAGCTTCGCCGGCTTTTCCGCCGTGCCCACGGCGGGCAACGAGGACTGGGCCTTGGCCAGGGACTGGACCACCGGAGCCATCTGGCGGCGCACCTCGAGGGTGGCCCGCAGTTGCTCGATCTCCGCTGTCATGGCCTTGGCCTGCCGGTAGTCCGGGATGATGAACAGGGCCAGGAACCCGCCGGCCAGGAGCGCGCCCACGACCAGATAGCCCAGGGTCCGGGGCGGCAGGCGTCTTCGCAATTCGGCGAGGTTCATGGCCTATTCCCCCCCCAGCGACAGCCCGATGACGAAGCGCAGTCCCGTCGCCCCGCCCTCGAGGGCCTCGAGATCGCTTTTCTTCACGGACGCGTTGGAAAAAAGCGGCGAATTCTCGAGCGCCACCACATAGCTCGCCAGCATCGAATCGAAGAGCCTGGCGTCGCCGGTGATCATGCCCTCGAGCACGACCCGGGCCGGCGTTTCGACCGCCGCCGGGACCGGGGCGGGCTTGGCCTGCCCGTCCTTGGGCGGCGCGGCCGGCGGCCCGAACTCGCTCGTGATGGAGCCCAGGGCCACGCCCTCGGGCGCCAGGGCCAGGGCCTGCTCGAAAAGCCCCACGGCCCTGTTGCGCGAAACGAACGCCCGCAGCGATTCCCGCTTGGAACGCAACTCGCCCGTCAGGCGCGACAACCCGGCCGGGTCGGCCGCCGCGCCGAGCGCCGCCATCTCCCGGGAAAGCGCTTCCCGTTGCGCGGTCAGCGTCTTGACCTGAAGGGTCGCGTCGAAGGAAAAAAAGGCCATGGCCGCCAGCGCCGCCGCCAGCCCCACCAGGCTCCACTGCTCCACCAGCCGCGCCCCCCGCTCCGCCGCCTTGGCGGAGTAGGTGAAAAGCGCGCTCGGCGTGATGGCCTTCTCGGAAAAGGCCAGTCCCAGGGCTTGGGTCCAGGTCGGGCCAGGGGCCGTCTTCCCGTCCGGGGAGCAGACGTCGGCCAGGCGCATGCCCATGGGGTCGAGCGCCGCGCAAGGCAGACCCGTCTGCTCGCCGATGTAGGCCAGAAACGGCGGACTCGCCCCGAGCGGCCCGGACACCGTCAGGCGCGTGACCGCGTCGTAGCCCAGCGACTCCCGGTAATGCTTGAGCGTCATCTCCACCTGGCGCACCAGGCGCGAGGCCACGGGTTCGAGCATGCCCATGATCTCTTCCGGCCCGAGCCCAGCGCCGGGATGGTCGTCGGGCAGGTCCTCGCAGCCGTAGATGATGCCCTCGAAAGCCTCGTGGGCCTGGTCCAGGGATACGCCCGGTCCCGAGGCGACCTCCGCCGCCCGGCCGGCCGCCGGCTCGGGGTCCAGGTCGAGAACCAGGCCGCCGGCGGTGCTGTCGTCCAGGTCCAGCAGCATGGGGCCGGCGACCTCCGGCGAAAGGCTGAGTCCGCCGTCCGCGTCGGCCGGGCCGCCGTTTTCCCTGCCGCCCGCGCCGTTGCCCGGGGCGGCGGCCTGGGGCGAGGAGTGCCGGTGGGCGTCCAGGACTTCCTGCACGGCCTGGATCATGCCGGACATGGAGGTCTTGATGACGCGCACGAACATCAGGTTGGCGTTGGCGAAGATTTCCAGGCGCGACCAGTTCTGGCCCACGTGGAGGTTGGCCGTGGTGGCCGTGGGCTCGGGCACCAGCCGGCGGCGGAACAGGTTCTGGTGGGCGAAAGGCTCCAGGGTGAGCCCGGCCAGGGGGAAGCCGGCCCGGGCGAAATCCCCGCGCACCAGCTCCACGGCGTCCCGCGGCGCGGTGTAGGCCATGGCCCCGATCCTGATCGCGCCCTTTTCCGCCACCTCGCCCCGCAGCTCGAAATCGAAGACCACGGCCGACTCGTCGAAGGCCATGTCCTTTTTGGCCGTCCAGAACACGGCGTTGTCCACCTGGCGCGACGGCACCCTGGGGATGGTGACGAACTGGAGATTGGCCCGGGAACTCTGGGCCGCCGCCCAGACGCGCGGCAGGGGGCCGGGACCGCACAGGTCGGAAAGCGTGCGGTGCAAAAGGGCCACGAATTCCGGGCTGCCCGGAGCCACGCCCTCGGGCACGACGGCCACGACCTTGCCCAGCACCTCGAAGCCGGCGTCCCGGCCCCGGATCTTCACGCACACGAGATGCGTCTGGGAAATGTCCACGCCGACGCTTATGGCCTTGCTTCCGGGCATAAGCCCGGCCAGCAGGCCCGGCCGCTTGCGCGCCGCCGCCCGGACCGCTCCGGCCGCCCGGACCGTGGCCGCCTTGGCCGCGCCGGAAGCGGGCTTTCGGATCATCTCCAGAAGCCGCTGGTTCGGCGTGCTCTTCTCGTCCTTGGCCATGTCCCGTCCCCGTTCCCGAAAGTGCGCCCCGACCTACCCCTGGAGCCGCGTCAGACGCACCACCTCGTCGTGGCTGATGCGCCAGCCCCGACCGACCTTGACCCCGCGAAGCGACCGTCCCTTGATGAACTTGCGCACCGTCTGGTCGCTGCACTTGAGCAGCTTGGCCACTTCCTGCACCGTGTAGGTCTCCTTGACCTCCGAACTGTTCTCCCGCATCGCCCTCGCTCCTTATCGCTATCTAACGATATCTACGGTCGGCTTCGGCCAAAAAAAAACCGCGGCATAAAACCGAACGCCCCTTATGGCGTTTCATTTTCTCATGTTTTTTCGCCGACCGTTCCATTTCGTTAAACTCCCGGCGATCCTGCCCATCGCCGCGCGTCCAGGTTCTTCCCCGTTTCGCCGCCCCACGGACGGCCGCGGGAAAACCCTGCCCCCCACCTTACAAAAGCCGTGCCCGGATCGGCCGGGCCCCGGGCCGACGATTCCAAAACCCCCCGTCTCCGTGCTAGGGGATTGCCATCGGCAACCCCAACCTCCCCGGCGGTCCCATGGCCCAGATCGACGCCTTTTTTAAAATGCTCAAGGAAACCGGGGCATCGGACCTCCACCTGGCCAGCGGCTCCCAGCCCATGCTGCGCCTGAATGGCCGCCTGGAACGCATCAAGTACAAGGTGCTGGAGGTGGAGGAGCTCAAGTCCCTGCTCTACGAGATCGCGCCCGAGCGGCTGATCAAGACCTTCGAGGAGACAGGCGACCTGGACTTCGCCTACGCCGCGCCGGGCATCGGCCGCATGCGCGCCAACTACTTCCGCCAGGAGCGCGGCGTCTCCGCCGCCTTCCGGGCCATCCCCGAGGTGGCGCCGACCCTGGCCGACCTGGGCCTGCCGGGCATCCTGGCGGAGCTCGCCATGCGCCCCAAGGGGCTGGTCCTGGTCACCGGGCCCACGGGCTCGGGCAAGTCCACCACCCTGGCCGCCATGGTGCGCCACGCCGCGGACAACCGCCGCGATCACATCATCACCATCGAGGACCCCATCGAGTTCGTGCACGCCTCGGCGGGCTGCCTGGTCAACCAGCGCGAGGTGGGACGCGACACCCGCTCCTTCGCCGCCGCCCTGCGCGGGGCCCTGCGCGAGGACCCGGACATCGTGCTCGTGGGCGAGATGCGCGACCTGGAGACCATCGAGCTGGCCCTGGAGGCGGCCGAGACCGGGCACCTCGTCCTGTCCACCCTGCACACGGTCTCGGCGGCCAAGACCATCGACCGCATCATCGACGTCTTTCCCGGCGACCGGCAGGCGCAGATCCGCTCGGCCCTGTCCGAATCGCTGTGCGCCGTGGTCTCCCAGATGCTTTTTCCCCGGGCCGACGCGCCGGGCCGGGCGCTGGCCCAGGAGATCCTCCTGGCCAACACGGCCGTGCGCAACCTCATCCGCGAAAACAAGGTGTTTCAAATCTTTTCCGTGATGGAGACGGGCAAGGCCGCCGGCATGAAGACCCTGGACGAGTCCCTGCTGGAACTGCTCGCCGCCGGCCGCATCGACCCGGCCGACGCCTGGCGCAACGCGGTCAACAAGGCCCGCTTCGCCGACGCCGCCCCGGCGGGACCGGAAAGGACGGCCTGAGCCGTGTCCCGGCCCGTCCTCGACGCCTTGGCCGGCGCGGCCCTGGCCGCCGCGCCCGCGGCCTCGGACTACCTTTTCACCGCCGGCGCGCCGCCGACGGCCCTGGTGGACGGGGCCGCGACCCGCCTGACCCTGCCCGGCTGCCACGGCGCGCTTTGCCCGAGCCAGACCGAAGCTTTGGCCCGGGGCATCGTCGGCGCGGACGCGCGCCTTCTCGCCGACCTGCGTAGCCGCGGCGGCTGCGACGCAGCCTATGCCCATCCGGCCGGGACGCGCTTTCGGGTCAACGTGTTCCGGGCCGGCGACAGCCTGGGGCTGGTGCTGCGCCGCCTGCCCGCCGCGCCACCCGAGCTTTCCTCCCTGGGCCTGCCGCCGGTCTTTTCCCGCCTGACCGAGCTGGCCGAGGGGCTGGTGCTGGTGGTCGGGGCCACGGGCTCGGGCAAGTCCACCACGCTCGCCGCGCTGGTTTCCGCCATCCTGGCCGCCCGGGCCGTCCACGTGGTCACCCTGGAGGACCCGGTGGAATGCCTGTTCCCGCCCGGGCGCGGCATCGTCAGCCAACGCGAGCTCGGCACGGACTTCCCGGACTTCGCCGACGGCATCCGCTCGGCCCTGCGCCAGGCTCCCCACGTCATCCTCGTGGGCGAGGCCCGCGACCGCGAGACCGTGGACGCCGCCCTGGGCGCGGCCGAAACCGGCCACCTGGTCCTCGCCACGCTGCACACCGCCGACTGCTCCGGCGCGGTGGAGCGGCTGCTGGCCTTTTTCTCCCCGAGCGAACAGCGCCTGGCCCGCCAGCGCCTGGCCGCCAGCCTGCGCTACGTGGCCGCCCAGCGGCTGCTGCCGCGCCTTGGCGGCGGCCGGGCCGTATCCGTGGAGGTGCTGGCCGCCACCCTTCGCGTGCGCGACCGCATCCTGTCCGGCGAAAGCGACGCCCTGGGCTTTGCCGACATCATCGAACAGGGCCAGCCCCACGGCATGGTCGGCTTCGACGCCTCCACGGCCGCGCTCTACGCCGCCGGCGTGGTGAGCGAGGAGACGGCCGTGGCCCGCGCCGCCGACCGGGCCGCCCTGTCCCGGGCCCTGGACGTGGTCAAGGCCGCCCGGGGCCAGCCCGTGTCCGCCATCACCGGCCTCGACCTCGACCGCCCGGCCCCGACCGGGGAAGGAGACAAGCCATGACCGCCGTCTCCTGCCCCTGCGGCGGCTTCAGCCTGACGCTCGCCCCGGACAAGCCGCCGGTCGGCGGCAAGGCCGCCTTCACCTGCCCGGCCTGCGGCCAGCGCCGCGCCTTCACCCGCACCCCGGACGGCGCGCGCTTCGACGAGGCCGGCCCATCCCCGGCCCCCGCGCCGGCCATGGC
>JAEWCY010000024.1 GCA_023390395.1 Pseudomonadota bacterium | reverse complement strand
GTCGATCTGGTCGAAGGGAATGTACTCGCCAAAGCCCTTCATGCTGGCCAGACGCGTGATGGCCGCGGTCAGCGTGGTCTTGCCGTGGTCGATGTGACCGATGGTGCCGATGTTTACGTGCGGCTTGGTCCGCTCGAATTTCGCCTTGCCCATGTCGTCCCCCTGGAACTTTCCGCCGTGGCGGGTCGTTGTTTTGCTTCACCCTCGTCCGGCGCGCCGGACGTTATTTCTTCTTCATGATCTCTTCGGCCAGCGCCGTCGGGACCTTCTCGTAATGGTCGAACTGCATGCTGAAGGTGGCCCGGCCCTGCGAACGGGAGCGCAGGTCCGTGGCGTAGCCGAACATGGAGGAGAGGGGCACGTGGGCGGTGATGATCTGCGCCCCGGCCCGGGAGTCCATCTTGGCGATGCGGCCGCGACGGCCGTTGAGGTCACCCATGACGTCGCCCATGTACTCTTCCGGGGTGACCACTTCCACGGCCATGATGGGCTCGAGCAGCACCGGCCCGGCTTTCTGCACGGCTTCCTTGAAGCACTGGGAGGCGCAGATGAAAAACGCCTGCTCCGAGGAGTCGACTTCGTGGTAGGAGCCGAACACCAGCTTGGCCCGGATGTCCACCAGCGGAAAGCCGGCGATGACCCCGCCCTTCATGGCGTTCTGGATGCCTTTGTCGACAGCCGGGATGTATTCCTTGGGGATGACGCCGCCCACGATTCCGTTCTCGAATTCGTAGCCGCCGTCTTCCTTGGGCCCGATTTCCAGCACCACGTGGCCGTACTGGCCGCGGCCGCCGGTCTGCTTGACGTAGCGCAGATCGTTTTTGATGGCCTTGGTGATGGTCTCGCGGTAGGCGACCTGGGGCGCGCCCACGTTGGCGTTGACGCCGAACTCGCGCATGAGGCGGTCGACGATGATCTCGAGGTGCAGCTCGCCCATGCCGGCGATGAGCGTCTGGCCGGATTCCTCGTCGGACTTCACGCGGAAGGACGGGTCTTCCTTGGCCAGCTTGCCGAGCGCCTGGGACAGGGCGTCGCGGTCGGCCTTGGTCTTGGGCTCGATGGCCACCTCGATGACCGGCTCGGGGATGTTGAGGCTCTCCAGGGCCACGGGGCGGTTTTCCGCGCACAGCGTGTCGCCGGTGGAGGTGATCTTCATGCCCACGGCGGCCACGATGTCGCCGGCTTCGGCGTCCTTTATCTCTTCACGCTTGTTGGCGTGCATCTTGAGCAGGCGGCCGATGCGCTCCTTTTTCCCGGTATTGGCGTTGAGCACGGTCATGCCGGACTCGATGCGGCCGGAGTAGATGCGCAAAAACGTCAGGTGGCCGATGAACGGATCGCTCATGAGCTTGAACGCCAGGGCGGCCAGGGGCAGCTTGGGATCGCACGGGCACTCGATGATCTTTTCCTCGTGGTCCGGATCGTGGCCCTGCATGGCGGGGATGTCGATCGGAGACGGCAGGAAGTCGACCACGGCGTCGAGCAGGGGCTGCACGCCCTTGTTCTTGAAGGCCGAGCCGCACAGCACCGGGCAGATGGCCAGGTTGATGGTGGCCTTGCGGATGCCGGCGATAAGCTCCTCGGGGGTCAGCTCCTCGCCGCCGAGGTACTTCTCCATGAGGGTCTCGTCTTCCTCGGCGATGGCCTCGACCATGTGCAGGCGCAGCTCTTCGTAGCGGTCCATGAGGCTTTCGGGGATGTCCTTGTAGACATACTCCTTGCCCATGGACTCGGTGTCGAAATAGACGGCCTTGCCCTGGATCATGTCCACCACGCCCTCGAAGTTCTCTTCGGAGCCGATGGGGATCTGGAGCGGCACGGGCTTGGCGCCGAGGCGGTCGCGGATCATGTCCACGCAACGGAAGAAGTCCGCGCCGATGCGGTCCATCTTGTTGACGAAGCTCATGCGGGGAACGCGGTACCGTTCAGCCTGCCGCCAGACCGTCTCGGACTGGGGCTCGACGCCGGAGACGGCGTCGAAAACGGCGACCGCCCCGTCGAGGACACGCAGGGAGCGCTCCACCTCGATGGTAAAATCCACGTGACCGGGCGTGTCGATGATGTTGATCCGATGGTCCCGCCAAAAGCATGTCGTGGCGGCGGAGGTAATGGTGATGCCGCGCTCCTGTTCCTGGACCATCCAGTCCATGGTGGCCTGGCCGTCATGGACTTCGCCTATCTTGTGCGACACCCCGGTGTAATAGAGAATACGTTCGGTGGTGGTCGTCTTCCCGGCATCGATGTGGGCCATGATGCCGATGTTGCGTTGCCGCTCAATGGGTACAGTCTTAGACACGACGCGTTCCTTGTGCGACTACCACCGGTAATGGGCAAACGCCTTGTTGGCGTCCGCCATGCGGTGCGTATCCTCTTTCTTTTTCACGGCGCCGCCGCGATTGTGATAGGCGTCCAGCAGCTCGCCCGACAGTTTCTCCGCCATGCCCTTCTCGCCGCGGGCCCGGGCGTGGCCGACCAGCCAGCGCAGGGCCAGGGTCAGCTGCCGCTCGGGGCGCACTTCCATGGGCACCTGGTAGGTGGCGCCGCCGACCCGGCGGGGCTTGACTTCCATGTGCGGCTTGACGTTGGCCACGGCCTTCTCGAAGGCCTTGAGCGGATCCTCGCCGGACTTCTCGGCCAGGACGTCCACGGCCTTGTAGAACAGGCCTTCGGCCACGCCCTTCTTGCCGTCGTACATCAGGCGGTTGATGAACTTCATCACCAGATGGCTGCCGAACTTCGGATCGGGCAGCACCGAGCGCTTGGATACGGGACCTTTACGCGGCATACGCGCTTTCTCCTTTGACCGGAATTACTTGGGCCGCTTGGCGCCGTACTTGGAACGGCCCTGGCGACGATCGGACACGCCGGCGGTATCGAGCGTGCCGCGGATGATGTGGTAACGCACGCCGGGAAGGTCCTTGACGCGGCCGCCCCGGATCATCACCACCGAGTGTTCCTGCAGGTTGTGGCCCTCGCCCGGAATGTACGAGGTCACCTCGATGCCGTTGGTCAGACGCACGCGGGCGACCTTGCGCAAAGCCGAGTTCGGCTTTTTTGGCGTGGTCGTGTACACGCGGGTGCACACGCCCCGGCGCTGCGGGCAGGCTTGCAGGGCGGGCGTCTTGCGGCGCTTGGCCACCTTGGCCCGCTCCTTGCGGATAAGTTGATTGATCGTGGGCATAGCCGTCTCCGTTCAAGAAAAATCGTAGTGTATGGCAAAGACAGAGGCATATAGACCCATCGCCATGCCGTGTCAAGCGGCAATGGGTCCGCCAGCAAAAAAAACAGGCCCTCCCACCCTGTGCGGGCGGGAGGGCCTGACGTATTACCCTACTTCTCGGAGTTTGTCAGCCTAGAAAGTGAAGCGGAAGCCGGCATGGCCACCCCAGCCGTCGATGCCGTGGTTGTCGAAGCCGATACGCTGGTAGCGGCCGGCGATCTCGAAGGACACGGACTGGCTGAAGGCCACGGTGAAACCGATGTCCACGGGCCAGGTCGGGTTGGTGTAGTTGCCCTTGCCGCCGTTCTCCCAGAACGGGATGCGGTCGCCGGAGAAGAGGCCGCCGATGCCGGTGCCGATGAACATGGCCGCCTTGTCGGTGCGCACGGGGTAGTAGCGGATCAGGGCGTTGGCGCCGAAGGCCCAGGGATTCTGGGAATACCCCTCATGGGTGGCCACCGAGTTGACGAAGGAGCCGGCGGCGGTGTTGCGGTCGATCTTCTTCTGGTTGAACGAATAGGCCAGGGCTTCCAGGCCGATGGACAGGCCGTCCATGACGAAGTAGCCGCCGTTGGCGCCGAAGGTCAGGTAGGATTCCACCGCCTTCTGCCCGGTGCCGTAGACGCCGAATTCCGGCGTGACATAGGCCGTGCCCGCCTCGCCGATGGCGAAGGAGCGGGAGGGCAGCGCCGACAAGCCGATAAAGGCCGCCAGCACCAGCACCAAAATCTTTTGCAAACGCGCGTTCATGGCCTTCCTCCTTGGATACAAACACGTTGAGCGTTGCAGTCCGTTGGCGAGACGTCCCGCCTGCTCTTCTCCGGCCACCGGGGGGTGGGCCGGCGGCGGACGTCTGGTGTAAGACATAAGTCGCCTCCGGGACTTGACCAGGGGGCGGACGTCTTTTCCTCCCCGGGACGACGTCGCCCCATCTCCTAGCCTGTGCCTTTTTAGCAGACCATCGACCGCCGCGCAAGAGACGGCCGCGAACAGGGAAAAGATTGCCACTGTCCCGCCCTTCCTGTAGTTTCCCGGCCATATCGCCACCCGGAGGGAAGTATGGACGGGAAAAAGCCTTTTGGCGTCGACATGGAGGACGTGCTGGCCGGGTACAAGGCCAAGATCGAATCCGCCAGGGCGTCGGCCAAGGAAAAGGGCCCGGACTTTTTCGACCGCTGGGAGGGAGAGCTCGAGCACATGCTCGAGAAATACGACAAGGCCCGCTACAAGCTGACGCTTTTGCGCAAGGGCGGCGGCGACGCCCTCTCCGAGCTGCGTGAGGGCTTCGAAACCGCCCTTTCCGACCTCAAGGAAGCCCTGGCCCGGGCCAAGGGGAAATTCTAGGCCGCGCCCCCGCCTCCCGCCCGGGCGACGCGGCGAGGCCCGCCGCCGACCGCGCGCCTCCTCCCCTGACGGACGCGGCAGGGCGCGGCTGCGGGGAGAACGCGCCTCTCCCCTTCCCGCTCCAGACGTCGCGGCAGGGACGGCGCGACCGGGTCACGGGCCGGGCCAGGCGTCGAGCAGGTAGCCCGCCTCCCAGACGATGACCAGCAGCCAGAAGGCGATGCCGATGCCCGCCCCGGCGGCAGCCATGTCCTTTATGGCCTTGATGCGCCGGTCCTCCCGGTCCACCAGAAAGTCGCACACCCCTTCGATGGCGGAGTTGACCAGCTCCACGGCCAGCATCTGGCCCGTGGCCACGAGCACGATCAGGAAATCCCGCCAGTGCCCGGCCAGGGCGAAGACCAGGAGCGCCACGGCCGAGACCGCCGCCTTCCAGGCCACGCTCACGTCGTAGATCACGGCGAAGCGCAGTCCCGACAGGACCACCAGGATTTTGCGCACCGGGCGCCAGCCCGGTTCGCCCGTGCCCAGGAACTTGTTGCGCATGCCGGCCCTCCCCGCCCCGGACGCCCAGACTTCTCCGCCCCGACCAGGCAACCCCGCGACGGCTCCACCTTTGCCAAACTGTCATGGATCGGTCCGGACGCCAACAACAAAGGCGGCCCATGGGGGCCGCCCTTGGAGACCGGCAGGCGCATCGCTTCGTGCCGAGTCGTGTCCATCAAACGCGGCGGCGGCGCAGCCGCGACCGACGCGTTCGCTTGCTTGCGGACTAGGCCTGCACGTCGACGCCGCTGTCGGAACCCAGCTGCATGGCCTGCTGCTGGTAGGAATTCTGGTAGGCGTCGTAGCGGTTGGCGGCGTACTGGCTCAGGAGATCGGACAGGTCGTCGCCCTTTTTGAGCGACGAGCCGTAGGCCTGGCCCTCGGCCGTGGCGTTGAAGGGGATGGCCTTGGTGGACTGGCTGACGAGGTTGCCGTCGGCGTCCGTCACGGTGGTGGTTTCCTCGATGCCTTCGGAGGTGAAGGTCATGGTCACGGTGGTGGTGTTGCCGCTTTCGTCCGAGGACCCGGAGGAAGACGCGCCCGAGGAGCCCGACGAACTCGACGAACTCGACGAACTCGACGTGCTCGACGAACTCGACGTGCTCGAGGCGGCGGCGGTCGTGGTCGTCGCGGCCGTGGACGATGTGGACGAGGAGATCATGTTGCCGTCGGCGTCGTAGCTGGCGTTTTCCGTCACCGAGCCGCCGTCCGGCCCGTTGCGGGTGATGGTGGCGGTGACGCTGCCGTCGGAGGCCGTGAGCATGCTGCCGGATTCGAGGACGTTGCCGTCGCTGTCCGTGAGGGTTTCGGTTTCCTTGAATCCGTCGGTAGTGTTTTCCCCGGTGATGGTGCGGGTGGAGGTCTTGCCCGACGGATCGGTCATGGTGATGGTGGTGGTGTAGGAGCCGTCGGCGTTGGCGACGCTGGTTTCCGTGCCGACCTGGTTGCCGTCGGCGTCGGTCATGGTGGCCGTGGTCGTGGTGGACCCGTCGGCGTTGGTGGTGGTGGATTCGGACCGGGTCAACTCCTGGCCCTGCCCGCCTTCTCCGCCCTGGGCCCCATCCATGGGCGGCGGCATGTCGCCCTCCTCGTCCTGGCTGGCCGTGGTCAGCGTGCCGGTTTCCATGTCGTAGGACAGGGAGCCGTTTCCGGCCAGGAGGGCGGCGAGGATGTCGTTGAAGCTTCCGGCGGAGCTCGACGAGGACGACGAGGACCCGGAAGAAGTTGCCGACGTGGCGTCGGTGGCGTCGCTTCCCTGCGACAGGAGACTCAGGACGGACGATTGGCTGTCGGTCGTGGAAGACTGCCCGTAGCTGGCAAGCAGCCGCTGGAGCCAATAGTCGCTCGAGGACTGGCCAACGGATGATACGCTCATGTCCATCTCTCCTTTGAGCGGGAATTTTTTGCCGGGCGTGGCGTTCCCCGCGTGGAGAGTGGCAAGAGGCGTGCCGAAGGATGGCAGAAACTGCCGACGCGGCGGCCGACAAGCGGTTACAAGCAAGTCATGGACCAAACGAAAAACCCGGCCGGGCGTTCGCCGGGCCGGGTTTCGAGCGTCGTGGCGGGGCGGATTCAGCCGCCGAGGTAGGCCTTTTTCACCTCAGGGTCGCGCCGCAGTTCCTCGGCCGTGCCCGAGGTCTTGATCTCGCCGGTGTCCAGCACGTAGCCCCGGTGGGCGAACGACAGGGCCACCTTGGCGTTCTGCTCGATCAGCAGGATGGTGAGCCCCTGCTCGTTGAGCTTCTTGAGCGTGCGGAACATCTCGTACATCAAAAGCGGGGCCAGGCCCATGCTCGGCTCGTCGAGGAGGATGAAGTCGCAGCCGGTCATGATGGCCCGGCCCACGGCCAGCATCTGCTGCTCGCCGCCGGAGAGCGACTCGCTGCGCTGCCTGCGCCGCTCGGACAGGCGCGGGAAAAGCGACAGCACCCGGTCCAGGTCCCGGGCCACGGCCTCCTCCCCGTCCTTGCGGGCGTAGGTGGCGAGCACCAGGTTTTCCATGACCGTGAGGTTGCCGAAGATGCGCCGACCCTCGGGGGAGAGGTCCATGTGGAGCTTTCGCACCACGTCGTGGGGCTCCATGGAAAGAATGGAGTTCCCTTCGTATTTGATGTCGCCCTCCACCACCTTGGGGGCTTCGGGGGGCGGCAGGCGCATGATGGAGAGCAGCGTGGTGGTCTTGCCCGCGCCGTTGGCCCCGATAAGCGCCACGATCTCCCCACGGTTCACGTTAAAGGAGATGCCGTGCAGGGCCTCGATGTTGCCGTACTTGACCCGGAGGTTTTCAACGGAGAGCAGCATCAGATTGTATCGTCTCCCAGGTAGGCTTTGATGACCTCGGGGTCGTTCTGGATCGCCTCGGGCGTGCCCTCGGCGATGGTGGCCCCGAAATCGATGACCTTGATCCACGAACACAGGCTCATGACCACGTCCATCTGGTGCTCGATCATCCAGATGGCCAGGCCGAAATCCTTGTGGATGTC